>NZ_JBNHFL010000003.1:0-235671 GCF_059090205.1 Arthrobacter sp. CMU6
CGCGGGAATCAATACGGACGATGCTGTTGACGTAAATGCCGGGGGTCACGATGTTCTCCGGGTCCAGCGCGCCGGTGGGCACGATCTCGGACACCTGGACCACCGTGTGCCTTGCCGCGGCGGCCATGATCGGGCCGAAGTTCCGGGCGGTCTTGCGGTAGACCAGGTTTCCCACGCCGTCGGCCTTGAGCGCCTTGATCAGCGCGACGTCGGCGTGGATGGGGGTCTCGAACACCTGGCCGCGGCCGTCGATGATGCGGGTTTCCTTGCCCTCGGCCAGCATGGTGCCGTACCCGGTGGGCGTGAAGAAGCCGCCGATGCCGGCGCCGGCGGCGCGGATGCGTTCGGCCAGGTTGCCCTGCGGCACCAGCTCCAGTTCGATCTGCCCGGCCTTGTATTTGGTGTCGAAGTGCCAGGAGTCGGACTGCCGCGGGAACGAGCAGATCATCTTCCGTACCCGGCCTTCCTTGATGAGCAGCGCCAGGCCCTGGTCGCCCTGACCGGCGTTGTTGTTCACCACCGTCAGGTCGGTGGCGCCGCTGTCCAGCAGCGCGTCGATCAGTTCGAAGGGCTGGCCGGCGTTGCCGAACCCGCCGATCATCACGGTGGAGCCGTCCTTGACGGCCGCGACGGCCTCGCCGGCCGTGTCAACGAAATTCAGCATCGCCTATGCCTTTCCTGTAGAAGCAGTCACGTTTTCGAGCACGACGGCCAGGCCCTGGCCCACGCCGATGCAGATCGCCGCGACACCCCAACGCTGCCCGGAGGCCTGCAGGGACCGGGCCAGGGTGCCCAGGATCCGGGTACCGGACGCGCCGAGCGGGTGGCCCATGGCGATCGCACCGCCGTGACGGTTCACGATCGCGGGGTCGATGCCCCAGGCGTTGATGCAGGCCAGGGACTGCGCGGCGAAGGCTTCGTTAAGTTCGACGGCGCCCACCTGGTCCCAGCCGATGCCCGCCTTCGCGAGGGCCTTGTTCGCCGCCTCCACCGGGGCGTAGCCGAAGTACTGGGGGTCGTTGGCGTGCGCGCCGCGCCCGGCGATCCGCGCCAGCGGGTCCAGCCCGAGCAGCCCGGCGGCAGCCTCGCTGCCCACCCAGGCCGCGGAGGCCCCGTCATTCAGCGGCGATGCGTTGCCCGCGGTCACCGTGCCGTTCTCGGTCCGGAACACCGTCTTCAGCCCGGCCAACTTTTCCGCAGACGAACCCGCGCGGATGCCCTCGTCGCGGACCAGATCCGTCCCCGGCACCGGGGCAACGAGGTTGTCGTAAAAACCCTCATCCCACGCCGCAGCCGACAGGTTGTGCGAGTTCGCGGCGAACTCGTCCTGCTGCGCCCTGGTCACGCCGTACTTCTCGCGCAGACGTTCGGTGGCCTCGCCCAGGGAGATGGTCCATTCCTTCGGCATTGCCTTGTTCACCAGGCGCCAACCCAGCGTGGTGGACGCCAGGGTCATGTCCCCGGCCGGATAGGGCTTCTCCGTCTTGGGCAGCACCCACGGCGCACGGGACATCGACTCGGCACCGCCCACCAGCACCAGGTCGGCGTCGCCGGCATTGATCTGCCGGGACGCGATGATCGCCGCGTCAAGCGACGAACCACACAAACGGTTGACCGTGGTGCCCGGAATCGAGACCGGCAGGCCCGCCAGCAGCGTGCCCATCCGCGCGATGTTCCGGTTCTCCTCGCCGGCACCGTTCGCGTTGCCGAACACCACCTCATCGATCCGCTCAACGTCAAGCTGCGGGGTGCGCTTCACGGACTCGCGGATCACATGCGCGGCAAGGTCATCCGGGCGGACCGCGGCGAGGCCGGAGCCGAACTTCCCGAACGGCGTACGTACGGCGTCGTAAACAAAAGCCTGGTTCATGAATTCCTCGAATTGTCTGGACCCAACCGGGTAGCATTTCAGGGCGTTCTGGGGTCTCAGAACGCCCAACCTGCTACCTACTTGGGTGGGATGGGGGTGGTGTCGGGCCCGGCGCTGTCCATGTCGGTGTTGTCCATTTCATGGAACACCTGCTGGGCTGTCTTGAAGGCGGTGTTGGCGGAGGGGACCCCGCAGTAGATGGCGGTCTGCAGCAGGATCTCCTTGATCTCGTCCCTGCTCAGTCCGTTGGTGATGGCTGCACGGACGTGCATAGCCAGCTCTTCCCAGTGCCCGTGGGCCACCATGGCGGTGATGGTGACGGCGGAGCGCATCTGGCGCGGCAGGCCCGGGCGGGTCCAGATGCCGCCCCACGCGATGCGGGTGATCATGTCCTGGAAGTCCTCGGTGAAGGCGTCCTTCTTGGCGTTGGCCCGGTCCACGTGCGCGTCGCCGAGCACTTCGCGCCGGACCACCATGCCGCCGTCGTAAATCTCCTGGCTGGTGGCGTCCGGCTGGACCACACCGTTGCGCCGGGGGTCGACAGTCTGGGTGCCGGCCGCTTGGGTACCGGTAGCTTCGGCGCCGCTCATTTGCTTCCTCCGCGGGTTTCGGTCCAGGACATGAGGCTCCGCATCAGCTCGGCCACGTGGGCCGGCGCCTCGGCGGGCGCCAGGTGCGCCACGCCCTCGAGCGTGGCTGCGGACGCTGTGCCGCCGCCGGCGGTGATGCCTGCGGCCACCTCTTCGGCGAACGACGGCGGGGCCACCCCGTCCAGGGCGCCCGCCACCACCTGCGTCGGGACGGTGATGCTGCCGAGCTGGTCGCGCACGTCGAAGCCGGCCAGCGCCTCGCAGCAGAATGCGTAGCTGAACCGGTCGGCGTCGCGCAGGGAGTGCAGGAGCCGGCTGCTGTATTCCGGTTCGCGGTCCATGAACCCCGGCGCGAACCAGCGTTCGGCCGAGCCTTGGATCATCACCGGGGTGCCCTGGGTACGGACCGTCTCGGCGCGTTCCAGCCAGCCTTCCGGGGTGCCCAGCTTGGCACCGGAGCACTGCACGGAGAGGCTCTTGAGCCGGTCGCCGTGCTTGATGCCCAGCTGCAGGCCCGTGGCCCCGCCCAGGGATACTCCGGCGTAGTGGAACTTCTCGCCGGGGGCGATCGAGTCAACGAGTTCGACGACGGCGTCCGCTAGATCCGCGACGCTGAACGTTTCGGCGGCGGGGGCAGAGACACCGTGTCCGGGCAGGTCCCAGGCGACGACGTCGAACTCGTTGCCCAGGAGCGAGCCGACCTGGGCCCACAGCACCGAGGAGGTGCCGAGCGACGGCCCGACGATCAGGAGCGGTTTGTCCCCCAGCGCGCGCTGGGGGGAAAGCAGCACGGCCTTCACTGCTGGTTTAGCCACGGGAATCTCCGTTTCCGTCTGGTTCGGTTGAAGTAAGCGCAAAATCCGGGAAAGCCGCCAGGATCCGCCGCGAGATCTCGGCTGCCTGCCCCAGGTAGCTGGCGGGGTCGAGCAGCTTCTCCAGCTGCGCGTCGGAGAGCCTGTCCGCGGGGACGGCCTCGCGCAGCAGCCGGCGGTAGGTGGCGGCCTGTTCGGCCTGCGGTGCCTGGAGCGTCTTATCGACGACGGCCTGCAGCTGCTGCTTCCCGTCCAGGCCGGCTCCGTCGGTGCCGCCGCCGGCTCCATCGGTGGAAAGCAGCGGCGCCACCGCGGCGGAGACGCCCTCGCTGAGCAGCAGCGGGCCGGACAGGTCCAGGTTCCGCCGCATGCCGTCGGGGAAGACCTGCAGCCCCTCCACGAGTTCCCGCACGTGCCCGGCGGCGCCGAGGGCAAGGGCGAGCAGCTGGCGCAGGGCCGGCCATTCAGTGTGCCACGCACCGTCAGGGCGTTCGTCGTTGAAGGTGGCCGCGGCAAGGTGCAGCTGCGCAGCCAGGCCGGGCGCCTGCAGGGCCGCGCTGCGGACCAGCACAGACAGCACGGGGTTCTGCTTCTGCGGCATCGCCGAGGACACTCCGCGGCCGGGGGCGCGCGGTTCCGCCACCTCGGCCACCTCGGGACGGCTCAGGAACAGGACATCCGCTGCGATCTTGCCGAGCGCGTCCACCACGGAGGCCACGGCGTCGCCCAGCGAGGTCACGGCCAGCCGGTTGGTGTGCCACGGTGCAGGCGCGGCGGCGAGCCCCAGCTGGGCTGCCAGCGCGTCAGACAGTGCGAAGGGGTCCGTGGCCGGGCCGGAACTCGGCCCGGCTTTTGAAGTCAGCCCGGCTTTTGAAGTGAGAACAGTGCCAGCGGCCAGCGTGCCGGCCGCGCCGCCGAACTGCACCGGCAGCTTCAGCGCTTCAAGCCGGCGTGCCGCGGCTGCCAGCCCGTGGAACCACTGCGCCGCCCGAAGCCCGAAGGTGAACGGCAGTGAATGCTGGGTCAGGCTCCTGCCGACGCACAGCGTGTCCGCGTGCTGTTCCGCCAGGCGGGCGAGCACCGCCGTCGTGCCTTTCACATCGGCGAGCAGCGCCGCAACAGTGTTGCGGGCCACCAGCATCAGGGCCGTGTCCAGCACGTCCTGGCTGGTCAGCGAGGTGTGCACTGCCTTCGCGGCACCGACGCCGGCGGCGTCCAGCGCCTTGGCCTGGCTCCGGAGGTCGCCCAGCAGCGGGATCACCGGGTTTCCGCCGCCCTGCGCCCGCCTGGCAATATCGGCAACATCGTACCGGGAGGCGTCGGCGGCGTGGGCCACCACGGCAGCGGAGCCGGCGGGAGCGAGGTCATGCTGCTCCAGCACAGCTGCCCAGCCGGCCTCCACGGCGAGAATCGCAGCGAGGACGGCCCGGTCGCCGGTCAGTGCCGCCACGAGGGGCGACGCCGACACAGGGCTCAGCAGGCCGACGTCGCCTAACCCGGCGTCGCGGCGAAGCGCAGTGTCGCCGTGGAGCGCAGCGTCGCCGTAAAGCCCGCCGGTGCACGCTGCCTGGAAGCCGGTCACTTTGCGGCGCCCCCGGTGCCGGTTCCCTCGAAGTCGAGGAAGACGGTTTCGTCCTCGCCCTGCAGGCGGATGTCCCAGGTGAGGCCGCCGTCGGCGTCGCGGCGTGCGATCAGCGTCTTGCGGCGCTCGGGGTCCAGCGAGGACAGCAGCGGGTCCTTCTCCAGTGCTTCGGCGTTCTCCGGCAGGTACACGCGGGTGAAGAGGCGGTTCATCAGGCCGCGGGCAAAGACCGCGACGGAGATGAAGGCTGCTGCGCCGGGTTCGGTGGGTCCGGGGTTCACCGTGGTGAAGGTGTAGACGCCGGTGTTGCCGACGGCGCTGCGGCCGAATCCGGTGAAGGTGTAGCCGTCCCGGACCAGGGAGCCGGTCCGGTGGACAATGTTGCCCTCGGAGTCCGGCTGCCAGATTTCGAGGATGGCATCCGGAATCGGGTGCCCGGCGCCGTCGTAGACGGTGCCCTGGAGGCGGATGGAGCCCGGCGATCCGGGGGCCAGCAGCTCGCGGTCCTTGTTGTAGGGCAGGGCGTAGCCGTAGAACGGGCCTACGGTCTGGCCGGGGGTGGGAACCAGCTTGGTGGAGTTACTCATGGTCGTCGCCTTCCGCGCCAAGCGCCTCGTTCTCGGTCCAGGTCCGCTTGGAACCCGTCAGGATGATGTCCCAGTTGTAGCCCAGCGCCCATTCTGGCTGGGTGAGGCTGTGGTCGTAGGCGGCCACGAGGCGGTCGCGGGCATCCTGGTCCACGATCGACTGGTAGATCGGGTCCAGCGGGAAGAGCTGGTCGCCCGGGAAGTACATCTGGGTGACGATCCGCTGCGTGAATGCCTGGCCGAACAGCGAGAAGTGGATGTGCGCGGGACGCCAGGCGTTGAGGTGGTTCTTCCACGGGTAGGCGCCCGGCTTGATAGTGACGAAGCGGTAGGAGCCGTCGGGTCCGGTGATGCAGCGCCCCACGCCGGTGAAATTGGGGTCCAGCGGTGCCGGGTGCTGGTCGCGCTTGTGGATGTAGCGGCCGGAGGAGTTGGCCTGCCAGATCTCCACCAGCTGGCCGGCTACCGGGCGGCCGTCGCCGTCGAGGACCTTGCCCTGGACGATGATCCGCTCACCCAGCGGTTCGCCGTTGTGCTGGATGGTCAGGTCCGATTCCAGCTCGTGTACGTCCTGGTGCCCGAACGCCGGGGAGTACAGCTCGATGGTTTCCGGGTCCGCGTGGTGCAGGCTCTTGGTGGGGTGGCGCAGGAGGCTGCTGCGGTAGGGCGGGAAGTCCAGGCGCGGCTGGGTTTCCGGCGCCGCACCGTCCTTGAGCGCGCGGGCGTAGGCATCTCCGATGGCCTTGATCTCCGCGTCGAGATCCTGCTGGGTTTCCACACGGGGTGCTTCAGCGGGGACAGCCGCCGGGGTTGCGGGTACTGCGTCCGACAGGTCCTCGGTCAGCGCGTCGGCGTTGTACGTTGCGAGATTCACGTCTTCAGGCACAGCAGCCTCCTTTCAATCTGTGGTTGGAATCAGTGGTTGGTTTGGGTCAGGTCGTGCAGATGGTCGTACTGGACGGCGTGGCGCACCGGTGCGTTGGGCGCCCCGTAGCCGTCGTAGTTGCCGCGGCGTTCCACCATTTCGAAGAACACGCTGCCCACCGTGGCGGTGTAGAAGTGCAGGAATTCGCCGTCGGCGTCGCGGTCGTACAGCAGGTTGAGGTCCCGGAGCGTGGCCAGGAAACCGGGGTCGAGGTCGAAGCGGGCGTCCAGGTCCTCGTAGTAGTTTTCCGGGATCTGCAGGAAGGCCAGCCCACGGTCGCGGGCGGCGCGGGCGGTGGCCACCAGGTCATCCACCGCGAAGGCGATGTGCTCCTGGTAGGTCTTCCGCGGGGCCGCCCCCGGGTCCGCGCCGTCCTGCTGGATGACCGGGGCCAGGTTCAGGACCAGGCGCACGTCCCGGTCCGAGGTCTGCATGACCTGCGACCGGACCAGCCCGCTGGGGCTGGCCACCTCGGCGTACGGCAGCGGCTCCAGCGCCAGGGCGCTCGTGTAGAAGAGGACAGCCTCGTCGAAGTGCTGCCACGGCTGGGCCAGGTTCACGTGGTCGATCACCGCGCTCCGGGCGCCGGAGGGCACCTCGAGCCCCTCGCCGAATTCACGCGTCCAGGCGGCGGTGCCGTCCGGGCTGCCCTGGCACAGGAAGATCTCGGTGGAGTCCGGGGCGGCGAAGCCCTGGAACACTTCCTCGTTGGCCTGGCTCTTCCGGGGAACCACGGGGGCCTTGAGCTGCTGGGCGCGGGCTGAGGCAATCACCGGGGAGTCGACGTCGAACCCCAGGGCTGCGATGGCGGGTTCGGCAGCTTCGGGGGCCTGTTCGTTGATGATCACCCGGGCGTGGCCCATGGTCCAGAGCTGGACGTCCTTGGTGCGGTGGCGGCCGTTGAACTCGAAGCCGAGCTGGCCGAGGACGGTTTCCAGCACTCCGGTGTCCGCGGCCTTGACCTCGGCGAAGTTGAAGCCGGCAGGCTCTGCCACCTGCGGGAGCGTTGCCAGTTCCATGGGATAGCGGCGGCGGGCGGCGGCCGGAGGACCACCAGCAACAGTGCCGCCGGCACCGACGGAGGAGGCCGGCGCGTTGGCGTCCAGCCACTTGGCGCTCTGCTCCTCCAGCCAGATCAGGGAGCGCATGGCGTCGACGGCGGTGCGTTCGACGTCGGACTGGCGGAAGACGTCGTTGAAGACCTCCAGGGACACCGGCCCAGTGTAGCCGGCGCGCACCACGTGGCCCATGAACTTCGCAAGCTCGAACTGGCCCTCGCCCGGGAAGACGCGGTAGTGCCGGCTCCAGGAGAGCACGTCCATGGAGAGCTTGGGGGCGTCGGCCACCTGCACGAAGAAGATCTTGTCGGCGTTGATGTCCTCGATGGGCGCGGTGTCCCAGTCCCGGGACAGGATGTGGAAGGAGTCCAGGCAGGTGCCGAGGCTGGGGTGGTCCACCTTCTCCACGAGGCGGTGGGCGTGCTCGTAGTCGTTGACGTACTTGCCCCAGGCGAGGGCCTCGTAGGCAACCTTAACGCCGTGCTCACCCGCCAGGTCCGCCAGGGCGGCGAGCTGCTCGGCGCGGAGGTCGTCGTCGTCGATCGTGGCGGTGGCGACGTTGGTGCAGACCAGGATGGTGTTCATGCCCAGCCGGGACATGAGCCGGAACTTGGCCGCCGCCCGGCGCAGGTTGGCTGCCAGCAGGTCCTCGGCCACGCTGTCGAAGTCGCGGAACGGCTGGTAGAGGTCCAGCGTGAGGCCCAGGTCCGCGGCCATCTTGCGGACGTCCTCGGGGCTCAGCGACGAGGTGACCAGATCCTGCTCGAAAATCTCGATGCCGTCGAAGCCCGCGATGGCGCAGGCCTGCATCTTTTCCTTCAGCGTGCCGGAGAGGCACACGGTGGCGATCCCGGTGCGCATCAGACGGCCACCTCTTCGGCGGCAATGAGCTCCAGGAAGTGGGCGCGCATCCGTTCGGCGTCGGGCTCGAGTCCGGTGAAGATCCGGAAGGCGTCGGCGGCCTGGCCCACTGCCATGCGTCCGCCGTCGAGCACCCGGCAGCCTTTGGCCCGTGCTTCGCGGACGAGTTCGGTTTCGATGGGGCGGTAGACGATGTCCGCCACCCAGTGCCGGGGCTCCACGAGGGCCATGTCCAGCGGTGTGCCGGGGTGGGCGGCCATGCCCACGGGCGTGCAGTGCACCAGCCCGTCCGCGGCGGGCATCAGCTGCGGCAACTCCGCCGTCGTGCGAGCGGAGACGGTACGGTCCGGGAAGAAGCCGGCCAGTTCGGCGGCGCGTTCGGCACTGCGCGCCGGATCCATGTCCACAAGCTCCAGCGTCTGCACGCCGGCCGTGAGCAGGGCGTAGGCGACGGCGGATCCGGCGCCGCCCGCTCCCAGCTGCACCACCCGGTCCAGCTTGGCGTCCGGAAGCCCGGAGGCGAGGGCGGCGGCGAAGCCGGAGAAGTCTGTGTTGTGGCCGATGAACCGGCCGTCCTGGATCACCACGGTGTTGACGGCACCCAGGCGTTCGGCGTCCGGGGCGATCTCGTGGAGGTGCTCGAGGACCAGCTGCTTGCACGGGTGCGTGATGTTCAGCCCGTTGAAGCCCATCCGGTGGGCGCTTTGCAGCAGGTCGCCGACGGCGGTGGCCGGCAGGCCGAGCTCGTGCAGGTCGATGGGCCGGTACAGGTAGCGGACGCCCTGGACGTCGCCTTCGCGCTCGTGCATGTGGGGCGAGAGCGATGGCATCACGCCATCCCCGACAAGTCCTATGAGGTAGGACTCGGTTCGATTGCTCATGCGTGCGGCTCCTTTGACAACGGCACTCGACCGCTTGGGGCGCCTGCTGCGCCCCGCGCTGGCCGGGTGATACGGATAACAGTACAGGAAAAGTTCATATGATGCACTCTTGTTCTAGATACGAACAAGGGAGATTGTAGCCGCAGCGTTTTCCGGTGCGGGTTACCGCTGGGGCAGCCGGGCGGAAAGCTCAACGGCGGCCGCCTGCAGCAGCGGAACCAGCGCCACCAGCGCCTCCATGCTGAGCCGGAACACCGGAACGGCGGTGGCCAGGGACGCAAAGGCCGTGCCCTGGGAGTTGAAGACCGGCACCGCCACGGCGCGCATGCCCAGCTCGTTTTCCTCATCCATGACCGCATACCCCTGCCGCCGCACCTTCTCGATCTCGGCGCGGAAGGCGTCCCGGTCGGTGATGGACAGGGCGGTCAGCGGCTCCAGCGGAAGCTCCTCGAGCAGCCGTTCGCGGTCCTCATCCTCCGCGAATGCGACGAGCGCCTTGCCGACGGAGGTGGTGTGGAGCGCGCCGAGAAACCCGGGGTCACTGGTCACGCGGAATGTCTGCGGCCCGTCCACCTTGTTCACAGTGAGGTGGTGGATGCCGTCGCGGACGGAGAGGATGGTGGCCTCCCCCGTTTGCTCGGTGACGCGGCGCAGGATGGGCAGCGCCGTGCCGGCGAAGCCGTGGTGGTTGGAGACCGCCTGGCCCAGCTGGAAAATGCGAAGGCCAAGGTGGTAGCGGCGGCCGTCCGGCTCGTAGTCCACGAACCCGTCGCGGGTGAGCGAGCCGAGGAGCCGGTAGGTGGTGCTGAAGGGGAGGTCAGCGCGCCGGGAAATCTCCGCCGCGCTGGCTCCGCGGGGCTCATCCCCCAGCAGGACCAGCAGGCCCAGGGCCTTGCCCACCATATCGGTGCGGGATTCCCCCTTGGCGGGCTTTGCTTCCCCAGCAGGGGCGTCCGGTTCAACGGTGGCATCTGGTTCCGTGGCGGCATCCGGCTCAACGGGGGCACTTGGGGAGGCGTCTTCGCCTGTGGCTTCCTTCACACTCATAACTCGATGTTGCCACAATGTGAGAGCTATTTCTAGATCGTGAGCAGGTTTCTTGACAGGTGACTGCCCTCACAGCCATCATTGCTGTATCGCACAAGTAGCTCTCACCATGTGGCTACTCAGTCCGGGTCTTCCAAGGACCTCCAGCCGCCCCCTCCCCAAACGGACGGCGGCCGCGACCTGATTTATCCCGCGACAACGTCGTCCCCCTGAAGGAACACCATGAGCCAGACCATTCCGTCCGCCGCGCCGGGCACTGTTGCCCCGGCCGGGACACCGAAGAAGGCAGCCCTTGCCAGCTTCCTCGGCAGCGCCGTCGAGTACTACGACTTTTTTATCTTCGGCTCGGCAGCCGCATTGATCTTCCCGCACGTGTTTTTCCCGAACGCTGACGCCAACGCCGCCATCATGTCGTTTGCGACGTTTGGTTTTGCCTACATCGCGCGGCCCGTCGGCGCCGTTGTCCTGGGACACTTCGGCGACCGGGTGGGACGGCGCAAGGTCCTCATGTTCACCCTGGTCCTCATGGGCGCCTCCACGTTCCTGATCGGCTGCCTGCCGGACTTCAACACCGTTGGCTGGTGGGCTCCGGCCCTGCTGGTGCTGGCCCGCCTCTGCCAGGGCCTCTCCGCGGCCGGTGAACAGGCCGGCGCATCGTCCATGACCCTGGAGCACGCACCGGACAACCAGCGTTCCTTCTTCACGTCGTGGACGCTGACCGGCACGCAGGGCGGCCAGATCCTGGCGGCACTCGTCTTCATTCCGGTGCTCGCACTGCCCGACGAGATCAAGTACGGCATCGGCTGGCGGATCCCCTTCTGGCTCAGCGCCGTGGTTGTTCTGATTGCCTTCTTCATCCGCCGCACGCTGCACGAGCCGCCGGCGTTCGAAGCCGCGCAGAAGTCAGCCGAGATTGCCAAGCTGCCCGTGGCCGACCTGCTCAAGGCCCACTGGCGCGATGTCCTCCGGGTCATCTGCTGCGCCTTCATCGCCGCAGTGTCCACCGTGTTCGGCACCCTCGCCATCAGCTACGCCAAGACCGTTGCCGGCGTGGACGGCACCACCACCCTCTGGCTCGTGGTTGGCGCCAACCTCGTGGCTCTGGGCACCCAGCCGCTGTTCGGAAAGCTGGCCGACCGGATCGGCCGGAAGCCCGTCTACATTTACGGCGCCCTGTCCAGTGCGGCCCTGGCCCCGCTGTTCCTGCTGAGCCTCGAGTCCGGCAACGTGCCGCTGATGTTCCTGGCCGCCATCGCCTTCTTCTCCTGCGGCTACGCCGCCGCGAATGCCGTCTGGCCGTCCTTCTACGCAGAGATGTTCAGCACCAAGGTCCGCTTCTCCGGCCTGGCCATCGGTACGCAGCTCGGCTTCCTCATGGCCGGTTTCGCTCCGGCCATCGTCGCGGCCATGGGCGGCATCAAGCCCGGCGGCTGGGTGCAGATCAGCATCTTCACCGCGGTCATCTGCGGCATCGCTGCCATCTCGGCCCTGACGGCGAAGGAGACCTACAAGGTTCCCACCAAGGAGCTCGGCCTCAAGTAGGCCTGCCCAAGCCAACCGCTTTACGACGGCGGTCCGCCCTTTTTCGGAAGGGGCGGACCGCCGTCGGGGTTTAAGCAGCCGTCAGGTGGCGAGCACTTCGGCGAGGTCAAACTTCACCGGTTCCTCGAGCTGTTCAAAGTTGCAGGACTCGGGGTCCCGGTCCGGGCGCCACCGCACAAACTGGGCGGTGTGGCGGAACCGTTCGCCTTCCATGTGGTCGTATTTCACTTCCAGCACCCGCTCCGGCCGCAAGGGCGTGAAGGACAGGTCCTTGCCCGCGCTCCACCGGCTGCCCTCCGCGTTGCGCGGTGTCCGGGTGCCTTCCTCCTGCTTGGCCCAGGCCCACGGGTGCTCATCGAAGCTGGTGACGAGGGGCTGGAGCTCCTCGAAAAGCTCCTTGCGCCGCTTCATTGGAAAGGCGCCAACCACGCCCACGCTGGCGAGTTCGCCGTCCGGTCTGTACAGGCCCAGCAGCAGCGACCCGATGGTGTCGGGGCCGCTCTTGTGGACGCGGTAGCCGGCCAGGACACAGTCGGCGGTCCGTTCGTGCTTGATCTTGAACATCACCCGCTTGTCCGGCTGGTAGGACCCGTCCAGCGGCTTGGCAATGATTCCGTCCAGGCCGGCGCCCTCGAACTGGTGGAACCATTTTCCTGCCAGCTCCGGGTCCTGTGTGGCGGCAGTCAGGTGGACCGGGGCGGCGGCGGCGGCGAAAGCCTGTTCCAGGGCCGCCCGCCGCTCAGCGAAGGGGCGGCCGCTGAAGTCCTCGTCGGCGAGGGCCAGCAGATCGAAGGCCACGAACCTGGCCGGTGTCTGTTCGGAGAGCAGCTTGACCCTGCTGGCCGCGGGATGGATCCGCTGCTGCAGGGCGTCGAAGTCCAGCCGGTCCCCGGACGGCCCCACCAAAACGATCTCACCGTCGATCACGCATTTGGGCGGCAGGTTGGACTTCAGTGCCTCCACAAGTTCGGGGAAGTAGCGCGTCATCGGCTTCTCGTTGCGGCTGCCGATCTCCACGTCGTCGCCGTCGCGGAAGATGATGGAGCGGAATCCGTCCCATTTCGGCTCGTAGCTCAGGCGGCCTTCGGGGATGGCACCGACCGATTTGGCCAGCATGGGGGCGACAGGGGGCATGACCGGCAGCTGCATAGGCCCCATTCTTGCCCGGGACCCTGCCGGACGCCACCCCCCGGGTCAGGACTGGTCCGTTTGAGGATCGCGGGTCGGTTTGAGGATCGCGGGTCCAAGTGACGATCGCCGGCCGCCCACCGCGACACGGCCCCGCCCTCGACATGCCCCCCGCCCGCCGGTAGACATTAACGATGGCAGCTATCGGATTTCACGCATCGCATGAACAGATCAGCCCCGGCCAGCTCCTGAAGGACGTGCGGCTCGCCGAGGAGGCGGGCTTCGACGCCGCCATGTGCTCGGACCACATCGAACCGTGGTCGGCGCGGCAGGGGCATTCGGGCTTCGCGTGGTCCTGGCTCGGGGCTGCCCTGGCCACCACCGGCCTGCGCTTCGGCGTGGTCACCGCGCCCGGGCAGCGGTACCACCCTGCGATCATCGCCCACGCCTCTGCCACGCTGGCGTCCATGTTTCCGGGCAGGTTCTGGATGGCCCCGGGCAGCGGCGAGAACATGAACGAGCACGTCACGGGCGACCCCTGGCCGCTGAAGGAGACGCGGCAGCGCCGGCTGGAGGAGTGCGTGGACGTCATCCGCCGGCTGCACGCGGGCGAGGAGGTGACCCACCACGGGCTGGTCACCGTGGAGCAGGCGCGGATCTGGGATGTGCCCTCGCCGCCGCCGCCCCTGATCGCACCGGCCATCAGCGTGGATACGGCCCGCCGGGCCGCCGGCTGGGCTGATGGCCTGGTGACGGTGAACCAGCCGGCCGAAAAGCTCACCGAAATGCTTGCTGCGTACCGGTCCGGGGGCGGCAAGGGGAAGGCCGTGCTGCAGATCCACCTGTCCTGGGCTCCCCGGGAGGAGGACGCCGTCGCCATTGCCTTGGACCAGTGGCGTTCAAACGTCTTCACCCCGCCCATCCCCTGGGACCTGCCGACCGCGGCGCACTTCGACGGCGTCAGCGCCGACGTCGGGGAAACCCAGGTGCGGAAATCGGTGAACGTCTCCGCCAGCCTGGACCGCCACGTGCAGTGGCTGGGCGAGTATCTGGACCTCGGCTTCGACGAGCTGTACCTCCACTTCGTGGGACAGGAGCAGGCGCCGTTCATCGACGCCTTCGCGCAGAGCGTCCTGCCGCAGCTGCGGAAGGTGCCCGTGGCATGAACATCGCGGAGACATCGGACCTGTGGTGGAAATCCGCCGTCGTCTACTGCCTGGACGTGGAAACCTTCTTTGACTACGACGGCGACGGCACCGGTGACTTCGGCGGCCTGACCCAGCGCGTGGACTATCTGGCGGCGCTGGGCGTGAACTGCATCTGGCTCATGCCCTTTTATCCGTCACCGGACCGGGACGACGGCTACGACGTGACCGACTTCTTCGACGTCGACCGCCGGCTGGGCACGCTGGGCGATTTTGTGGAGTTCATCCGCACCGCGAAGGACCGCGGCATCCGGGTGATCGCTGACTTCGTGGTAAACCACACCTCCAACCAGCACCCCTGGTTCGTCGAGGCCCGCAAATCCGTGGACAACCCATACCGGGACTACTACGTCTGGCGAAGCGATCCGCCGCCGGACACGTCCTCCGAAGTGGTGTTCCCGGGCGAACAGACCTCCCTCTGGACGCAGGACGATGCCACCGGCGAGTGGTACCTGCACATGTTCATGGAGCACCAGCCGGACCTCAACGTCACCAACCCCAAGGTTCGCAACGAGATCGCCAAGGCCATGGGCCTCTGGCTGGAGCTCGGGCTGGACGGATTCCGGCTGGATGCGGTCCCGTTCTTCCTGGAGACCCGCGGCGCGCCCAAGGACGAGGCGGCCAGCATCGACCCGCATGACTACCTCAGTGCCCTGCGCAGCTTCGTCAACCGGCGCAACGGCGGCGCGGTTCTGCTGGGCGAGGTGAACCTGCCGTACAAGGACCAGCTGGAGTATTTCGGCGGCGCCGAAGGCAACGAACTGAACATGCAGTTCGACTTCATGTCCATGCAGCACATCTACCTGTCGCTCGCCAGGCAGGACGCCCGGCCGCTGGCCGAAACGCTGAAAACCCGTCCGCAGCTGCATCCCGACAACCACTGGGCGATGTTCGTGCGCAACCATGACGAGCTCACGCTGGACAAGCTCAGCGACGGCGAGCGGGAAGAGGTCTTCGCCGCGTTCGGACCGGACAAGAACATGCAGCTCTACGGGCGGGGCCTGCGGCGCCGGCTGCCGCCGATGCTGGACGGCGACACCGACCGGATCCGGATGGTCTACTCGCTGATGTTCTCCCTGCCCGGCACACCGGTGCTCTTCTACGGCGAGGAGATCGGCATGGGCGAGGACCTGCGGCAGAAGGGCCGGGCCGCCGTCCGCACGCCCATGCAGTGGAACGACGAAAAGAACGGCGGCTTCTCCAGCGCCAAGGTGTCCGAGCTGGTGGTCCCGCTGCCCCGCGGGGAGTACGGCCCGGAAAAGGTCAATGCGGCCAGCGCCAAACGGGACCCCGGGTCGCTCTGGAACTTCATGGCCACCCTCATCCAGCGGTACCGCGAGTCGCCGGAGCTGGGCTGGGGCGAGTTTGCCGTCCTCGAACAGCCCGAGCCCGCCGTGTTTGCGCACCGCTGCAGCTCGCCGGAGGCCACGGTGGTGCTGCTCCACAACTTCGGCGACGCGCCGGTCAAGGTCACCGCGAACGTCGGGTCCGGGGACAGTCCGCCGCGGGCGTTCAGGGACGCCATGCTGCTGGATTTGTTCGACGGCGGGAACGTTCCGTTGGAGGCCGACGGCGGGTTCACCGTTGAGCTGGGCCGGTACGGCTACCGTTGGTTCCGCGTCCACCGGCCCGGCGACCGCCTGGCGCCCTGAGGTCAGCCCTGCGCCGTAGGGGCAGGTGCACTGGCTACAGGCTCCGGCGGAAGACCTTCACTTCCCACGGACGGAGATCGAACGGCTGCACTTCCCCGGCGTCCGGCGGGTAGTTGCCGAGCACTGGCTCGGCGCCCTCGGTGGACCAGGTGCCGCCGTCTACGTCGGCCGTCCGGCCGGTCCCCGAAAAGTTGGCCAGCACCAGAAGTTCAGCACCGGCTGCCTGATTGTTCGGTGCTTCACTGTTGGTTGGTTCGCCGTTCGGGAGGGAGCGCTTGAACGCGTAGACGTGTTCGTCGTCGGGCAGCAGCATGCTGAAATCGCCGTAGGCCACGACGGGATCCGAGTGCCGGAAGGCGATCACCTTGCGGTAGAAGCTGAAGACGGACTCGGGGTCGTCAACCTGGGCGGCGGCGTTGATCGCGTTGGCGTTGGGGTTCACCGCAATCCAGGGCGCCCCCGTGGTGAAGCCGCCGTGCCGGCTCGCGTCCCACTGCACGGGAGTCCGGGCGTTGTCCCGGTTGAGCCGTGCCAGGGCCGCGAGGACCTCGGCGTCGGTGTGGCCCAGGTGCGTGGTGGCTTCGCGGTGGTGGTTGAGGACTTCGATGTCCCGGTAGTCGCTGATGGCGCCGAACGCCATGTTGGTCATACCCAGCTCTTCGCCCTGGTAGACGTACGGCGTGCCGCGGTGCAGGTGCAGGACGGCGGCCAGCATCTTCGCCGACAGCTCCCGGTACTGGCCGTCGTCGCCGAACCGGGAAACGGCGCGGGCCTGGTCGTGGTTTCCCCAGTAGAGGCTGTTCCAGCCGCGACCGGCAAGCCCTTCCTGCCAGCGGCCCAGGGACTTTTTGAGGTCGGTGAGCAGCAGCTTCTTGGGCCGCCACTTGTTGCCGCCCTCCTGGTCGAGTGCCACGTGCTCGAACTGGAACACCATGTCCACCTCCCGCCGGCCGGGATCGGTGAAGAGGACGGCATCCTCGACGGTGACGCCCGGCATCTCGCCCACGGTCAGCAAGTCCTTGTCCCGCCCCGCGAAGACTTCCTGGTGCATCTCCTGCAGGAATTCGTGGATGCGCGGACCGCAGATGAAGTGCGGGCCGCCGTCGCCGTAGAGCATCCCTTCGGCCTGCGGACCGTCCGGCAGCGACTGCTCCTTGGAGATGAAGTTGATGACATCCATCCGGAAGCCGTCCACCCCGCGGTCAAGCCACCAGTTCATCATGTCGTACACCGCGGCCCGCACCTCCGGGTTTTCCCAGTTGAGGTCCGGCTGCTTCCTGGAGAACAGGTGCAGGTAGTACTCCCCTGTCTCGGCGTCATACTCCCAGGCAGGCCCCGAGAAGGCAGAGCCCCAGTTGTTGAGCTCGGCACCTGGTGCACCCGGCTCGGCGCCCTCGCGTGGCGGCCGCCACCAGTACCAGTCCCGCTTCGGGTTGTCCTTGCTGGAGCGGGATTCCACGAACCACGGGTGCTCGTCCGAGGTGTGGTTGACCACGAGGTCCATCACCAGCTTCATGCCCCGCGAGTGCAGGCCGTCCAGCAGTTCGTCGAGGGTCCCCAGGTCGCCGAACACGGGGTCGATCTCGCGGTAGTCGCTGATGTCGTAGCCGTTGTCATCCTGCGGTGACCGGTACACCGGGGACAGCCAGACGACGTCGACCCCCAGCTTGTGCAGGTAGTCCAGCTTGCCGATGATCCCCCGGAGGTCGCCGATGCCGTCGCCGTCCGAATCAGCGAAGCTGCGCGGATAGATCTGGTACACGACCGCACTCTTGAACCACTCCGTGCCGGCCCGGTAGGCCGCCTCTGCCTCGGTTTCCTGCGTGGTCATCGCTGGCTCCTCCTGGTCGACGGTGGCGGGCTGCTGGCCCACTGAAAGTCTTGTTCCAGAAGAATCGGCGGTCAATGGCTTCGGTCAATGGCTTATGCCGGCCGGTGCTGTCCGCACCCATCCTATGACCTTTCAATTACCGAACGGGGCGTTCACCCGTGGCTGCCGGGGCTACACCATCACATACGTGCGGGCCACCACCGTCTTCCGTTCTGGCGTCAGCTCAAGACCTTTACTGCAGTCAGCCGGCTGCGGAAACGGCGTTGCGGGCCGCGACAGCCAGTAGGATGCCTCGCAGGGCATTAGCCGGCCACGCGTCTTGTCGCACGCGCCCACGAACATCCCGGCGGACAAGGCGTGGAGGCACGTCGCCAGGATCATGGGGCAGGACCTGTCCGAACGCACCATGCAGTCAACCGGGCCGGCGCCACAGTACAGCCTCGCCAAGTCCTTCCCCCGGTTCGGGCGGCCCGGTCCGCTGCTGGTCACCGCCGACGAATTTGAGGATCCGGACAGCATCGAACTGGGCTGTGAGATCAACAGCGAACAGGTCCAGAAGGGCAACACCTCGGACATGGTCTTCCAGGTTCCGGAGATAGTGGGAGTCGGCCGCGTGCCCCAGCGCTTCCTCGCCCCCGCCGACGAACTCGTCACCTATCTGCGCGGCGTCGGCGAAATGCGCCACCGGATGCAGGCACCCTCGTAGGGTCCCCGACCTAGGGTGCCCGATGGCCGCCATTGGGGCCCTCAGCTGCGATGACGCGCGGAAACCGCGTCGGCTCCGGAAACTAACCGGGCGCTAACGGGCAGGAAACGCGTGCGCAACAATGCCGCGCCACACTGGACGTGCCGGCAATTGCAGGCACCAGCTCCAGCTCAGGAGGCCACGCCATGTTAAAGGAAGCCAAACCCCATATCACCCGGGTCCGTGCCCTGGACCAGCTGCACCGCGGCGACGAGATCGAGGCCCGCCTGTCGGTAGGCCCCAGCTACGACGACGTCATTATCCGCCGTGGCAGCGTCCAGGAGACCGCCCCGGGCATCGGCGTCGTGTGGATCATGGATCATCACACGGGCATGCGCAAAGCCATCAATACGGACGAATGCAGCGTTTGGCGCGTCGCCTGAACCACCTAACCGCCGGCCACCGACTGAATAATCAGCACTTCCTGGCCGGCAGAAACCTCCGTTTCCAGGCCGCGGAGACGCCGGACCTCCTCACCGTTCACGTAAATATTCACGTAGCGGCGGAGCGCACCCGTCTCGTCCCGCAGCCGCCTGGCGAGCACCGGGTAAGTCCCGGTCACGGAATCCAGCAACCACCCCACAGTCACCGCCCCGTCGGCGGGTGTAGTCAGTATGGACTGCCCGCCGGCGAGCGGCTGGAGGACGCTGGGAAGGACCACGCTGATCTCAGCCACAGCACATCCTCATGCAGACGCCGCCTCAGTAACCAGTGCCCCGGCCACAACAGCAGCGCGGACGCACAACACATCCGGCAGGTGGGACGCCACCTCCGCAAAGGTTTCGCCTTCGTCGGCACTGGCATACACGACGCCGCCGCGCGTTCCGAAGTACACCCCGGCGGGTTCGGCAGAATCCACGGCGGCCGCGTCACGGAGCACGGCATTGAACTCTGACTGCGGCAGCCCGGAGTCCAGGCGCTTCCACGTGACGCCGGCGTCGTCGGTGCGGTGCACGGCGAGCTTTCCGTCCGGCGGGATGCGTTCGCCGTCGGCCTTCAGCGGGACAACCCAGGCTGTGCCCGCACGCCTGGGGTGCGTCAGCATGACGAAGCCGAAGTCGGCCGGCAAGCCCTCCGCTATCGATTCCCAGTTCTCGGCATTGTCATCGGTGCGGTACACGCCGTGGTGGTTCTGCGCATAAAGGCGGCCTTCGACGGCGGCATCCGCCGCTATCTTGTGCACGCACTGGCCGAATTCCGGGTTGGGATCGGGCATGAAGTAGGCGGAGATGCCTTTGTTCCGCGGCTCCCAGGACGTCCCGCCGTCGAGCGAGCGGTACACGCCTCCGGTGCTCATGGCCACGTGCACGTTGTCCCCGGCAGGGTTGACCACGATCGAGTGGGCGGCCGCGCCGCCATAACCGGCACCCCACTCACTGCGGTGCGGGTGGTCCCAGAGACCGCGGTTCAGCTCGAAGTGCTCACCGCCGTCGGTCGATTTCCACACCGAAATAGGCTCGGCGCCAGCCCAGATAACCCCCGGTCGGGATTCCGCATCGGGGTAGATCTGCCAGATGCGTTCCACGGCGGCGTCGGTGCCTTCGGGGAACTTGATGGCGCCCTGCTCGGGCTCGGTCCAGTTGGCGCCCAGGTCGTCCGAGTGGGCGACGTACGGGCCCCAGTGCTCGGACCGCACCCCCACCATGATGCGGGTGCGGCCGTCCCGGGTGTCGATTCCGATGCTCGGTATCTCGCTCATCAGGAAGTGCGGGCCGGAAAAGGACCACTGTTTCCGGTCCTGGCTGGTGGCCAGCCAGAGGCCCTTTTTGGTCCCGATTGCTAAAACGAAGCTCTCTGAGGCATTCATGCACCCCATGCAACCACTCGGGCGGAGGAGCTGCAATGGTTTTGGCCCCCACGGGTTCGCCCGGACAGGTCGCGAGAGACGGCCCTAGGACCCAGTCCTCGCACGGTCTTTGGCGGTGCCGGCTTTCGCGGCACGGTTTCGCCACCACCGGCGGAGCAGATCGGCGGCGGCCAGGATTCCGGCCAGCGGCGTCAGGACGGCGGCGGCGTAAACGAACAGCAGCCAGGTGAGCGTGGCGATCGGCGGCTGGCTCCGGCTCAGCAGGGACAGTCCGCCAAACAGGCCCGCAACCCAGAAGACCACCACCAGCGTCAGCACGGCTGCTGCCGGAAAGTACTCGTTCCGCACCACCCTCTTCAAGGTTTCCACCACTGATCCTCCTGCGCCTTGCATCCCCATGAGACCAGTATGCGACGCCGACCCGCTGCGGCGGAGACGGCACGACGAACGTGTGATGAATACAACCGCTGCCCGTGCCGGGCTGCTTTCTGTCGGCGCCGGGGACTACACTGGATTATCGAACATATATTCGAAAAAAGGTGTGTTGTGGGCGTGATTATTGGTCCCCGCGTGATAGAGGCGGGACTTTCCTTGCGGCTGGTGCTGATCTCGCCGGTGGCCGTGGCGGCGGGCTTCCCGTCGCCTGCCCAGGACTACTTTGACGGGCGCATCGACCTGAACGAGCACCTGATCAAGGACATCACCAGCACCTACATCGTCCGGGTGTCCGGGGACTCCATGGAGCAGGCCGGCATCAGCGACGGCGACGAACTGATCGTCAACCGTGCACTGGAACCGCGGGACGGATCCGTGGTGGTCGCGGTGCTGGATGGCGAGCTCACCATCAAGCGTTTGAAGATCACCGCGGCCGGTGTGGTGCTCCAGGCGGCCAACCCCCTGTATCCGGACATCAGCGTCCCCGCCCTCGCCGACCTCACCATCTGGGGAGTAGCCACGAGGTGCCTGCACCATGTCTGAGGCGCGGCAGCAGATTGCGCTAGTGGACGTGAATTGCTTCTACGCCAGCGCGGAGCGTGCCTTCGACCCCTCCCTCGAAGGCAAGCCGCTGGTGGTGCTCTCCAACAACGACGGCTGTGCCGTGACCCGCAGTCCGGAGGCCAAAGCTTTGGGAATCAGCACGGGTGAACCGTGGTTCAAGATCGCCCCACGGGCCAAGGAGTGGGGCCTCGTTGCCCGGTCCAGCAACTACGAACTGTACGGCGACATCAGTGCCCGCGTCATGGAACTTCTGGGACGCTACTCTGCCTGGCTCGAGGTCTACAGTATCGACGAGGCTTTCCTGGGCATCAAGGGCAGCCCCGAACAGGTGATGGCACTTGGACGGGCCATCAAGGCCGCGGTCCAGCGCAACGTCGGGGTGCCCGTGTGCGTCGGCATCGCCGGCACCAAGACGCTCGCCAAACTCGCCAACCGCTGGGCCAAGAACAACGCCGCGCTGGGAGGGGTGTGCCGCTGGGAGTCGATGCCCCCGGAGGCGCGTGAACTGCTCATGGCCCGGCTGCCGGTCTCGGAAGTCTGGGGCGTGGCGGGCCGGCTGGAAAGGCGGCTGAACGCCATGGGGATCTGCTCCATCCTGGAGCTGAGCCGGGCGGACCCGGTGATGGTGCGCGACCGCTTTTCGGTGGTGCTGATGCGCACCGTACTGGAGCTGCGCGGCACTCCCTGCATTCCGCTGGAGGAGGAGCGCGTGGGGCGGGACCAGCTGATCTTCTCCCGCTCGTTTTCCACTCCCCTGACCTCGGTCCCCCAATTTCGACAGGTCCTGAGCGTGTATGCCCAGCAGGCCAGTGCCCGGCTCGCCCGGCACCACCTTCAGGCCAAGGTCCTGACAGCATTCGCCGGCACGTCCCATTACAACCCGAACGACAAGTCGTTCCCCTCGGTGTGCGTTCCCCTGCCCATGGCCACCGCAGACCCGGTGCTGCTCACCCGGGCCGCCCACGCCCTGCTTCCCGCGATCCGGGACGGCGTCAAATACGCCCGTGCCGGCATCATGGTCACGGACCTGCGGCCTTCCGGCAATCAGCAGCCACTCGAGCCCTTCACCAACCCGCACGAGGAACGCGGAATCGGCCCGCTGCTTGAGCAGATCAGCCGGAAGTACGGCAGGGGCACGATCGGGCTCGGGTTCGCAGGCCTGAGGAGCGGCCTTGACTGGACCATGAAGCGTGACATGCGTTCGCCGCGCTACACCACGCACTGGGACGAGTTACCTGTGGTGCGGGCGGCCTGACCGGCCCGCGGGTGCGCGAACCGGTGAGTCCACGAACTCCTCAGTCCACGAACTCAGACTGCGTCTCGATGAAATCCCACTCGGCTTCGGTGAGGACTGCCTGCGGGGTATCCGGGTGCGGACCTCCCGCTTCGGCGATCCCCTGCATCACGAACAGCGGAATGTCGCCGGCCCGCAGGTTCTCACGAAGCCATTCCTTGCTTTTCAGGTCCAGATCAAGCCACCACATGTAAATCTGCATGGGATGCCGCCTTTCTACGTCTCCACGCTAGGCTTGCGGCGGCCGGGATTCAAGGAGAATTCTGTAGCCGCCCGCACGGAGCAGCCGCCGCACCGCAGGGTCTAAAACAGCCGCTGAGCTGGGGCGAAGGCGCGGATGGCTCTGGTGTTTCCCGACGCCGCGGGCACACAATTGATTATGGATGCAGAGCATTTCAGCGGGCCGCCTCCCCTCCTCGTGGGCATGGTCCCCGGCCAGCATCCGGAGGTCCTTAAGACCGCAGTCACCCTCGCCCGGAAGCTGTCGGCCCCTTTGCTCTGCGCCTATGTGGACGAGGCAAGCTATCTCGTCGAGTGGGACCCGGCACGCTCCGCGCACCGCCTTTCCCTGCATCCGGACAGGGACGACGACGATATCCGTTCCGTGACCACAGAACTGAAGTCTGTTATCACGTCGGCCCTCCAGGACGGCGGCCCGGCCTGGACCTTGCGCACGCTGGCCGGGGACCCCGCCCGCGCCCTCGGCAGGCTGGCCTCGGAAGTCAATGCCCCGATGATCATTGTTGGCACGCCGGAACGCGGCTTCGGGCACCGCATAACGGAACTCCTCAACGGTTCCGTGGCTGCCTGGCTCACCCATCACCAGAGCAGGCCCGTACTGGTGGTTCCCTTCCGGATGGCAGCGCATCAGGACCAGCCGGAATAGCCTGACGGCGGCTTCGGCACCGACTCCAGGCACCTGATTCATGCGCCCGGGGAAAGTAAAGCGAAAGTAGTTATTCGAGCCGGTGGCCAACTTGGCTACCGGCAAGTAAGCTAATCAGGCAGGCCGATAAAGAGGCCGCCCAAAGACTGCTCCGGAGTGCGTATCCCCCAATAACGCGCTCCGGAGCTTTTTGTTGCCCGAAATCTCGCCGGGTTTCCTTTCGCTTCCCAAGCTTTCGCACCCTCGCTGACCGTCCCGCATCTTCCTTGACTGATACCCCCTAGGGGTATAAGTTGGAGCGTATGGAGACTTCCGAAGGTCGGACGCCCACGGCGCCCAGCGAAGAAGCTGTAACTGATCCCCTGCAGCACGGCTACACGGCGGACAAGGATGCGTACCTGCGCCGGCTCCGGCGGATCGAGGGACAGGTCCGCGGAATCGCCCGGATGGTCGAGGAGGACAAGTACTGCATCGACATCCTCACGCAGGTCGCGGCCGTGACCAAGGCCCTGCACGCCGTCAGCCTGGGCCTCGTGGAAGAACACATCGGCCACTGCGTTGTCGGGGCTGCCTCTGAACCTGATCCTGGTCTGCGGGCCGAGGCCATCGACGTCAAGGTCAAGGAGGCGGCTGGTGCCATCGGGCGCCTGCTGCGCTAACGGCAAACCCACCACCCATCCAGCTGGCCAACCCAGTCAGCGAACCAACGAGGAGTCAGCAATGAGCACCATCTCCACAAAGGTCCACGTCTCCGGAATGACCTGCGGGCACTGTGTTTCCGCCGTCAGCGAGGAGCTCGAGGCACTGGCTGGCGTCGAGGACATCGACATCGACCTCAACGCGGGCGGCATTTCGACTGTCACCATCACCTCCACGCAGAAGCTCTCCCCCTCGGAAATCGGCGAGGCCGTGGCCGAGGCGGGCTACCTGGTGGTGGCCAACGAGGCTTGACCCCCGCCTCCAACTCGCACTGAGCACGGCCAGAGCGCCGGATACCACCACAGCACCGAGCACCACCACAGAAGGACCATTCATGCGCACCGAACACCTTCCCGCAGGCTCGGCCGAGCGGGTGATCGAACTCGACGTCGAGGGTATGACCTGCGCGTCGTGCGTGAACAGAGTGGAAAAGAAGCTCGCCAAGCTCGACGGCGTCCAGGCCACCGTCAATCTCCCCCTGGAAACGGCGCACGTAACAGTCCCGGCAGGCATCACGGACCAGCAGATCACCGACCAGGTGGCCGCCGCCGGCTACAAGGCAAAAGTCAGGCCAGCCCACTACCCGACGACGCAGGCAGCCGACGCCGGTGCCGGAGTGCAGAAGCGTGCGCCTAAGCAAGGAACGAGCGAGCACGCGGAGCATGGCGGACCGGCGGAGGACCAGGACCACATGGCCCATGGCGGCAAGGCATCCGAACTGAAACCGCGCCTGCTGGTCGCGGCAGTCCTGGCCGTCCCGGTGTTCCTGATCTCGATGTTTCCCGCCTTCCAGTTCCCCAACTGGGGCTGGGTGGTGGCTGCCCTGGCGCTGCCCGTGGTCAGCTGGGCGGCCTGGCCGTTCCACAAGGCGGCCGCCATCAACGCCCGCCACTTCGCTTCCACCATGGACACCTTGGTGTCGCTCGGCGTCATCGCCGCCTACCTGTTTTCCGCCTGGCAGCTCCTCGCCAGCCCCCGCCTGACCGAACACCCCGGCATGGAGGAAATGGGGACGGGTTCCGGCGGCCTGTACTTCGAGGTGGCCAGCGTGGTCACCACTTTCCTCCTGCTGGGACGTTTCCTGGAGGCTAACGCCAAGTCGAAGGCCGGGGACGCCCTGCACGCCCTCCTGGACCTCGGCGCCAAGGATGCCACAATCCTGCAGGACGGCACCGAGATAAAAATCCCCGCCAGCCGGCTGGCGGTCGGGGACCTGATAGTGGTCCGCCCCGGGGAGAAGATTGCTACCGACGGAGTGGTGGTGGACGGCGCCTCGGCGGTGGACGCCTCGCTGGTCACCGGCGAATCGGTTCCCGTGGACGTCGGTCCGGGCAGCCTGGTCACCGGTGCCACCATCAACACGTCCGGCCGGGTGCTGGTCCGGGCCACGCGTGTCGGCGCCGAAACCACCCTGGCCCAGATGGGGCGGCTCGTTTCGCAGGCGCAGACCGGCAAGGCGCCGATCGCCCGGCTGGCTGACCGGATCAGCTCCGTATTCGTGCCGGTGGTCCTGGCCATCGCCGTCCTCACGTTCGGCGGCTGGCTGCTGACCGCCGGCCCGGACATCACGGGGCCGGAGCTTCGCGCAGCCTTCACGGCCGCGGTGGCCGTGCTGGTCATCGCATGCCCCTGCGCCCTTGGCCTGGCAACCCCCGTGGGCCTCCTGACCGGGACGGGCCGCGGTGCCCAACTGGGCATCCTCATCAAGGGTCCGCAGGTCCTGGAAGACACCCGCACTGTGGACACCATCCTGCTGGACAAGACCGGAACCGTCACCAGCGGCCAGCTGTCTGTCGTCGCAACCGAAGCGTTCGTCCCGTTCAGCGAGGCGGAGGTCCTGCGGCTGGCCGGTGCCGTCGAGTCGGCGTCGGAGCATCCGATCGCCGCCGCGATCGCTGCGGCCGCAAGGTCAGCCGTGCCCGCCGCGGGCCGGCGGCCGTACACCAGCCACAGCGGCAGCGAAGCGGACGACGGCGCGGGCCTGCCCGCCGTCGTCGGCTTCCGTTCCGCGCCGGGCGGCGGAGTGGTGGGAACCGTTGAAGGCCGGCTCGTGGTTGCCGGGCGCAGCGGTTGGCTCCGGGAGAACGGCGTTGAGCCCACGCCGGCGCAGGATCAGGCGCTCCGCACCGCTGAAGAGTCCGGCGCCACGGCAATCTGGGTGGCCGTGGACGGCGAGGCTGCCGGCATCATCGAGCTGCGCGACACGGTCAAGGCGGGGTCGAAGGCGGCTGTCGCACGACTCAAGGCACTGGGCCTGCGGCCCATCCTGCTCACGGGCGACAACGCCGCGGTCGCAGCCCAGGTGGCTGCCGACGTCGGAATCGACGCGGATGATGTCTTCGCCGGCGTGCTGCCAGAAGGCAAGGTGGAAGCCGTCCGTCGGCTGCAGGCCGGCGGCGCGACCGTGGCCATGGCAGGTGACGGCGTGAACGACGCCGCGGCCCTGGCGCAGGCCGACCTCGGCATCGCAATGGGCTCCGGCACGGACGTGGCGATCGAAGCCGCCGACCTGACCGTCATGGGCAACGACCTCGGGCAGGTGGCCACCGCAATCGAGCTGTCCCGGCGCACGCTGGCCACCATCAAGACCAACCTGTTCTGGGCCTTCTTCTACAACGCGGTGGGCATTCCGGTGGCGGCCCTCGGCCTGCTCAACCCCATGGTGGCCGGCGTGGCGATGGCCGCGAGTTCGGTGCTGGTGGTGGCCAACTCGCTCAGGCTGCGCCGATTCGGCAGGTAGTACCCAACGCTAGGCCGTCCCGAAGCGGACGGCCGCACGCGCCTTCGCCTTGGCCGCTTCCTCGTCGCGGTCCTTCGCGGGGGCATGGGTCACAAGGGACTCGAGCAGGTGCTGGGTCACATGTGCTATCTCGTGGACGGCGCGCTCGAACGCCTCCTCGTTGGCCTTCGAGGGCTTGGTACTGCCGCTGATTTTTCGCACATACTGCAGCGCCGCGGCGTGTATCTCCTCTGACGTTGCGTGCGGTTCGTAGTTGTGGAGGGTACGGATATTCCGGCACATACCCTCATGCTAGGCTCTGGAACGCCGAGGATCGACCCTTCCGTGTCCGCTTCGGGCGGAGCATGTGCCCATGGGGAGGACTGCATGGGGAGCGCTGCCCATCGACACTCTTTTGGGCCGGAGGATAGTTTTTAGGCAATGGATCTTCCGGACGAGCCGGAGGCCGCTGGGGATGCCGACTGGATCGGGTCCGTTGATTAAAGGAGATTATCTAATGGCTCTTATGGGTGCAGACATTCAGCAGCTGAAGACCCTGGGCAGCAAGCTGCAGGCTGGTTCGAATGAAATCGAGAAGCAGAAGTCCCTGCTGTCCAAGGCGCTTGAAGGCACCGACTGGAGGGGCCCGGACGCTGACAAGTTCCGCAGCGACTGGCAGGGCCACGCCGCAGCCCTCACCAGGGTGGCCCAGGCCCTGGACGAGGCCGGCAAGCAGGCCAGCCGCAACGCTTCCCAGCAGGAGGAAGCATCCCGCAGCTAGACCGGGAACGCACCGGAGGGCCGGACGCGTTGCGTCCGGCCCTCCGGCATTTAAGCTCTGTAACCAAGTCAATGAAGACTCAGGGAACGGGTTCGACGTCGTTCGCATGGTCAAGCTGTGCACACACCGCAGCCTGGGCCCCCGATTTGGCACCCCGGAGCTCGTCCAGCCGGACGAACAGCACCCCGCCGACGATCAGCACTCCCCCGAGGAGCTGAATGGCACCGGGCAGTTCACCCAGCAGCAGCCAGGCCCAGATCACGGCAAACAGTACTTCGGTGAGGGACACGAACGAGGCCACTTTGGTGCCGAGTGCGCGTGCAGCCATGATCCCGGAGACGTAGGCCAGGACAGTCGCCAGCACCACCAGACCGCCCAGCGGAACCCACCACGGCGTGGTCCACGGACCGAGCCTGGTGTCGGCTGTGCTCATGGCCATGGGAAGGAGGCCGGTGGCCGCCGCCAGCCACATGACCGCGGCACCCACCAAGAGCCCGCCCGACGCAAGGACGATGGGCGGCAGGGTGTCGTTCTCCTTGGCCGTGAGGAAGAAATAGATAGCTAGGCAGACAGCCGCGGCAAGGCCCCAAAGCACCCCGACGGCGTCGACCTTCACAGCACCGGTGAGGTCAAGGACGAGGATCAGACCGCCCAGGGACAGCAGCGTTCCTGCGATCGTGAGGGGGCGCGGCCGCTTCCGGCTGACCACCCAGAGCCACAGCACAATCAATACGGGGCCGAGGTATTCGAGCAGAAGTGCCACGCCAACGGACAGCCGGGCCACTGCGTTGAAGTAGAACAGCTGGCACCCTGCGACGCCAATCAGGCCAAACAGGACAATGGTCAGCCAGTTCGACCTCAGCTGGTGCCACCGGCCCCGGAGCGCCGGAACCGCGGGGATTGCGAGGATCAGCGCGGCACCGGTCAGCCGGGCGGTGACGGCAGCCCCGGGCGTCCAGCCGGTTTCCAGCATGGCCTTGGCGAAGGAGCCGGAAAGCCCAAAGATCGCGGAGGAAAAAAGGGCGACACCCAGTCCTGACGCGAGGAAGCCGGAGGCATTGGCCGTGGCCGGAGCCACCCCCGAAGCGGGAGCCGCGGAAGTTGGAGCCGTTTCGGCGCGGTTGTTCGATGCGGGCACGGATGCCTCCCGTCAGGAGTAAAATGGGGTATTGGTCCTGACACTACGCCCCCGCATTGTAAGGAGTCAAGGTGGTCTTTGCCCCTGACACGGAAGTCTCGCTGCGCTTCGTGGTGAACCTCATCAACTCGGCCGCCAACGGCGAGGAACACCTCGCCGCAGTGGAGGATCTGGACGAGTTCCTGCGGCAGGAAGGCTTCACCGGTTCCCGAACCCACGACGCGGCGGAACTGTCCAGCATCCACGCACTGCGGACTGAACTGGCAACCCTGTGGACGGCGGATGAGGATACGGCCGTGGCTGGCGTGAACCGGCTCCTGCGCGAAGCCCAGGCACTCCCCCAGCTCCTCAAGCACGACCAGTGGGACTGGCACCTACACGCCACCACGCACGATGCCCCGCTGGCGGACAGGATGGGCACCGAAGCGGCCATGGCGCTGGCTGATGTGATCCGCAGCAAAGAGATGGACCGCATGCTCGTGTGCGCGGCCGATGACTGCGACGCGGCCGTGCTCGACCTCAGCCGGAACCGCTCCAAGCGATACTGCGACACGGGAAACTGCGCCAACCGCGCGCACGTGGCGGCGTACCGGGCGCGCCGTGCCAGCGGAGAGTAGTTAGGGCCAACGGAGAGTAGTCAGCGCCCACCGGGAAGTAGTCAGCGGAAGGCAGGCAGCGCGCGGCAGAGACTAAACCGCGCCGGCGCGGCTGGCTGCCGGGGCGTTAGGAGGCTGCGCCGTCGGGTCCGGAGTCACCGGATCCGGCCGAACCCGGGGCATCCGGGCGGCGCTGGGTGCCCTCATTTCGGGTACCCTGCGTCCCGTGGCCTCCGTGTCCCTGCGACGGCTTCCGGGCGGAGCTCAGGTTCACTCCGGAGCCCTTCCCCAGGTGGGCGGCGTTGTCCTTGTAGCTCATGGACAGCATCGCGGCGATGACAAGGGTGACAATAAAGGCAATGCCGGCGGCAGTGAAGGCCAGGTCGAACCGCGGCGACCGGGCACTGCCGCCGGAAGCAAAAATCAGCACTGCGAAGAACGCAACCACAGCCCAGAAGGCGGAGAACATCAGGGGTCCCTTCACCGAGGTCCGCAGATTGCGCGGTTCTCCTGGTTTCTGGTGTGCCAAGGTGATTCCTCCCGTGCGGGCGGCGTGATGCGGCCTGCCCGCTGTGATGTGTGCTGGTCCTGAAGGGGTGCTGGTTCGCGAAGGCTGTTCTACAAGGGGTAGAAGCCCTGACACTAGTTTACGGCCTTTGGCACGTCCGCCCGCGCATCGTGCCGGAGCGAGAGGCCCGCCAGGATCCAGAGCACGCCCGAAATAATTGCGCCGCCGCCGGCAACCCCCAGCAGCGCATGCGGGCCAAGGCCCGCAAAGAATGGCAGCGTGCCGGCCGTGCCCAGCCCGATAATTCCGGAGGCCAGCCAGTCGCGGGCCAGGACATGCCGTCCGCGGAACCTGATGCCCAGGTACAGTTCAGCCGCCGCCGCCGCGGCCAGGCCCAGAGCGCCAATCACGGCGAACACCAGGCTGCCATGCAGGAACAGCAGGGCCACACCGGCACCGGTGAGGGCAGCTCCCGCGGCCGACAACACGCGGCCGGCAGGCGCGTCGCGGCGGAAACCGGTCAGCGGAATGCCCCACAGCAGGATCAGGCCGGTGGCCAGCAGATACACTCCGCCCGTCAGCGACATTCCGGTCACGGAAGGCGCCGCCCAGAACACAGTCATCGCACCGAAGACCAGCGCGGCGGCGGCCCGCAGCAGGGCGGGTTTCCACAGCTCCGCCGAGGAGGCAGGCACATCGGATTCAGCAGGCTTAGCGGGGGAAGTCACCGCTCCAGTTTAGTGCGCCGGCCTCCGCCCGCGAATCCGGCAGCAGGCTAGGAGCCGAGCACCATCCAGCGGTCTGTCCTGGCTCGCAGTCCCAGCGTCACCGCGCGGGCGCACATGTAGCCCAGCGAAAAGGCCACCCACACCCAAACCAGCGCCGCCGCGCCGTCGGCACCGGCGAGCGGCACCGCAAGCAGCAGCGGAAGGTACACCGCAAGATTTACGACGCCGGCAATCGCCAGATACTTCGCGTCGCCAGCCCCGATCAGCACGCCGTCGAGGACGAACACGTACCCTGCAAGGGGTTGGCCTGCGGCCAGAACCCACAGGGCCGCGGTCAGCACCGACTGGACACCGGCGTCGGGCGTGAAAAGGGCACCGGCGAACGGGGCCGCCAGGGCGAGCAGCACCCCGGTAGCCATACCGAAGCCTGTGCCCCAGCGGATCATGGTCCGGGTCAGGATCCGGGCTTTGCCGGGGTTGGACGCCCCCAACTCCTTGCCGATCAGCGCCTGCGCTGCGATGGCCAGGGCGTCCAGCGCGAAGGCGAGGAATGTGAAGACCGTCATGGCCAGCTGGTGGGCAGCCAGGTTCACGGCACCCTGGGCGGTGACCACGAGCACGGTGGCAAGGATGGCGATGCGCAGGCTGAGGGTCCGCAGCATGAGCCAGGAGCCCACCTTGGTCATGGCCCGGATCCCGTGCCAGTCGGGCAGCAGGCTGACGCCGTGGCGACGGGCGTTGCGCTGCACCATCACCAGATACACGGCGGCCATGGCCCACTGCGCGATGCTGGTTCCCAGGGCAGACCCGGACACAGACAGCCCAAGTCCGTAAACAAACACCAGGTTCAGCACGATGTTCAGCGAAAAACCCGCCGTGGCCACCACCAGCGGCGTCCGGGTGTCCTGCAGCCCCCTCAGCACGCCCGTGCCGGCAAAGATCAGCAGCATCGCGACCAACCCGGGCATCGACCAGCGTAAATAGTCCACGGCGAATGTGCGGATCTCCGGACCCGGTCCCATGAGCCCGATCAGCGGCTCCGCGGCGAAGAACCCAGCCATCGCCAGCGCGGTCCCGAGCAGCAGGGCGAGCCAGACGCCGTCGCGTCCGGCAGCCAGCGCCCTGCCCAACTGGCCGTCCCCTACCGCCCGCGCCACCGCGGGGGTGGTGGAGTAAGCCAGGAAAACCATCAGCCCCACCGCGGTATGCAGCACCGCCGAGGCCAGTCCGACGCCGGCCAACTGGGCAACGCCCAGGTGCCCCACGATGGCCGAATCGGCAAGCAGAAAGAGCGGTTCGGCGATCAGCGCGCCAAAGGCGGGCACGGCAAGCCGGAGGATTTCACGGCCGTGGCTCTCGGGTTTTGGCGTGGAAACGGCGGCGGAAGGCGAGTGGGGCACGGGTTCAGCCTAGCTGCCGCAAAAAAGATAACCACGACACATTAGTTGACACTTCAACAAAATTTCGGGAGAGTGGAAGAGAAGCTTCACCCGACGCGCTCCGGACCGCATGCGCAACAGAGACAACCCCCCAATCGATTCGAACGGTGAGAATCTCCATGAACCAGTCCACCCAGACCACCACAGCCCTGACTATCCTGCGAGTGATCGCGGGATTCCTCTTCGCCGCACACGGCTGGCAGAAGTTCAACGAATTCACCATCGCCGGCACGCAGGCGTCCTTCGCCAAGATGGGGGTACCGGCCGCGGAGATCGCCGCTCCCGTTGTCGCCACCCTGGAGCTGGTGGGCGGCGTTGCCCTCATCCTCGGCGTGCTGACCCGCGTTTTCGCCGCCCTGCTCGCAGTGGACATGCTTGGCGCCCTATTCCTGGTCCACGCCTCGGCCGGGGTTTTCGTGGCCACCGGCGGTTACGAACTGGTGCTCCTGCTTGCAGCCGGGGCACTGGCTGTCGCCGTCGCCGGAGCCGGCCGCCTCTCGGCCGACGCAGCCCTGTTCGGCCGCAGCGATTCAAAGCTCAAGGTACTCGCGTAACCTTCCCGGTTATGCAGCACCGCTCCAGAGCGGTGACTGTCCAGATAACAACGACGGCGGCTGCTCGCCTGGCGCTTCGGTGCCCGGTGGGCGGCCGCCGTCGTTTTAATCTCTTCGATGGTTTCAGCCGGTGTTGCTAACTCAGCCGGTGACGCCCGTCAGTTCATCGGGCGTGTGGGCCAACGTTGCTGTGCGGACGGTCTTCCCTGTCTTCAGATCGACCGCGTGGAGTTTCCGCGTGGCCGGTTCGGTTACGTAGGCGGTGGAACCCTGGACGTACAGGGTGGGCCGCGGGTCCTGCCACGCCTCGGGCTCCTGCCACGCGGGCACTACAGGGACCGTGGTCACGGTGGCGCCGGTCAACGGATTGAGAACACGCAGCGTGCCGTCGGTGCCAAGAACCACCGCCTCACCGGCTGGCCCGCGCCCCAATGACCGGAAGGAATAGCTGGTCCCGAGTTCCACCAGCTTTAGGGATTTGGTGCCGGTGTTCACGAGTGAAATCCTGGTGGGCCGCTCCAGGACGGCATCCTTGTCCACCTTGTAGTCCCCGAGCACGACGGGCGACGCCGGGGAGCCGGCCTGGTTGCCCATCCTGCCGTAGGCGTCAGGGCTGGAGACCTTCGCGAACTTGCCGTCCTTGAACACCAGCATCCCGTCCTCACATCCGAAAACCACGGTGTTTTCGCCGGCTACCGCCTCACCATGGACGCCGGGGCAGCGCTGGCTCCGGAGGATCTCCTGACGGCCCTGACCCTCACCCTGCCCCAGGAGGGCCACGGCGTTGCGGGCATTCTCGTCCCCCACCGTCACCAGCAGCCTGCCGTCCGCCAGCTCCACCGCCACCCCATGGTGGGCTTTGGGCACGGTATAGGTTGACGTTTCCGGAAGACCGTCCTCCGCCAGCGATCCGAGTGCAGCCGATTCAAAGGACTCCACCTTGCCGGACCCGTCACTGAACAGGACGGTCCTGCCGGCGTGCCGCACCACATGGCCCGGCCTGCTCGCCTCAAACGCGTGGTCCGTCAGCGCGGGCCGGGCGGCGTAGGAATGGCCGTGGTCGCCGTGCCGCTCGGTCCAGGTGCCGGCATCAAGGACACGGAACGAGTCATTCGCCGCCACCAGGACGTGGCGGCCGTCCCCGGCAGGGCTGACGCGGTTGTAGCCGTCCAGTGCAACGTCCCCGGCAGGCTGAAGGGTGGCGGCGTCCAGCACTCCAATTCCGCCAGCATAGGTGTAGACCAGGCGCGCCTTAGGTGCGCGAAGCTCGGTGGGTGCTGTGGCCTCTGCGGACGGGGAAGGGTTGGCCGGACCGTCGGCGGCACCTTGCACGGGGCCAGCGGCACAGCCTGACAGCAGCAGGGCAGCTCCGCAGGCGGCGGCCAGCGGCGCCACGAGCGGCTTCCTGAAGGGGGTCTGGAGCCGCAGTGCGGACTTCCCCGCAAATGGCTCCGTCGAGGGGCCGCGGCGGGTGGTGGTCGGGGCAGGAAAAGTAAACTGTCTCTTCAGCATGGTACTAATGATAATCATTATCGTTAGAACAACTGCCACTCCGGCTCTTGCATGACGCGGGGATGCCGGGCCCGCTCGCCTTATGGCGTCCATGCACGCGTTTGTGAAGGCCGGGATCCGCGCCAGGGATAGCTGTCAGTAAACTGCGGTCATGAGCGAGACTGCCGCCAACTCAGTAACCCTCCGCTTCCTTGCCGCCCCCATGGACGTGGGCCACAGCGGATCCGTTGACGCCGGCACGGTGCTCGAATGGGTGGACAAGGCGGCATATGCGGCCGCCGTGGGCTGGGCCAAGTCCTACTGCGTCACCGCCTACGTGGGAAACATCCACTTTGCAGACCCGGTGAACATTGGCGACATGGTTGAGGTCACGGCCACTATCGTCTACACCGGCCGCTCCTCCATGCATATCCGAACAGCGGTTTCCTCGGGGGACCCCAAGGGCGGGCCGGCTACCATGCGCAGCCAGTGCATGGTGATCTTTGTGGCCGTTGGCGAGGACGGGAAACCCGTCCCCGTAAGGCAGTTCGAGCCGGTAACGGCAGAGGAACTGGAACAGCGGGACCACGCCCTGGCACGCATCGGGATCCGGGAGCGCATCGTGCAAGCCATGAGCGCCCAGGAATATACCGACGCCGGCACCGCCGAGCGCGTCGTCCTACGGTTCATGGCGGCGCCCACCGACGTTAACTGGGGCGGAAAAGTCCATGGCGGCATCGTCATGAAATGGATCGACGAGGCCGCATATGTCTGCGCCTCGCGCTACTGCGGCCGGGACACGGTAGCCGTCTTCTCCGGCGGCGTGCGCTTCTACCGGCCGCTGCTGATCGGCCACGTGGTGGAGGTGGAGGCCCGGCTGGTCTACACGGGCACCAAGGGCATGCACATTGCCGTACATGTCCGCTCCGGGGACCCCAAGGGCCGTGAATTGAACCTGACCACCTACTGCCTCACCGTGATGGTTGCCCGTGACGCCGAAGGCACCTCGGTCCCCATCCCGGCATGGACCCCCGTGTCCGAGGAGGACAAGCGGCTCCACGCCCACGCGCGGGAGCTCCTGCAGATCAGGGCAGCAGCCCCGGGAAACAGGCTCCCCAACCACCTGCTGCAGTCACAGCCGCACTAACCCCGGCAGCCTGCAGCCTAGAAGCCGCCGCCTCCTCCGGCATCCCCCGCCATGTTGGCGAACCGTGAGTAGTGGCCCTGGAACGCAACCACGATGTCCTTGGTGGGGCCGTTACGGTGTTTCGCCACAAGGATGTCTGCCTCGCCGGCACGCGGCGATTCCTTGTCGTAGACGTCCTCGCGGTGCAGCAGGATCACCATGTCGGCGTCCTGCTCGATGGACCCCGATTCACGCAGGTCCGAGACCATGGGGCGCTTGTCCTGGCGCTGCTCAGAACCACGGTTGAGCTGCGACAGCGCGATGACAGGGACCTGGAGTTCCTTCGCGAGCAGCTTCAGCGCACGGGAGAACTCGGAGACTTCCTGCTGGCGGGACTCCACCTTCTTGCCCGAACTCATCAGCTGCAGGTAGTCAAGGATCACGAGTTTGAGGTCGTGCTGCTGCTTGAGGCGGCGGCACTTGGCCCGGATCTCCATGAGGGACATGTTGGGGCTGTCATCAATGAACAGCGGGGCATCATTCATGCGCCCCATGGTGGTGGCGATCTTGGACCACTGCTCGTCCTTGATGGTGCCCTTGCGAAGGTCCTGCAGGCCGATCGTGGCTTCGGCGGACAGCAGACGCATGGCGATCTCGTTGCGCCCCATTTCCAGGGAGAACATCACGGTGCTCAGGTTGTTCTTGATGGCGGCCGAGCGGGCAAAGTCAAGCGCGAAGGTGGATTTACCCACGGCAGGACGGGCGGCAATGACGATCATCTGGCCCGGATGCAGCCCGTGCGTCAGCTCGTCCAGCTCGTAGAAGCCGGTGGGAACGCCCACCATGCCTTCGCCGCGGTGGCCGGAGGCCTCGATCTCATCCACCGTGGATTCCATGACGTCCTTCAGGACCACATAGTCTTCCGCCGTGCGGCGCTCGGCGACCGCGTAGACCTCCGCCTGGGCCTGGTTGACCAGGTCTTCCACCTCGCCATCCTGCCCGTAGCCGAGCTGGACGATCTTGGTGCCTGCATTGACCAGCCGCCGGAGTACGGCGCGCTCGGCCACGATCTCGGCGTAGTAGCCCGCGTTCGCGGCCGTGGGTACCGTCTGGATGAGCTCGTGGAGGTAGGCCGGTCCGCCGATCCGGTTGATCTCGCCGCGCTTGGTCAGCTCATCGGACACCGTGACGGCATCCGCGGGTTCTCCGCGGCCATAGAGGTCGATGACGGCCTCATAGATGGTTTCGTGGGCAGGACGGTAGAAGTCCTGCCCGCGCAGGATCTCAACCACGTCTGCAATGGCGTCCTTGGAGAGCATCATGCCGCCCAGGACGGACTGTTCGGCGGGGATGTCCTGGGGAGGTTTACGGCTGCCTTCGGATTCGCGGGTACCTTCGATTGAGTCCAGGTGCGTAATTGACAAAGCTGCCGTCCTCCATTGTGTCCGCAGTCCGTGCAGGAGGACTGAGGCGCGTGTGCCGTGTGCCGTGGGTGGTCCGCGCAGCAGGAATCTGCTGCCCGGGCTAATGCAACTACACCAGCAGGCCCTGACATTTTCGGTCCGGGCCGGTGAACCCCGGCGACGCCTCATCCACAGGTTTTCCACAGGGCAGCACAAACTTCCCGGAGCCCGGCTGGTCGCCGGCTCCGGTCTTCAGGCCGGTAGGAAAACTCACCCGAATGGGGCGTCTCCGCTACGTTAGCGTCCTGCTGGCCACTCACAAAGCCGGCAGTTTCGCACCTCTGTGGATAACGTGTGCACAAGATCCTGCTGCTTGTGCACAGCCTGTGGGGGAAGCTGTGGATAGAAATTTTCTTTGCCGCATATATGGGCCCTGACCTGCGGAAACATCAAAACTGGCCTGTGGACAAATTAAAATTTTGCAGCAACCTTCATCCACAGCCTTAACCGTCCGCTGGGGATACTGGCCGGTAGGTCCGCCGCCGGAGGGCGTTCTTGGCGCTTACATTCCCGCTTTGTGATACGGATCACCGGCATATGTCCCAGCCCGTCCCGCACTCATGCCATCTGGACGAATCTTCCCCTCAGGGGTCCTCACCGTCGGGCCGCACTATGCGCAGCCGGGCATATGCTGTGGATAAAACGGATCTGGCGTTAAGCTCTAGGTATGGGCGACGTACTGACAGTCTTGGTTCCTGCCCTTGTCCTCGCCGCAACCCTCTGGGCTCTCGCTACGGCACTGAAGCCGCATGATGGGGGCATGTCCGACGCCGACCGCTACCAGCTGGATCTGGCCCGGCGTTCCCAGGCCCACTACGCAGCCCAGGTTCAGTCGGCCATGGAGGCCAGGGCGCGCCTGGAGGCGGCGACCCTGCCAAGCCAGAACCGGCAGCAGCAGATCCAGCAGCAGGACCATCGCCCGAGGCCGCCGGGCAATCCTGGTTACGGTCCCGGCCACCATGCTGAGCAGCGGCACAGCTCTTATCCGGCGGCACTTGTGCCCGGTACGGTGCTTGACCCGCAGCTGGCGCTGCAGCTGCAGGCACTGGTGGGCAACGGGCAGAAGCTCCAGGCCATCAGGCTGTTGCGCCAGGCCACCCATTCCAACCTTTTGACCGCCAAGCAATATGTAGATCGGCTGTAACCATGGAATCGCTCCTGATCCCCTCACTGATCCTCGTGGCCGTGGCTGTCGCCGTGACCCTCGCGGCACGTGCGTTGAGCCGCCGCCGGCGCACGGTCCGGGAGCCGGCCAAACCGCCGGCGGAGTCCGCCGAGCTGGCAAGGGAAGCCGCAGCCAAGCTGTCCGAGGACGAACACAGGCGGCTGTATGCGCTTATTGCCCAGGGCCAGGCCATGGCGGCCATCAAGCTGTATTACGAGGTGTCAGGACAGGGACTGCGCGCGTCACGGGACGCGGTGGCCGCGCTGGCGGCCCACCCGCAGCCGTTCCGCTCTCCGGCCCAGGAACCCGGCGAACCTGAGGACGACGACGAGCCACCCCAGCGGTTCCCGTACAGGTACCGGGCCATTGCCAGCAAAGGCGATGTCACCCGGGAGGTCAGCAGCAACATGCTCAATGACGAGATCTATGGCCGCATCCGCACGCTCGCCAAGAGCGGCAACATCGAAGCGGCTGCCACCGCGCTGACCCGGCACTCGGACATCACCATGAAGCAGGCACGCGAATTCATCGCCCTGCTCGACGACTGACTGCCGCCGGGTGGCTGCAGCCTCCTAGAAGTCGAACAGGTCTCCCAGCCAGCCTTCCTTTTTCTTGTGGCGGCGGCGGTCATGATCGCGGTCGTACCCCTTGCCGTAGCTGCGGTCGTCGTAGCGCGGCTGGTCACGCCGCGGTTCGAAGTTGCGGTACAGCGGCGGAGCCATGCCGGGCGCAGGTGACGCCGGGGCAGGGGGAGCGGGCGCCGAAGGTGCGGCCGGCGCCCCCGCGTTGATCCGGTCGATGATCTTGTCCAGTTCGCCGCGGTCCAGCCACACACCCCGGCACTGCGGGCAGTAGTCGATTTCCACGCCGCTGCGTTCGCTCATGACCAGGTCTGAAGAATCAATGGGACATTTCATGCCCGGCACAACGAGCGGGTGCGGCGATTAGTTCGCGTCACTGCCGGCCTGAGATTCCGGCCAGCAGCTGTTCAAAGGGCAGCGACTCCAGCAGGGCCGGTTTGCGGCCCGGCTGGTCCCCTTCCAGGAGCCGGCTGAACTCCGCCGCCGCCCGTTCGATCCGCACCGAAAGGGGGGTGCCGCCGTCGTCCGTGTTTCCCCAGTCCTGGGGGCCGGCGAAGACGGCCGTGGCGGCAGTCCTTGTGCGCAGGTAGCTGAACAACGGACGCATGGCGTGGTCGAGGACCATCTGGTGGCGGTCCGTTCCGCCGGTGGCCCCCAAGAGGGCAGCCTTGCCGTCCAGGGACTTGGGGTCGAGCACGTCGATGAAGGACTTGAACAGCCCGCTATAGGAGGCGCTGAACACCGGTGAGACCGCGATGATGCCGTCGGAGGCCTCGACCCCGGCAATCACCTCTGCCAGCCGGGGCGGGGCAAAACCAGTGACGAAGTTGTTGGCGATGTCCGCGGCCAGTTCACGGAGCTCCACGATGTCGGTGGTCACTTCGTAGCCGGCGGCCGTCAGCTCCCGGGTGGCGGCAGCCGCCAGCTGGTCGGCCAGCAGGCGGGTCGACGACGGCACTCCCAGGCCGGCGGACAGAACGGTAATGCGGCGGGTCTCCATGGCGGTCTCCTCTGGTTGGCTCTGTATATGCATTTGCATCTATTCGCTAAACCGGGGAGGGTCTGCCTTTATTCCGCTGCGCAGTAAGCAGCCCAGTACACTGCGTCCATGGCGGATAACAAGACACAGGTGACAGGGGTTTCGGCGGACGACTTCATCGCGGCGCTGGAGCATCCGGTACGCCGGCAGGACGGCATGCGCCTTCGAGCCCTCATGGCGGAGCTGACGGGCCAGGAACCGGAGATGTGGGGTCCGACGATCGTCGGATTCGGCAGGGTGCACTATAAGTACGCCACCGGGCGCGAAGGAGACACTGCAGCGGTGGGGTTTTCTCCCCGCAAAGCCAGCCTGTCGCTGTATGGCCTTACAAACGCACCGGAGTCGGCTGCGCTCCTCGCCCGTCTGGGGAAGCACAAGACGGGCGCCGGCTGCCTCTACATCAATAAGCTGGCCGATGTCGATGAGACCGTGCTGGCCGAGCTGATCAGCCTCGGCTACCGCTATGGAACCACAGTCCTGCACAGCCCTTAGGCGGCCGGAGGAAAGCCGCCGAACGACGAAGCCCCCGCCGTCGGCTTCCCGGAGGAATCCGACGGCGGGGGCCGTCAGCAGTTCAGGACTGCAGGGTGATCCGGCCAGTGCCGGATCTACTACTTGCCTGCGACTACGTCGAGTTCGATCACAGCGGCAACGTCGTCGTGCAGACGGACGTTGGCCTGGTAGGAACCGACCGACTTGATGTGAGCCGGCAGTTCAACCTTGCGCTTGTCGATGCTGCCAAGGCCTGCGGCCTCAACGGCGTCGGCAACGTCGGCCTGCTTGACCGTGCCGAACAGGCGGCCGCTTTCGCCGGCCTTGACAACCAGCTTGACCGGCTTGGCGGACAGAGCGGCGGCCTGCTTCTGAGCATCTTCCAGGGAAGCGTGCTCGCGGGCGGCGCGGGCAGCCTTGATGGACTCAACCTGCTTCTCGCCACCCTTCGACCAGGTCAGGGCGAAGCCGCGGGGCAGCAGGTAGTTACGTGCGTAACCGTCCTTGACCTCGACAACGTCGCCAGCAGCACCGAGACCGGTTACTTCGTGGGTCAGAATGAGCTTTGCCATGTTAGTTAATCCCTTTCCTTAGCCCCGGCCAGCGCCGGAGTAGGGCAGCAGAGCAACTTCGCGGGCGTTCTTGATTGCCTGGGCGATCTTGCGCTGTTCCTGCACCGTGACGCCAGTGACGCGACGGGCGCGGATCTTTCCGCGGTCGGAGATGAACTTGCGCAGCAATGCTACGTCCTTGTAGTCGATGACAGTGATGTCAGCGGCCTTCAAGGGGTTGGACTTTGGTTTGGGCTTACGGAGTTCAGCCTTAGCCATCGTGGAGCTCCTATTCTAGGGAGCCCGTGAATCGTGATCCACGGGATGGTGGTGGTCCGATCGCGGCATGCCCGGAGCGTTCCGTGCGGAACGCTCTGGCGGAAGCTGCGCCGGACCTTTGTTTGTTGTTTAGAAGGGAGGTTCGGAATCCGGGCCGTTGCCCCAGCCGCCGCCCGCATTGCTGACTCCGGGCGTTGCCCATGGGTCATCCTGCGCTGCCGGCTGGTTGCCGCCCCAGGTTCCTCCGGTGTTGCCGCCCTGGTTTGCACCCTGGCCGCCACCGAATCCACCGCCACCGAAACCGCCGCTGTTGCCGCCGCCGCCGAAACCGCCCTGACCGCCGGAGCGCTGGGTGCGGTTGACCTTGGCATTGGCGTAACGCAGGCTCGGGCCGATTTCATCGACCTCGAGCTCGATAACGGTGCGCTTTTCGCCTTCTTTTGTTTCGTAGGAACGGCTCTTCAGGCGGCCGGAAACAATCACGCGGGTGCCCTTGGTGAGGGACTCGGCGACGTTCTCTGCTGCCTCGCGCCAGACCGAAGCGCGGAGGAACAAGGTTTCCCCGTCCTTCCACTCATTGGACTGGCGGTCGAAGGTGCGAGGAGTGGACGCGATGGTGAAGTTCGCTACTGCCGAACCTGACGGTGTGAACCTCAGTTCGGGGTCATTGGTGAGATTACCGATGACCGTAATAGTGGTTTCGCCTGCCATCTACTGCCTCCTTGTTCGTTCCTGCGGGGTAAAGAATGAAAATTGGTGGCTGAAATTACTCAGCAACAACCTTCTGCTCTTCGGGGCGGATGATCTTGGTGCGCATGATGGTCTCGTTGAGACCCAGCTGGCGGTCAAGTTCCTTGGCGGTAGCCGGCGTCGCGGTGAAGTTCACCACGGCGTAGATACCTTCAGACTTCTTCTTGATGTCGTAAGCCAGACGGCGACGGCCCCAGATGTCAACCTTTTCGATGGTTCCACCATCGTTGGTGATGACGTTCAGGAACTTCTGAAGCGACGGCTCTACGGTACGCTCTTCGACCTCGGGGTCGATGATTACCATCAATTCGTAAGGACGCATATGTGAACCCACCTCCTTTGGGCTAAGCGGTTACGGTATTTCCGTAACAGGAGGTTCATTTGCGATGCCGTGCACGCCCGCGTCCAAAAACGGACCAGGGCGCAGCACAGACTTCACTATCTTAGTGCATCGGGGAGGAATTCCGCGATTCGGACAGCTCCAAGGCTAATGGCCCCGCCGGCGGCCCGGAAGTGCCGGGCAGGCTATGTGGAAAACCGCCGGTGCCGGTCACCTAACCCGGTTCACATGACCCGCGGCTGACAACGACGGGCGCGGAATACTGGAGCCATGACGATTCTGAAATCCGTGCTCCTTTTCACCCTGGCTGCCGTGGCGGAAATCGGCGGCGCCTGGCTGATCTGGCAGGCCGTGCGGGAGGACAAGGCGTGGTGGTGGGCCGGACTCGGAATTGTGGCGCTGGGACTCTACGGCTTCGTGGCCGCCTTCCAGCCGGATGCCCATTTCGGCCGGGTCCTGGCGGCGTACGGCGGGGTCTTCATCGTCGGCTCGCTGGTGTGGGGCGTGGTTCTGGACGGTTTCCGGCCGGACCGCTGGGACCTCATCGGCGCCGCCGTCTGCCTCGTTGGCGTCGCCCTCATCATGTTCGCCCCCAGGCAGGGCTGACCCCCAAATTAAAGACCATCCGCCCGGTCAGGCCGTAACGGCCAGCCGGGCGGATGGTTACCCAAAAGATGTTTGGGGAGACGGGTGCCGGGGCATGATTACGACGCCGGGCCGGCACCTACGCCTGCATCCGCGGTTTGGGCGGACGTTTCGGAGGCGGCCGTCGCCTCAGCCCGGCCCGGACCGCCCTTGCGGTAGCGCCACACACCGATGCCGACCACCACGACGGCCAGCGCCACGGAGAGCAGGAGGGACTCGCGGGTGGACTCCAGAATCACCATGCCGATAATGAGCGCCACAATGCTGCCGATCGCCAGCCAGGTGAGGTAGGGGAAGAACCACATCTTCAGCGTCAGGTCCTTCGCTGCGGCCCCCATCCGGCGGCGCAGCACCAGCTGGGACGATGCAATGACCAGCCAGACAAAGAGTGCGATGGCGCCGGAGGTGTTCACGAGGAACAGGAAGACCGTGTCGGGGGCGATGTAGTTCAGCCCCACGGTGAGGAAGCCAACCACGGTGGAGGCCAGCACTGCTGCTGCGGGCACGCCGCGCTTGGAGATGCGGGTCCAGGACTTCGGGGCATCGCGGCGCTGCGAGAGCGAGAACAGCATGCGGCTCGCCGTGTAGAGGCCGGAGTTCAGGCAGGACAGCACCGAGGTCAGCACCACGACGTCCATAATGGTGCCGGCACCGGGAATGCCGAACAGCTCGATGACCGCGACGTACGGGCTTTTGGCCACGTTGGCGGAGTTCCAGGGGAGCAGCGTGACAACGATTGCGATGGAGCCAATGTAGAAGACGAGGATGCGCCAAACGGTTGACCTCACGGCCTTCTTGACCGCTTCAACCGGGTTCTCGGATTCACCTGCTGCGATGGTGGCGATCTCGGCGCCGAAGAATGCGAAGACCACCACGAGGATTCCGGCCAGGACGGCTCCCGGGCCGTTGGGCAGGAAGCCGCCGTTGCCCGTCAAGTTGCTCAGGCCCGGCGCCGGAACGCCCGGAACCAGTCCGAGGATCGCTGCCACACCGAAGAGGAGGAACAGGATGATGGCCGTGACCTTGATGGAGGCGAACCAGAACTCGAACTCCCCGTAGGACTTCACCGAGCCCAGGTTGGTCAGCGTGAGCAGGATCATGAGCGCCAGCGCCCAGACCCACTGGTCGATGCCGGGCACCCAGCGGTGCATGATCGCCGCGCCGGCCGTGGCTTCGATGCCCAGCACGATGATCCAGAACCACGCATAGAGCCAGCCGATGCTAAAGCCGGCCCAGCGGCCCAGCGCCTTGTCCGCGTAGGTGGAGAAGGAACCGGTTTCGGGGTTTGCGGCCGCCATCTCGCCAAGCATCCGCATGACGAGGATGACCACGATGCCTGCGGCCATGTAGGCCAGCAGGATGCCGGGACCGGCCTGCTGGATGGCCGCGCCGGAGCCGACGAACAGGCCGGCACCGATGACGCCGGCAATGGCGATCATTGACAGGTGCCGGGGCTTTAGGGATTTCGACAGTTGTTGATCAGCGTGCATGGCTGCGCCATCCTCGTTTTGATTGCAGGTTTTGGGCAGTGGCCGGGCGGCGAAGTCTGTGCCGGGGACCACACTGTGCGTTTCACACTAAGGGAGCCGGGGTCAGGTCCGGGCTGTGCAAAGACACAGTTTACGGCAACCGAAAACAGACACCTTTCCAGCCGGACAGCCTAATAGGCAGCAAACGTTTCCCTGAGGGCACTTTTGTAACCGCGCGGAAACCTGCCCCCTGCGCACTAAGCGTGGGCTGCAGCTCCGAAGAACAGCTCAGTCACCCGGGCAAGGCGGTGCGGATCCTCCACGCCGCAGAGCTCCCTGACCGAGTGCATGGACAGCAGCGGAACACCCACGTCCACGGTCCTGATGCCCAGCCGGGTGGCGGTCAGCGGGCCGATCGTGGAACCGCACGGCATCATGTTGTTGGAAACAAACTCCTGGAAGGGAACCCCGGCCTCGCCGCACAGTCGCGCCCAGGTTGCAGCCCCGGCGGCGTCAGTGGCGTACCGCTGGTTGGCGTTGATCTTGAGCAGCGGCCCGCCGTTGAGGACGGGGCGGTTGACGGGGTCGTGCCGTTCGGCATAGTTGGGGTGGATAGCGTGGCCGGCGTCGGCAGAAACACAGAACGACGCCGCAAACGCCTGCCGCCGCTGGCTTACCGAGGCGCCCAGCCCGTCCGAGATCCGGACCAGAATGTCCTCCAGGACCGGCCCGCACGCCCCCGACCGGGACGCCGAACCGATTTCCTCATGGTCGAAGGCCGCGAGCACGGCAATCGGCGCGGTTCCCCCGGAAGCCGCCGGGCCGCCGTCGGAATTCTCAGCGTGCGCCATGAGCGCTGTGATCCCGGCGTGTGTGGCGGACAGGTTGTCCAGCCGGCCGGAGGCGAAGAACTCACTCCTGACTCCGAAGACCGCAGGCGGCTGGGTGTCCGCGATGACGATGTCGTAGCCGCCGATCTGGTCCGGGTCAACGGGGGTGCCCTCGCCGAACACCCGTTCGGCCAGCACCGCCAACAGGTCCTCCCCATTCGGATCGCCGAGCCCGAACACCGGGTTCATGTGCTGCTGTTTGTCGAGGGTGAGGCCCTCGTTCACGGCCCGATCCAGGTGGATGGCCAGCTGCGGAAAGCGCAGCAGCGGGCCGGTGGCGGTCAGGTGCTGCGTGCCGTCCAGCATCACGAGGCGCCCGGCAAGCTGCAGTTCGCGGTCCAGCCACGAGTTCAGCAGCGGACCGCCGTACACCTCCACACCGGCCTGGAGCCACCCAAACCGGCCCGTGGTCGGCTTCGGCTTGAGCTTGAACGACGGCGAATCCGTGTGGGCGCCCAGGATGTTGAAGCCGGTGGTGGGCCCTGCGCCTTCGGGCGTGACCCAAGCGATGAGCGCACCGTCCCGAACGACGTAGAACCTGCCTGCCGTCGCGTCCCAGGGCTGCAGCTCGTCCAGGCCGGTGAAGCCGGCCTCCGCCAGCCGCCGGGCGCCCTCGTGGGCGGCGTGAAAGCTCGACGGCGACGCGCTGACGTAGTCGCCCAAGTCCCGGATGTGCTCGGCGGGGGAGGAATGGAGAGGCATGGCTCCGAGTCTAGCGTTGGCCTAGATGGTGACGTTGAGCCCTGCCGTGTAGCCGCCGGAGACGGAACCCGACATGGCGGCCAGCTGGTAGATGCCGCCGTCCTCGCCGAACACGTTGTCCGACTGCAGCGTGGTGTGGGGGAAATTCGCGGCGCTGGTTTCGTAACCCGCGGAGGCGTAGACCTGCCTGCAGGCGGCATCCGTCAGGGCTATCTGCGAGACAGCAAGGACCTGCCCTCCCGCCGTGGCGTTGTTCATGGACTCGAACACTTCGAAGTGGATGTGCGGCCAGCGGCCGTTGTAGGCGCCGGGATAGATGGTCTTGAAAGTGACCCGGCCGTTGGCGTCCGCCTCCTGCACGCCGCGCAGGAAGTTCTCGTTCTCCAGCCCCGCATCATAGAGCGAGTACTTTCCGTCGCGGTCGCAGTGCCAGGCGTAAACGGCCGCGCCGGCCAGCGGGACGCAGCCGTTCGCGTTGTCGAGCAGGGTCAGCGTGACGGTCAGCGGCACACCGTCCACTTTCGTGGTGGACGTGCCGAAGCTTGAGGTGATGTCCTGCCGGACCACTCCGGAGGCTTCCAGCACGTTCGGTCCGTTGGAACCGTCGCCGGGGTATGGCCCGGCGGTCTCCTGCGGGATCTCCGCGCCGCATTCGGCAATGGCACGGGTCACGGTGGGGGAAGCGGAAGCCGAGGCGGTTGCCTGCTATGGCCTGCATAGGGACCTGCTGTGTGCACGCTGTGGAGCCCTGTTTGCAGTAACTTGCCGGTTCAGTAGTCCGGGTTGCTCGGGGTCACGAGGCCGGTTTCGTAGGCGTACACCACGGCCTGTACGCGGTCACGGAGGTGCAGCTTGGTCAGGATCCGCCGCACATGGGTCTTCACGGTGGCTTCCGAAAGGAAATAACGGTGCGCGATCTCGGCATTGGACAGCCCCTCGGACATCGCTTCCAGCATCTCGGTCTCCCGGGGCGTGAGGTCGTCCAGCAGCGGGTCACGGGGAGCAGGTTCCGCGGCCGGCGGGGACACCATGCCCGGAGCATCCGGTGCGGGAGCGCCGGCACCGCGGACGTATGTCTCAAGGAGCCGCTGCGTCACCCGGGGGGCCACCACGGCGTCCCCGCTGGCCACCACCCGGACGGCCTGGACCAGTTCGGCGGGTGCCACATCCTTCAGCAGGAAGGCCGAGGCCCCGGCCTGGAGCCCGGCGAAGGCATACTCGTCCAGGTCGAAGGTGGTCAGGATGATGATCCTGGCTCGCGAACCCGAGCTGGTGATGGCCCGGGTAGCCTCGATGCCGTCGAGTGTGGGCATCCGGACATCCATGAGCACGACGTCGGGATCGAGGTGGCCCACCTGGCGGACTGCGTCTGCCCCGTCGGAGGCCTCGCCCACCACCTCAAGGCCGGCCTCACCCTCCAGAATGAGCCGGAAACCCATCCGCAGAAGCGGCTGGTCATCCGCCAGCAGGACCCGGAGACGTCCGGACTCGTTCATTCGTTCCCCCATTTGCCATTCTCCAAGTCGCCGTCCCGCATCCTGCCGGCCAGCGTGCCGCCGTCCCGCATCCTGCCGTTCAGCGCCAGGACCGCCCGCACCCGCCAGCCCCCGCCGGCGGCCGGGCCTGCCTCCACCGTACCGCCGTAGATTCGGGCCCGTTCCTTCATCCCGGTCAGGCCCTGTCCTGTGCCGCCGGAAGCGGCGGTATCAACGGTGCCCCGGCCGTCGTCGAGCACTTCAATGGTGACGGTGGAATCGTCGCGCACCACCAGCACCTCCACCCGGCTCAAAGCGCGGCCATAGCGCAGCACGTTGGTCAGAGATTCCTGCACGATCCGGTAGACAGTCAACTGGAGCGCCACGTCCTCCGGCAGCGCCGGACCCGTGTGCGAGTAATGGACCGGAAGGCCTGCAGTCCGGAAGCCGTCCAGCAGCTTCCCGAGGCTGGCGCCGTCCGCGAGCGGCTCACGGGGCGCCTGCCCGGTGGACGCGTCATCCCGCAGGACCCCGAGTACCCGGCGCATGTCCGCCAAGGCGGCGCGGCCGGTCGCGGACAGCTCTGCCAGGACCTCCGAGGCGCGTTCCGGATCCCTGCGGACCACGACGGCGGCCCCGTCGGACAGGGCGACCATCACAGTCAGGGAATGGGCAACGACGTCGTGCATCTCCCGGGCAATCCTGTTCCGTTCGTTGACGGAACCTAGGCTGGCGGCCTGCGCGGCCCACGCCGCGATTTCCTGCTCGTGCTCACGCCGCTGGCGGACAGAAATGCCGATCCCGGTGGCAATGATGTTGGAAAAGGCGATGCTGGTGCCCGCGGCAATGCTGGTCACCAGGTGGAACTCCTCGGGCGAGGCGGGAGGGTTGGGCAGTTCCCGCTCCAGCGGTCCCACGGCAGCCAGGAAGTACAGCAGGGCCAGCGGTGCGGTGGCCACGGCCATCGTGACCAGGGCAAAACGGCGGGTATGGACCATGGCAACCGCGTAGAGCGAGAACCACAGCCCTGCCGAGACATTGGATCCCCACGGATGGAGCAGGCTCACGCCAACCTCGGCCAGCGCAACGAACACCACCACGGCCACCGGGCGCCGGCGCCGCAGGAACAGCGACAGCGCGACGGCCCCGAGCAGCCCGACGGCGGCCCACCTGCCCGCATTCACGGCGTCGATCACGGTGGGCACCACCAGCACCGCATAGCAGGCGACGACCACGGCATCCATGGCCCGCGGACGCCGGTGCAGGTAGCGCCGGAGCAGGCCCCGCCGTCGGGCGGCAAGCTCGGCGAAGGACGCGTCAGCCGGTGTGGCTGGCGCGTCCTTCACGGAAACAGCATCAATCATGGACAGGACCGGTGCTGCTAGACGTCCCGTTTCTTCAGCAGGACCATGGCAAGGACCACCGGCACAACCACCCAGGCGCCGAGCACGAGGGCCGCCTGCCAGACTTCGAGCGTGCCCGGGACGTGCTCCACCGCGGTCAGCGGGTTGATCGTATTCCCGGGGAGGTATTTTCGGGCCTCCTCGAAGAAGTCGCCTGGAATGAGCTGGAACGCGATCGGCGCCACGAAGAACAGGCCAACGAGGGTCATAATGCCGCCGGCGGAATTCCGCAGCAGGGTGCCAAGCGCCATGCCGATGGCGGCCACGGCGGCCACATAGGCGCTGGTGACGAGGAGCAGCTTGACCGACTGCGAGCTGGCGAGGTCGAGCTTGAGGTCGAAATTGTCCAGGATCGGCACAGCCGCCAGGCCGGCGATATAGGTGGACACCGCCGTCAGGACGAAGGCACTGACGATGACCACCACGAGCTTGGCAACGAACGCCGGAAGCCTTTTGGGCACGGCCGCGAAGGTCGAGCGGGCCATGCCCGTGGTGAACTCGGAGCTCATGAGCAGCACGCCCAGTGAGCCCAGGATCAGCTGCGCAAAGGATACGCCGGAGGTGGGGACCGTGACGGCGAGGTCACCGCCCTGTGCCGCGATGGCTGCAGCCGCCTCCGGATCGGAGGCGGCTTGGTCCGCGAACTGGCCGGTGCCCCAGGCGGACAGGGCGCCGAAACCGACCATGACGACGGCCGTCGAACCAAGCAGGATCACTGTGGACAGGAGGGTGCGGAACTTGATGAATTCCGAGTTCAGCACCCGGAAGAAGCTTGGACCGGGCCCCGGGTTAGCGGCGTTGCGGGTGGCGGCGCGGCCGCGACCGGCGGCGGGCTGGGTGGAAGTCGATGTGCTCATGGCGTCAGTTGCCTCCGGACTGGGCGGGAACCGGGGCTCCCGTGGTGATCAGCGAGTGGTATTCGACCTCGTCCTTGGTCAGCTCCATGTAGGCCTCTTCAAGGCTCGCCTGGAGCGGGGTGAGTTCGTAAATCAGGACCTGGTTGTCCAGGGCGCTGCGGGCGATCTGCCGGGGGTCCAGGCCCGAGACCTCAAGGAGTTCGTGGTCCTGCAGCTCCACCGAGACACCCGTTCCGGCGAGAACGTGCATGAGCCGGTCGGGCTGGTCGGAGCGGACCCTGGTCCGGCTCTGGCCCTTGCCCGTGATGATGTCCTTGATGGGGGCATCGGCGATGATCTTTCCGCGGCCGATCACGATCAGGTGGTCGGCGGTCAGGGCCATCTCGCTCATGAGGTGGCTGGAGAGGAACACCGTGCGCCCCTCGGAGGCGAGGTACTTGACGAGGTTCCGTACCCAGACCACGCCTTCCGGATCGAGCCCGTTGACGGGTTCGTCCAGGATGATGGTCTGCGGATCGCCGAGGAGCGCGGCGGCGATGCCCAGCCGCTGGCCCATGCCAAGGGAGAACCCCTTGACCTTTTTCCGGGCCACGTCCGCGAGGCCCGTCATGTCGATGACCTCGTGTACGCGCTTTCGCGGGATGCTGTGCGTGGCAGCCATGGCCAGCAGGTGGTTGTACGCGGAGCGGCTCGTGTGGACGGCCTTGGCGTCCAGCAGCGCCCCGATCTCACGCAGCGGTGCCGTGTGCCGGGCGAACGGGACGCCGTTGACGGTGACCGTTCCCGCCGTCGGCGTGTCCAGGCCCATGATCATGCGCATGGTGGTCGACTTGCCGGCCCCGTTGGGTCCCAGGAAGCCGGTGACCTGGCCGGCTTGGACGGTGAAACTGACGCCGCCGACGGCGGTTTTGTCGCCGTAGACCTTTGTCAGGCCTTCTGCCTCAATCATGGAAGCTTTCCTTTGCGTAGCTGCGGGCGTGCTCTCTGGTGTGCACGTTCCACGCTACCGACGCCGCCCGCCTAATTCGCCGGTCTCAGGGATGATTCAGGGGCCAATCAGGGTACCAGGGTGTCATCCGGTGGGATGAGCGTCCCGCGCCGCGGGCCACTGCTCAGCTATCTTCCGCCGGTGAGTAGTAGCGCAGCGCGGCGCGCTTCAGGGTGAACTCGACGGCCCGGACCCCGGGCATGGTTTCACCGTCCACCGCCAGCACCATGGGTGCGGTGCCGCACTCCACGCGGACACGCGTGGCCTCGGTGAGATGGGTGATCCTGGACGTCGCCACCGTTCCCGTCAGCACGGACCAGAGCATGCGCAGCCGGGCGAACGACTCGTCGGCTGTCATCATCCTGATGTCCAGCACACCGTCGTCCAGCACCGGCCGGAAGAGCGGGGCGTGGTCCCGGGGGTAGTAGCGGCCGCGGCCCAGATACATGATCCACAGCCTGTGCCGGACGCCATTGACGATCAGTGTGATCGGCTTCTCCACGGCGAAGGTCCGGAACATCGCCACGACGCCGGCCAGCGGCTTGCCCAGCGCGGGCTGCAGCTGTTCGCGGCGCCGCACGAGGTTCGGGTACAGCCCGATGCTCGCGGTGTTGAGCATGATCAGCTCGACCTTTTCGGGATCGTCCGCCAGTCCGCGTTCAACAGCCACGGCGCCCACGTCCGCCAGCGCCGCTTCGCCGCGTTCCGCTGCGGCCACCGCCTCCACCAGGGAGGGCGTTCCCGCGTCCCGGGCGAAGTGGTTGAGGGTTCCGCCGGCCAGCACCAGCAGGGGAAGGTCATGTTCGACGGCGGCAGCCGCGGCGGTGCCAACCGTACCGTCGCCTCCCCACACGCCGAGAGCGACGATTCCCGGCAGGGTGGCAGCCTCCTCCATCCGCTGGGCAACATCGTCCTCGGGTGCCATGAGCGTTATATGCGCTAGCGGGAATACCTCCTTCAGGGCGGCAGCCGTTTCCTCGGTAAACGAGCCACCCAACGTGTTCACGGCGATGCTCAGACCCTTGCCCTGCGGGAGACGGGCCGCCTGCACCCTGCGCCTGGAGGTGGCAGGCATGGGCGGACGGACGGGCCACCACTTCCTCGTGACGAGGGCAGCGCCGGCCCCGATCGCGGACCCGAACAGCACGTCCGAGGGCCAGTGAGCGCCTGTATGCACTCTGGAGTATGCAACGCCTGCGGCCACGGGAGCCACGGCGGCGCCAAGGACCGGCTGCACCAGTCCGGTGCCGAGGGCGAACGCCACCGCGGAGGCAGAGTGGCCCGACGGCATGGACGAGCTGGTGGGCTGCGGGTGGACGAACCGAAACACCGGCAAGTGCTCCGGCAGGGGCCGGGCGCGGGGCAGCAGGGTCTTGAAGACGAGGTTGGTCACGGCCGACGCCACGCCTTGGGCCAGCAGCCCGTGGACGGCCGCGCGCCTGGTGCGCCCCGGGATGGCGGCAGCCACGGCAGCCACGGCAAACCACAGCTTTCCCTTGTTGGCCGAGGCCGAGAGCCGCCTGAAAAAAGTGTCATGGTGCCCGCCCGGAAAGCCGGAGACGGCCCGCATTAGTGTGCGGTCGAGGGCGGCAACCCAGCCGGGTCCGCGGCGCAGCATTCGTCGCATTTCCCCACCCTACCGCCCGGTAGCGCCACGGCGCAGAAACGCCGAAGATCCCGCACATCCGGCCGCAAGCTGAGTTCAAATAGTCCACGTGGGGGTTCAGCCGGCGGACATCGATAGAGTTGTCGGATGACTACCACCCAGCAGCTTGCCGGCCGGCAGGTGTCCGCCGCTGCTTTGGCAACGTTCATCATTTTCGGCGCCAATGGGCTGGTCTTTGCCAGCTGGGCGGCCCGCATTCCGGCGGTCACGGAGATCCTGGGGATATCGTCCGGCCAGATGGGAACCCTGCTGCTGTGTACGGCCATTGGGTCGCTCATTGCCCTGCCCACTGCCGGCCGCGTCATCAGCAGGATCGGCACAGCCAACAGCGTTCGTGCCAGCGGTTTCCTTGCCGCGTTGGCCAGCGTGGGCATTGCCGCGTCGCTGCTCGCTCAATCAGTCCCGGGCACGGCGGTCGCGCTTTTCTTCTTTGGCATGGGCGTCGGGCTGTGGGATGTTTCCCAGAATGTTGAAGGGGCCGACGTCGAGCACCGGCTGCGCAAAACCGTCATGCCAAAGTTCCATGCGGCGTTCAGCGGCGGTGCTTTCCTCGGCGCGTTGATCGGGGCAGGCCTGTCCGGGATAGGCGTGGGCCTGCCCCAGCACCTGCTGGTCATCGCCGCCGCAGTGGCTGTGCTGACCTTCATCACGCCCCGCTACTTCCTGCCGCACGCAGCCCCCGAGCAGCCGGCCGACGGCGAGCCCAAGGCTCCGCGCGGCCCGTCGGCGTGGCGCGACGGCCGGACACTGCTCATAGGTGTGGTGGTGCTGGGTGCCACGCTGACCGAGGGTGCCGGCAACGACTGGATCGCCAAGGCATCTGTCGACGGCCTGGCAACCTCCGAGGCAACCGGTGCACTGCTCTTCGCCCTCTTCGTCCTGGCCATGACTGCCATGCGCTTCTTCGGCGGGACCGTCATCGACAAGTATGGGCGGGTAGCAGTACTCCGCGGCAGCATGGCGGCCGCGGCCGCAGGCCTGGCACTCTTCGTCTTCGCCGGCAACCTCTGGTTGGCCGCCGTGGGCGCTGCCCTGTGGGGGTTGGGCGCAGCGCTGGCGTTCCCCATGGGAATGTCCGCCGCCGCCGATGATCCCCGGCATGCGGCAGCACGGGTCTCAGTTGTTTCCACGATCGGCTATGTGGCGTTCCTGGCAGGGCCCCCGCTGCTGGGGTACCTCGGCGATCTGACCGGGATCCATCTGGCACTCCTGGCCATCGGTGTGCCGATCCTGGTTGCCCTGTTGCTCGCTGGCGCCGCCAAGCCCCTGCCAGCCAGGCAGTAACGCGGGAGGGTTTGGGGATCAGCGGGCGCGTTCCACCCGTTTCTCATCCCAGACCGGCTCGGCGGACTCGTACACCTTGCCGTCGGAGCCGAAGACCAGGAAGCGGTCAAAGGTCCGGGCGAACCAGCGGTCGTGCGTGACGGCGAGGACGGTGCCCTCGAAGTGGTCGATGGCCCGTTCCAGGGCCTCGGCCGAGTGCAGGTCGAGGTTGTCGGTGGGCTCGTCCAGCAGCAGCAGCGTGGCGCCGGAGAGCTGCAGCAGCAGGATCTGGAACCGGGCCTGCTGTCCGCCGGACAGTGACTCGTATTTCTGTTCCGACTGTCCGGCCAGCCCGTAGCCGTCGAGTGCGCCCGCGGCGGCCTCACGGCCGAGGCCTGAACGGTGTTCGTCGCCGCGGTGCAGGATCTCCAGCAGGGTGCGGTTCATGAGGTCGGGCCGGACGTGGGTCTGGGCAAAGAATCCGGGGCGGATACGGGCGCCAAGTTTCACCGTGCCCTCGTGGGGCACTTCGGCGATTTCGACGTCGGACACCGGAAGGTGTTCCCGCTCCGGATCGGTGCCTCCGGTGGCGAGCAGCCGCAGGAAGTGCGACTTGCCGGAACCGTTAGAGCCCAGCACGCCCACCCGGTCCCCGAACCAGATCTCCGTGGAGAAGGCCTGCATCAGGCCGGTCAGCTCCAGCTTTTCGGCGACGATGGCGCGCTTGGCGGTGCGGCCGCCCTTGAGCCGCATCTGCACGTTCTGCTCGATCGGCAGCGCTTCGGGCGGGCCGGCCTCGAGGAACTTCGCCAGCCGGGTCTGGGCTGCGTGGTAGCGGTTGGCCATGTCCGAGCGGAAGGCAGCCTTGTTCTTGTACATGTTGACGAGTTCCTTGAGCTTCGCGTGCTCCTCGTCCCAGCGCTTGCGAAGCTCCTCGAAGCGCGCGTTCCGGTCCGCCCGCGCCTCCACGTAGGAGCCGAAGCCGCCGCCGTGGATCCAGGCACCGGCCCCGTTGATGCCCGGCTCGAGGGTGACGATGCGGCCCGCGGCGTTGTTCAGCAGCTCCCGGTCGTGGCTGATGAAGAAGACTGTTTTCTTCGATTCATTGAGCTTGTCCTCGAGCCAGCGCTTGCCCGGGACGTCGAGGTAGTTGTCCGGTTCGTCGAGGAGCAGCAGCTCGTCGGGACCGGCAAAGAGCGCCTCCAGCACCAGCCGCTTCTGCTCGCCGCCGGACAGCGTGGACGCGCGGCGGTGCTGGGCGCGGTCAAAGGTCAACCCCAGTGCGGCCATGCACACCTCGTCCCAGACGGTCTCGACGTCGTACCCGCCGGCATCTCCCCAGTCGACGATTGCCTGGGCGTACCGCATCTGGGTGGGCTCGTCGTCGTGCTCCATCATGGCCAGCTCAGCCTCATCGACGGCGCGGGCGGCGTCCGCCAGCGCCGGCGGCGCGGCGGACACCAGGAGGTCGCGGACCGTGGAGTCATCGCGGACCTGCCCCACGAACTGCCGCATGATGCCCATGTTGCCGGAGCGGCCGATCACGCCTTCGTCCGGGGTGAGGTCTCCGGCAATGATCCGGAACAGGGTGGTCTTGCCCGTTCCGTTGGGTCCGATGAGCGCCGTCTTGGTGCCGTCGGGGACCTTGAAGGTCACCCCGTTCAGCAGCTGGGTGCCGTCGGAGAGGAAGTAGTCGATGCCGGAAACGTCAATATGGGCCACCGGGCAATTCTCCCACGCCCCGCACGCCGGAGTTTTTGTCCAGATATCGTGCCCAAACAGGCCTGGAGCCCGCGACAACTGGACAAAAACTCCGGGGTGGGAGGTATCAGCCGGCGGCGGTCAGGAATTTCTTCAGGAGCGGGCCGGAGGTGGTGGCGCCGAGGCCGCCGTCCTCGACAAACACGGCCACGGCAAGGTCCCCGTGCACGGCAATGATCCATGCGTGGGTCTTGGGCGGGTTGGCGTTGCCGAACTCGGCGGTTCCGGTCTTGGCACCAACGGGTTCGCCGGGGACTTCTGCCAGGAACCCGGCGTGGCCGGAGGTGACCACCGCACGCATCATGTCCGCGAGGGCCGCGGCTTCCGCCTTGGTGACCGGCGTCTGCGCGGTTTTCGCGGGTGCCTCCGCTGTGACGGTCGACGACGGGGCGGAACCTTCCGTTGTCGGCGCCGGGCTGGCCGACGATGCTGCCGGATCGGTCTCTTCCACCAGAACCGGGGACACCGGTGCGCCCTTTGCCACCGAACCCGCCATCACCGCTGCCGACAGCGGTGACATCAGTACCCTGCCCTGGCCGATCATGGCTGCCGCGTGTTCGGTGCCCTCGGCTTCACCGGGGACGGAGCCCAGGAATGCCTCGGCTCCCAGCTTCGGGGCCTCCACGGCTACCCCAAGGGAGGTGGCGGCCGACTCCAGCTGCGCCTGGGTGACCTTGTCCCGGGCGGCAATGAAGGCGGTGTTGCACGAGTGGGCGAATGCGTCACGCAGGGTCACGGATCCGAGGGAGTCCTTGGGGTAGCCCTCGGCATTCTTGAATTTCCTGCCGTCGACGGTGAGCGTGGGGGTGCATTCGACGGTGGAATCGGGGGTGAATCCGTTGCGGATCATGGCGAGGGAGTCCACCACCTTGAAGGTGGATCCCGGCGCGTACTGGCCGAGCATCGCGGTGTTGTAGCCGTTGCTTCCGGGTCCGGACGCGGCGGCGAGCACCGCTCCCGTGGACGGCCGGAGTGCCACGATGGCTGACGCCGGCTTGATGTCGGCAAGGGTGTCCTCGGCAAGCTGCTGCAGCTTCGTGTCGAGGGTGGTCTGCAGCGGTTTGCCGGGAACAGCCTGCACCTCAAAGACGGTGCGCCGCGGGTCGGTGGGTGCGGCCTGGATCTCTTCCCGGGTCAGGTCGGCGCGCTGCACGCGGACCACGGTGCCGTCCGTTCCGCGGAGCTGGGCATCGTACTGCTGCTGAAGTCCGCCGGTGCCGATGACGTCGCCGGCGGTCAGGGTGCCGTTGGACTTTTCAATCTGCTCCGCGCTGGCTTGGCCGACGGTGCCAAGGACAGCCCGGGCGAAATTCCGCGTCGGTGCCAGCGGCAGTTCGTCCGGGATGGCCCGGCCTCCCGGGATGGCTTCGATCTCGGCGTCGGTCACGGCACGGTCGCTGGTGTTGCGCAGGGTGATGGCGGGAACGAATGCCTCAGCCCCGGATGCCTCCACCTGCTGCACGTAGGCCGCGGGGTCCACGCCCACGAGCTTGGCGAGCCTGGTGGCGGAATCTGCGGCATCGGCGCCGTCCAGCTGCGGCTTGTCGATGCCCACGTTGACCACCGGGCGCAGCGTCACGAGCTTCTGGTTGCCGGCACCGAGAATGTCGGCCCGCGGGGACGACTGCGTGGCCTTGCTGAGGATCTCCCCTTCGGCCAGGTTCGGGACCAGCAGCCCGGGCGACCAGACGGTGAGCCACTTGTCGCCGGATTTCCGCAGGTCGGCCGAGACCGTGTATTTCCACTCGCCGGTGGATATCTTCCAGGTGTAGTTCAAGGGGATCCGGGCGGTGTCGCCCTCGAGGGTCAGCTCGCCCGCTTCGACGGAGGGCTTGGCCGGCGCCAGCGCCTTGAAGACCTGGTTGAGCTGGTCGTTGGCCACCGTCGAATCGCGCCCGTCGAAGGCCACCGGGCGGAGGTCCAGGCCGGCGACGGCGGAGGCCAGCTGCTTCGCTGCGGCTTCCGCGCCGCCGCGGCCGTCGTCGCAGGCCACCAGTGAGCCGCTGAGTATTAGACCGGCAAGGACAAGTGAAAGTTTTTTAGTGTTCCCCACCGCGTTATTATCCCCCGGCAGCGGCCCGGCGCCAGCCACGCCACAGCCGCGCCGCAGCGCTGTTCCGCTCCGGCACGGCAGGCAGGCATTAAAGGCCCGGTCCGCCCGCGGCGAAGCGGGCGCGGGCGGGCCGGCCGTGCTGACGGTTAAAAGCGGGCTAAAGGCCCAGTGCGGGGACGTCCAACCCAAATATGTCCTTGAGCGCATATTCGGCGGCGCGGAACCCAGACATGCCCGTGACGCCGGGTCCTGGCGGCGTCGAGGAGGAGCACAGGTAGACCCCGCGCGCGGGAGTGCGCCACGGAACGGGTGAGACGACCGGCCGCTGGATCAGCCCCCGGGGATCCAGAAGTCCGGCGCTGAAGTCCCCGCCGACGTAGTTCTCGTTGTAGGCGGCCAGCTCTGCCGCCGTTGTGACCTTGTGCCGCAGCACCAGGTCACGGAACCCCGGCGCGAAGCGTTCCAGCTGGTCCATGACGGCCTGGCCCATGTCCACGGTGGACCCCGCAGGCACATGGCAGTAGCTCCAGAGGATATGCCTGCCCTCCGGCGCGCGGCCGGGATCAACCACGGACGGCTGCGAAACCAGGACGTAGGGCCGCTCCGGGTGCCGGCCTCGGGACACGGCGTTCTCCGCCTCCGTCATCTCCGCCCGGGTGCCGCCCACGTGCACTGTTCCGGCCCCGGCCAGCCCGGCAGCGGTCCACGGCACGGGACCGGACAGGATGAAGTCCACCTTGCACGCGCCGTTGCCAAACCGGAAGGACTCCAGCGCGCGGCGGTAGGAGGCGGGCAGGCGGTCACCGGCAATCCGCGCGAGGGCGGGAGGCGCCACGTCCAGCAGCACTGCCTTCGCCGGCTCCAACTCGGCCAGCGACGTGACCCGGAATCCTGTCTGGAGCACGCCGCCGTGGGCCTCAATGTCGTTGGCCATCGCATCGGCGATCGCGGACGATCCGCCCACCGGAATGGGCCAGCCCCCGCTGTGCGCCAGGGCGTTCAGCAGGAGGCCCGCTCCCGCCCCTGACAGTGACGGCAGGCGCCCGACGACGTGGGCTGCCACGCCGCTCAGCAGCGCAGGTGCCCTGTCCTGCCGGAAGCGCAGGTTCCAAATCCGGGAACCCTGTTCGAAGGTCCGCAGTCCCAGGACGGCGGCGGCCAGCGGGTCGCCGGGAACGCGCAGCAGCTGGTCGGATGTGGTCTGCACAATGCCGTCGATGTGCCGCACCAAGGGAGCGAGAAGCCGGCGGTAGGCGCGGCCGTCCCGGCCCAGTTCGTCAGCGGTCCGGTCGAGCGACCGGTAGGCCAGCGCCGACCTCCCACGATCCAGCGGGGAGCCGAACTGCACTGGCGGAAGTTGCAGGTCCACCCGCCGCGACAGTTCGAACGCCCGAAAAAAGGGCGAGGCCAGCGCCATGGGATGCACTGCCGAGCAGATGTCGTGCCAGTGCCCTTCCTCGATGACCTGGGACGTCCGGGACCCGCCGCCGAGCTGGTCCGCGGCCTCGTATACGTGCACCTTAAGCCCCGCCCGCGCCATGACGACGGCGGCGGCGAGTCCGTTAGGGCCGGAGCCAACGACGGCGACGTCAGGCATCTCGGGCGGCCGTCCGCCACGGGAGCAGGGAAGCAGAGGGCCGGGGCAGATCAATCCGCAGCCTGTCCGGGGCGTTATCGAAGGGGCCGCCGTGGGGGTCGTCCATAGCGTGCCGCCGGATGGGATCGTAGTGGGAGTCCCAGACGTCCCAGGCGACCCGGAGCATGAGATAGGCAGTGGCGAGCATGTGGGCGGCGACGGCCAGGACGTAGTACGGCATGTCGATGTTGTGCTGTGAGACACCGCCGCTGGTCACTTGGCCAAGATACATCCAGATGGCCGCCCAGTGCAGCCCCTCGATGCCCTGCCAGATCAGGAAATCACGCCACTTCGGCCGGGCGAGGGCCAGCAGCGGCACGAGCCACAGGACAAACTGGGGCGAGTAGACCTTGTTGGTGAGGATGAAGGCCGCCACGATCAGGAAGGTCAGCTGCGCAATCCGCGGCCGCTGCGGGGCTGTCAGGGCAAGGACTGCAATGAGGACGCATGCAAGCAGGAACACGTTCAGGGCCAGCGTGTTGATGGCCTCCGGCGTGAGAAGCGTCCAGCGCACCCGCCCGGCAACCAGGTTGTAGGCAAACCAGGGCGAGCTGTAACCGGCCGGCCGGTCCTGCGTGAACTCGAAGAAGTACTTCCAGCCGGCCGGGTCCCGTGCGGCAATGGGCAGGTTGACGGCGAGCCAGGTTGCTGCGGCGGATGCTGCCGGGACTACGAAGGCACGGATCTTGCCTGTGCGCAGGGCCAGCAGGAAGATGGCGCCGAAGACCAGGACGGGGTAGAGCTTGGTGGCAGTCCCCAAACCGATCATGACGCCGGCCAAGACCAGCCGCTCCCGGGAGAGGAAATACATGCCAAGGGCCAGCATGGCCACGGCCCACATATCCCAGTTGATCACTCCGGCGAGGATGATGCCGGGCGCCAGGGCCACCATGGCTGCGTCCCAGGGCCGGCGCCGGGTCATGCGGGCCGTCGCCAGCACGGTGACGATCCAGACGGCGGCGATCAGGGTGGCGTTGACGTCGAAGTAGCCCAGGATCCTGGCGTCCGTGACTCCTTCGCCGGGCACCAGGCGGGCCGTGATGCCCGCAATCAGGCCCATGAGGACGGGATACTCGAAGAGGGCACCGGGGGTGAAGAACGGGAAGGCCCCGTCGCCCAGTCCCCGGTTGCGGAACAGCTCAGGGAAATCCGAATAGCAGGTCGCGTAAAACTGCGACGGCGTCTCCCAGCCGTTCACCCGGCAGTAGTCCTTGATGGCGATGGCAGCGAGGGCGGCGATCACGGTCAGGATGATCAGCACGCGTTCCACTGTGAAGAAGCCGGGCGCGACCAGCCCCGGTGCGGACCGCTGGCCCAGGGGCCCGCCGATGAGTTCGGTGAAGTTCCGCAGGAGCCGGTCGCTGCGGCTCGGCACCACCAGGCGCGCGAGCTTTCGATCGGGCGGCGGCTGTGTCTCCTGCATGGTCTCGAGCTTACCGGTGGGTCCCCTGCTTAAAAGGCGGGAGCCCGCGCGTAGCCGTGCGGGCTCCCTGCGGAGATGACTGACCGATGTGGCCCATCAGATCCTCCTGGTTAGTTCGAACGGGTGGATCCAAACCGCGAAGGGCCGGTGGTTCAGCGCAGGCTGCTCATCTGCTGATGCATGAGTGCGTAGACGTCCTCCCGTTTCCGGTCCAGCAGCCGGCCATCGAACTGCGGCTGGGCCGATGAGGAATCGAGCCCGGAAAGGCCGGCATCACCGCTGGAATCGCGGCCGGAAAGAAGCGCCTGGAGTTTGCGGAGCATGGTTTTCACCTCCTTTCAGGAAATGAGGAAAAGAATCCGGGCATGACAATTAAAGCCATTGGAGCATGCAAGGAAATGGCCGTAAAAGGACAAAGGAATGCCCGGTAAGGTAATGGAATCCGCAAAAGCGGCAATGGGTCCCGGTAGCGGCAGCGCGGCAACCCCAACAAGAAGCAGGGTTCCGAATTATGGGGAGTTGCGCAACCGCGTGGTTCCGCTACATCAGACCGCCGGCGTCAGACTTTCTGAGAAAGCGGCAGAATCATCTGCCGCTGTCCAGCCTGCCCTCCCGATAACTGCGGGAGAGTAGCTGGGGAGCCGGAATTAGACTCGGGCGAGTCCGAAAAGAGGGCGCGGGCCAGTAACGAAGGCCGGGAACGCGGTGATGGTCATCTTCCATCCGCTAGTCAAAGTAATCATTTTCCCAACCTCCTTTTCTGCTATGCCATTGCCGGCTGACTGGCCGGCCAACGTGCGCCATGACCCCGGCAGGCCGCTCTGGGGTCAGGAATAAAAGTACACCAGGAATGACGGGGCTGACTACTAATTCCAGCGAAATTCTGAAAATAAAGCCAAAAAGTGCTTTTACAGACCCCAGCGGACAATGGCAGGCGTCCTTTTGTCCCAGCCCAGGGTACACACTTTGGCTGTCCCCAGGATGAAGTGCCGGCCCTCTTCGGGTTCGAGCTCGAGCCAGCGGGCGGTAAGGATGCGGGAAAAGTGGCCGTGCGCCACGATCAGGACATTGTCCAGCCCGGACTCCAGGACCCGGGCCACGATCTTGTCTGCCCGGGCAGCCACATCATGAAGCTTCTCGCCGTTGGGAACACCGTGCGTCCAGATGAGGTAGTCGGGGTTGTCCTTGCGGATCAGGTCGGAGCTGATGCCCTCGTAGTCGCCGTAGTCCCATTCGACGGCCAGCGGTTCATGGACAGCATCGGGGAAACCGGCCAGTTCCGCGGTCCGCCGGGCACGGCGCAGCGGAGAGGTGAGGACCAGGTCGAAATCGACGGTGTCCAGGATCCTGCGCGCCTCGACTGCCTGCTGCTCGCCCTCCACCGTCAGGGGAAGGTCCGTCAGTCCGGTGTACTGGCCGCTCTTGGACCATTCGGTTTCGCCGTGCCGCAGGATCCAGAGCTGGGGGCGGGCGAGGTTGGCGGCGTTCACTTGGACTCCTCGGTTAGGGAAGATTCGACGTCGGCGGGAGAGGCAGGAGGAACAGGAGAGGTGTGAGAGTCGGGAGAAGAAGCAACTGACTCGGGCTGCTCAGCCCACCAGGCACGGAGCCGGGACTCGGCGTCGGCGGGATCGAGCGGGCCGTTCTCCATCCGTTCCTCCAGCAGGAACTTGTACGCCCTGCCCACTACGGGCCCGGGCTTCAGGTCCAGCAGGGCCATGATCTCGGCGCCGTTGAGGTCCGGCCGGACGGCGTCCAGGGATTCCTGTTCGCGGAGGGCAGCAATCCGGGCCTCGAGGTCATCGTAGGCGAAGGACAGCCGGTCGGCCTTGCGCTGGTTGCGTGTGGTGACGTCGGAGCGGGTCAGGCGGTGCAGGCGTTCCAGCAGGGGACCGGCGTCGGTGACGTAACGGCGCACTGCGGAATCGGTCCAGCCGGCGTCTCCGTAGCCGTAGAAGCGCATGTGCAGTTCCACGAGCCGGGCCACAGCCTTAATGGTGTCGTTGTCGAAGCGCAGGTTCTTCATCCGCTTCGTCGTCAGTTTGGCCCCCACCATGTCGTGGTGGCGGAAGCTGACCGCACCGCCCGGTTCGAACCGGCGCGTTGCCGGCTTGCCGACGTCGTGCATCAGCGCCGCAAACCGCAGGACAAAATCGGGGCCGGGGACGGCGCCGTCAGAGTCCGTCTCCAGGGCGGCCGCCTGCTCGAGGACCTGAAGGGAGTGCTGGTAGACGTCCTTGTGGCGGTGGTGCTCGTCGGATTCCAGCCTGAGCGCGGACACCTCGGGGAGCACGAACTCGGCGAGGCCGGTGTCCACCAGCAGGTCGATGCCCACGCGGGGGTGCCGCCCGCAGACGAGTTTGACCAACTCATCACGGACGCGTTCAGCGGAGATGATGCTGATCCGCTCGGCCATCCGGGTCATGGCAACCCTGACGTCGTCCCGCACAGCCACCCCCAGCTGGGAGGCGAACCTCGCTGCCCGCATCATCCGCAGCGGATCGTCGGAAAATGATGCCTCGGGAGCGCCCGGCGTAGCCAGCACGGAGGCGTGCAGGTCGCGGACCCCGCCGAAGGGATCCACCAGTTCCATCGAAGGCAGCCGCAGGGCCATGGCGTTGATGGTGAAGTCGCGGCGCAGCAGGTCGTCTGTGAGCGAGGACCCGAAGGCCACCACGGGCTTCCGGGACTCGGGGTCGTAGGCTTCGGCGCGGTAGGTGGTGATTTCGATCTGGAAGCCGGCCTTTCGCATGCCGATCGTTCCGAAGGCGCGGCCGATCTCCCAGAAGTTGTCCGCCCACTTCTTGATCAGCGCCACGGTCTGGTCCGGCGTCGCGTCCGTCGTGAAATCGAGGTCGGGGGAGGTGCGGCCCAGGAAGAGGTCCCGGACCGGGCCGCCGACGAGCGACAGCTCATGACCGGCATCCACGAACCGCTGTCCGAGCTCCAGGACCACCGGGTCCACCTGGAAGTCAACGGTGTGAAGATCAGTCTTTTGATGTGCGTGCGCCATAGTTACTTAAGCTTGTCAGAAAACCAAGCCCCACCGCACCAAATCCCGTCATTGTGCGACGGCCCCGGCCGAAGCCCGTCACATGCAGTCCACCTGCAAGCCATGTCCCGGTCATCACGTCGGGGCAAGAGTCGTTAGAGTGGACTGCATGGCCCATCCAGTACCGAGCGCTCCCGGCAGGAGGACGAACCCACCGTTGCCGTCGGCAATCGGTGCCCACGTCGCGCCCGCACCGCACTCGGCCCCGGCCTCGCTCCCCACCGTCGAGGAGGTCTCCGCCGGAGGCGTCGTGGTGGACACGTCCGACGACGAACTGAGGGTTGCGATTATTGCCCGCCTTAACAGGGGCGGACGGCTGGAGTGGTGCTTGCCCAAGGGACATCCGGAGGGCCGGGAGAACAATGAGGAAGCCGCGATCCGTGAGATTGCCGAGGAAACCGGCATCGACGGGAAGATCCTGGCTCCGCTGGGCAGCATCGATTACTGGTTTACCGTCAGCGGGCACCGCGTCCACAAGACAGTCCACCACTACCTGCTGCGGGCCACCGGCGGTGAACTCACCATCGAAAACGATCCTGACAAGGAAGCGGTTGATGTTGCCTGGGTTCCCATCCACGAGCTTGCCCGCAAGCTTTCGTTCCCGAATGAACGCCGCATCGCCGACCTGGCACGCGAAGTCCTTCCCGAGCACCTCTGACCGTCCGGCAATGGCTGCCGAATGCCCCCTTGCGTGCCGCAATATCAGCGCCCGGGTGAGACGATGAAGACGATGTCAGCAGCCAACCCGTCCTCCGACCAGCCCGCACAGCCGGGCGAAACACCACCCGGTGTGACGCCCGCCAGCGAGGCAGCCTCCAGCGCAGCGCAGCCCGGCGAGGCCCGTTCCAGCGCCATCATGGCAGCAGGAACCCTCGTTTCGCGTTTTCTGGGCTTCGGCAAGACCTGGATGCTGGGCGCCGCCCTCGGCCTGGGCTCCACCGTCACTGACACCTTCATCAACGCCAACAACCTGCCCAACCTGATCTTCCTTCTAGTGGCTGGCGGGGTGTTCAATGCCGTGCTGGTGCCGCAGATCATCAAAGCGAGCAAGGCCCCGGACAGGGGAGCGGACTACATCAGCAGGCTGCTCACGCTGGCCGTCCTGGTGCTGCTGTCCCTGACCCTGCTGGTCACGCTGTTTGCGCCGGCCGTTATTGAACTCACCACGCAGGGCTACTCGCCGCAGCAGAAGTCGCTGGCCGTTGCCTTCGCCTTCTGGTGCCTGCCGCAAATCTTCTTCTACGGCCTGTATGCCCTGCTCACCCAGGTCCTCAATGCCAACGGCGCATTTGGGCCTGCCATGTGGGCGCCCATCCTGAACAACATCGTGGCCATCGCGGGCCTCGGCATGTTCATCTGGATCTTTGGCGCCAACAGAGCCAATCCGCATTCGCTGGACAATTGGGGCGGGTCCCAGACGTTCTTTGTCGCCGGTTTCTCCACCATCGGCGTGGTTGCCCAGACCGCCATCCTGCTGATTCCCGTGTTCCGGCTGAAGCTGGGACTGCGGCCGCGGTTCGGCTGGCGCGGCGTGGGACTCGGCCACGCCGCAAGACTGAGCGTATGGACGCTCCTGACGGCCGCCGTCGGGCAGCTCGCCTTCCTGTACGTCATGCGCATCGCCACCATTCCCGGTACGGAGCGGCTTCGCCTGGAGAAGGCGGGTGACCACGGCGCCGCCGCCATGCTGCCCGGCAACGCGGTCCTCGAGGTGGCCAGCCAGCTGTACCTGCTGCCGCACTCGATCATCGCGCTCTCCCTGGCCACCGTGCTGTTCAACAGGATGACCAGGGCCTCCCAGGACGGGAACCGCGCAGAGCTCCGCGAGGCCCTGTCCCACGGGCTGCGGACCATGGCCGTGGCAACAGTTTTCGGAGCCCTGGCGCTGTTCGCCCTGGCAGGTCCGCTGGGCATGTTTTTCTCCGGCGGCCGCCCCACGGACGGCATCCTGCTGGCGCAGACCCTCACCATCCTGGCGCTCAGCACCCCGTTCATGAGCGCCAACTTCATGATGTCCCGGGTCTTTTACGCCAACGAGGACGCACGCACGCCGTTCTACATCCAGCTGGTGCTGGCCCTGGTGAATGTCGTGGCCGCGTTCTTCATCCAGTTCCTGCCGTTCGACCAGATCATTTTCGCCATCGCCGTTCTTTACACCGCGGGTAACATCCTCTCGGTGGTCGTCTCCGCCATCTTCCTGCGCCGCCTGCTGGGGCACCTGGACGGTCCCCGGATCGTCAGCTCGTACATCCGCATGGGCTACGCCGCCCTTGGCTCGGCCGTTGCCGGCGCAGGGGCATTGTGGCTCATGGGCAGCTACAGCCCGGTCGGCTTCGCCTGGAGCAGCCGGCCCGCCGCCCTGGTGACGATCGTCGTCGTCGGCCCGGTCATGCTGGCCGCGTACCTGCTGCTGCTGAAGCTGTTCCGGGTCACGGAACTGCGCGATCTGCTGCGCCCGCTGCTGGGGCGCCTGGGCCGCGGTTCCGCCGCACCGGCGGCTGCTCCGCCTGCCCCTGCAACCGCCGGGGCTCCGGCGGCCGATGCCTCCGCTGGCACTGCATCGCGGCGGCATCCGACGCCGGAACGCGCCACGGTCTCGTCGGACACCGGCCTGATTCCCCGGATTTCCGGCGAATTCGATTCTGCCTCCTTCCGTGCCGGGCCTGCGCCCCAGCCGGAACCGGAAAATTACCACGGCGCCACTTACCTTCCCGAGGAGGACGTCCCCGGGACAGCCCGGGGGAACGCCCTGCGCGGGGAGATCCCGATTCCTGGCCGCCGGACCTATCAGGGGACCCCCGGCCACAACCCGCATTTCCCGTCCCGGCGGCGGAGGAAAAAGTAGGCCGGACGGGAGTCGGCCCGCCCCGTCTTCCGCGGCCGTTGCACAGCATCGGCTAGGATCGAGGGGAACAAGGGTAGTTGCAGACCACGGGGTCCGCCGGTTCGCCGGAGGCCCTTTCTGGCGATGCACCGCCAGGGCCAGAAGCAATTCCCGGACAGGCTAGGAGGAACACGTGTCCCACCCGATCGATGTCGGATCAGTACTTGGCGGCCGCTACAAGGTTACGGCCACAGTGCTGAGTTCGCATGACCAGGATCTGGTGCTGGACGGTGTGGACCAGGTACTGAACCGCCCGGTCAGCATCCTGGTGGCAGGCCCGTACAACGCGGACCAGGTGGCCCAGAGCGCCCGCGAAGTGGCCACGGGGGAGCGTCCGGGGAACGTGCAGATCCTGGACCTCGGAGTCAGCGACGCTACGACGTACCTGATCACCAACCACACCTCTGCCGCTGACCTGCTGGACCTTGTGGTTGCCTCCAGTCCGCCCTACGTGGAGCCGTTCTTCACAGACACCCTGGGCAGCGAGATCTTCGGCCAGGCCCGCTCCCACGAACCCGAAGCCTACGACGAAGACGACGAGGTCGAAGCAGGGTACATCAACTACAACGACGGCCAGTCACGGCCGGGCGGGCAGTACCCCGCCACCGCCCCGGCGCCCGCCGCCAGCCGGTCCAGCCATGTTGCATCGGCTCCGCAGGGGCGCGGGCAGCAGGCTCCTGCACAGGCACCCACGGCGCCGGTGCGGAAGGCGCCTGTCGTGCCGCCGCTTCCTTCAGCCCGTCCCGCCGCAGGTGCGGCTGCCGGTGCCGCGGGTGCTGCCGCCGCGGGTGCGGCTGGGTCGCGTGGCAACGGGCAGGGCGTTCCGGAGAACACTGCGCCGCAGCCTGTCCAGTCGGACAGGGGTTACGAGCAGGACGCCGTACAGCACGACAACGTCGAGCAGGCACTTCTGCAGCGCGAGAACAACCGCTCCGGAAACGCTGCCCGGGGGGCAGCCGCTGCAGGTGCGGCAGCCGCCGGTGCTGCCGCCGCTTCCGGTGACGGCCACAACTCATCCAAGGTGTCGTTGTGGAACGAGAACGACTATGACTACGTCCCCGAAGACGACCACGACGACGAGGCCGGCAACGCGCACGAGCAGGACCGCCGTGCCGGCAATTTCCCTGCCGCCGGTCACACCGGCATCGCCCCCGCTACCGATTATTACGACGATGAAGACGACGAGCCGCAGAAGGAACCGCGTTCCATGCGCTGGCTTGTCGGTGGCCTTCTCGCGGCCGTCCTGATCGTCGGACTCATCTTCGCCGTGACCAACCTCGGCAGCCTCTTCAAGAGCGCACCGCAAACTGGAGCCGCCCCCGTAACCACGGCACCGCCGTCGGCCGCTACCCAGCCGAGTACCGGAACGCCGACCAAGAGCACCGCTCCGGCGGCAGGGCCTCCGGCAATCGAAGGGATCACCCGCCAGGGCAACTTTGATTTCGCTGCGACGTACGACGACGACCTCGTCAAGGCGTTCGATGGAAATGCGGCCAGCTACTGGTCGGACATGGAGTTTGCCACCGAGGACTGGGGTGGCCTTGCTCCCGAGGGTGTCCCGCTGGTGGTAAAGCTCAAGAGCCCATCCCAGGTCGCTTCGATCACTCTGAACCAGTTGGGTGCCTCGGGCGGAAGCATCACGGTCTACACTAACGACCGCCCGTCGCTGGACGGTGCCAAGCAGGTGGGAACCAACAGCTTCACTTCGCCTGACCTCACCATGCCGCTGGCCGAGCCGGTGACCGCCCAGTACGTCATCGTCTCGATCAAGAACCTGCCCAAGCTCGCAGCTCCGAAGACCCGCTTTGGCTACGGCCTGCGGCTCGCCGAGATCAAGGTCCAGTAGGGGGCGCTGCCGCCCAGCGGTCACGTTCCTCCTGGGCGTAACCGGCATGCCTTGGGATTGCCGGAGGCGGTACCCTTGTGGAGAGTCCCGTGGCGGTTCCGTGCAGGCACGGGCGTTCCCGCCTGCCTCCAAGCACGTTTGGAATATTCCACACTGCCAATCAGTTGTGCCATGTGGCCGGCCGGAAGGCTGGCGCATCGACAAAGGAAGAGGTTCACCGTTCAGTGAGCACCGCAGAAAACACCGCGTCAGAAGTACGTGATGTCATCATCGTCGGCTCCGGCCCCGCAGGCTACACGGCCGCCGTGTACACGGCCCGCGCCAACCTGAAGCCGCTGCTGCTGGCTGGCTCCGTTACTGCGGGCGGTGAGCTTATGAACACCACGGACGTGGAGAACTACCCCGGCTTCCCCGAGGGCATCATGGGTCCGGACCTGATGGAGAACTTCGAAAAGCAGGCTGCCCGCTTCGGCACCGAGATCCAGTTCGAGGACGTCACGGCCCTGGATCTCGACGGCGACATCAAGACGGTCACGATCGCAACGGGGGAGACCTTCCGCGCCCGCGCCATCATTCTTTCCACCGGATCGGCATACCGCGAACTCGGCCTGGCCAACGAAAAGCGGCTCTCCGGCCACGGCGTGAGCTGGTGTGCAACCTGTGACGGTTTCTTCTTCAAGGACCAGGACATCGCAGTGATCGGTGGCGGCGACTCTGCCATGGAGGAAGCACTCTTCCTCACCAAGTTCGCCAAGTCCGTGACCGTGGTGCACCGCCGCGACACGCTGAAGGCATCCAAGATCATGGGCGACCGCGCGCAGGCCCACGAGAAGATCAACTTCGTGTGGAACACCGCTGTCGAGGACGTCCTCGGTGGAGACAAGGTCACCGGCCTGAAGCTGAAGAACCTCGTCGACGGCACCGAGTCCGAACTCGCCGTGACCGGCGTCTTCGTGGCCATCGGCAACGACCCGCGCACCGAGCTCGTCAAGGACAGCCTTGAGATCACGGATGCGGGAACCATCGCCGTCGAAGGCCGCAGCTCCCGCACCAGCATCAAGGGCGTCTTCGCCGCCGGCGACGTCGTGGACCCGACCTACCGCCAGGCGATCACTGCATCCGGCTCCGGCTGTGTTGCAGCGATCGACGTCGAGCACTACCTGGCAGACCTTCACGCCTGACCGGCGCTGAAAAAATCATTCGAAGAGAGAGACAAGGGTTATGAGCAACGCAAAAGACGTAACTGACGCAAGCTTCAGCACTGACGTACTCGCCGCTGACAAGCCGGTAATCGTTGATTTCTGGGCCGAATGGTGCGGTCCGTGCCGGAAGCTGGGACCCATCCTGGATGAGATCTCGGTTGAATACGGCGAGAAGGTCAATGTCGTCAAGGTGAACGTCGATGACAACCCGGCCATCGCCGCGGAGTACGGCATCACCTCCATTCCGGCCGTCTACCTGTTCCAGGGCGGCGAAGTGAAGAGCACGGTCATCGGCGCCAAGCCGAAGCAGTTCTTCGAGAAGGAATTCGCGGACGTCCTCTCCTAGCCGTGTCAGGCCTGGACGGGAAACCTGACGGGAACCGCTGACGGTAGGCATTCAAGGTGGCCATCACTCCCAGGGGAGTGGTGGCCACCTTTTGTTCCCCAGTTGGATCCGCCCGCGGTGGGACACCAGCGAAGCAAGCGTCATCTCCGTCTTGGGATGCCGAGCCGCCCGGCGGCCAAACTGCTCCGGTGCTTCCAGTGGTCCGCGCGCGTCCGGCCCAAGTTCGGCACAGGTTCACCGCAGCCCGGCGGAGCCGAAACGCTCGTGCCGCATCGCTCAGGATTTCGGGTCTAATCTCAGCCGCAGTGCTGCTAATGGCGGCTGGCTGCGCGTGCGGATAGATTAGCTCTGTAAAAAACCGCCTTCGATTTTGTTCCGCGTTCCTATTCGCTGAGAATGGTTGAGACGACGCAGGATCGTGGCTCCGGCTTCCCTTGCCGGCACGCCCAGCAGAACCACCGTTGCTTCTGTCGTTGCCTCTTCAGGTCGTGCGTAGTCGATATGTCGCATGGCCGGCCGCCGGTTCCTCAAGTGGAGCATTCCCGGTGTGCCAGGTTTCACGTGAAACGAGCGACTCTGCAGGCCTACCTCGAGGGCAGCGGACCTCCATCAGGCAATAGGTGGCATCAAGGTATGCACTTGGGGCTGCTTAGATTCTTGGCTCGGCAAGGAACGAATCAGCAGCTGGCCAAGTCACCGCCCGATAGCGCAAGGTGAGTCGCGGTTGTACGTTCACGCCAGTCATCAGGAGTAGCCCACCTCCGTAACGAGCCGGGGTCGTGTGCGGGCATTTGGGCTCATCAGTCATGTGGGCGAGTAGTAGAAACGACTGCCCTCGCGGCAACTCGTCCGCACAGACCTGGTCGCCGGCATGAAGAACTATTCTCGTCACCAACTTGATTCACTCCCGGCGCCCGTTCCAGCAGTGTGACATGAATGCCAGACGATCAATGTGCCTTCCTCCGATCTTCCCGCAGCTTCCCGGTTGGCGGTGGAGGAAGGGAGCAGCAGGGGAAGTGGGTAAACGTATCCTCACTTTAAGCGCGAAATCCAGGCCTAGGAAGTAGGTGGAACCGGGCGTGTTTCACGTGAAACATGACCCGCGTGAAGCACATGATTGACGGCTTGATCGCTCATGACTTGCTTTCATCATCGGTCCAGCCATTGGGAAAGGGGTGGCTGAATGCAGGCGACTGCTTCTACTCGGTCAACCCTGCCGCGCCAGCCGTCCGCGCATCCTGGCCGGAGTGCAGCGACAGTACACAGCACGCCGTGTCAGGTTGTGAGCACCGTACCCCGGGACAGTGTCCTTCGTGCGTAGGGGCGTCCGGTTTCCGATCATAACCGCTTCTTGCCCGAGGGCTGGCAGACCGCACTGCCCCTGGCAGCCGTGCAGCAGTTCCCGATGGCGCGGCAACAATAGACCTGAAATTCGCTAGTCTCTGTTGTCAGGTTGCTAGAGTGATCTCACAAAAATCTCCATACAACCTTTTCAGTCGATTTTGGAGGTAACGGCCACCGATGCTCTGACGCCCGGACGAATCCCCAACACGCGCTAGTTGCCGGAGCTCGAAGAGCTCGTGGGGGACTAGTTCGCGGGAACATCCATTCGACCACCCGAACGCTGGCAAGGCATCGCTAAACCTACAACGAAGCACAAGCTCCAGCTCACTCAAATCCCGAGGCGGAGGGGGCGCGCCTGCGAAAGGAATGCAGACCGCCAAGAACGCACCCCTGCATCCGGTTGAACACTGCCTCAAAACCTAGTCCGCGTCATCCTTCCGCCGGTGACTCAGAAGCACGACGCGTGCGAAAAAATCTTTGCCCTGGTCAATTTGTACCATCAGTCGCCCTTCAGGCTTTCACTGGAGTTCGCAATGCTGCACGCCAGGTCAGAATGACTGTGAGCCCCTAGTCGTTCGCGAACTGCCTAGCCCACTGCGCGGCGCATTGCTCCCAGGACCGTCCCTGGCAGGCCGCCTTTGCTGCGTGGCAGCAGTCTGGGCCGCGCAGTACGAGTGTTGCACGCGCGGCACGACTTTTCAGCCTCTCGAGAGACATGAACAGTCGCGGCGGCGTTCACACGTTCCATCCGAGGTGCGTGTTTCACGTGAAACGGAGAAGCGGGCACTGTGGAGGCCGAGGCTGCAAGGCCACACAAGCGAGGGGACCCTACTCGGCAAGACCGTAGCCTAAGGACGCTGCTGACGCCCTTGACGTCTCCCCGTTCACGCAAGGCGATTTGCTCCTTTGCCAAGATCTACGTACAGACACGTTGCACATTCCAGGCAGCACCTAAAGGCGGCGTCTTGTTGCATGCAGCCACCGTGCCAGCCAAGGATGGCGACTAAGCGAGCGACCACGAGCCGCCGAGAATCCGCATCCGGCTCGATGCGAGTCAGTAGCACTGATCGTCACTGACTGAGAAAACCAACGGTCTGAGCTCGCACCACCGTTTCACGTGAAACCAAAGGACCGGGACGAACGACACGCCCCGATGCTTCACACGACAAGCACGCCATGGCTCGCCGTTTGGCGCACAGGTTCGCGCCCCGGCGCAGCACCCGCGGGGTGGGCCACAGAACACGGCCGATCGGGTCACCGATGATCAACGACTCGTCGCTGCTAGACAGGACACCACAACATGGTCGCAGGCTCTTCTTCCTAGTGAACCGTGCAAAGCGCTGCACAGCTCATGATGCCCGAACGCCCTACGTCGGCCGCAGTACGTGCGTGGGACGAGAGACTTGAGCGCCAAAGGCACCCCGAGGGTCTGTCCGTCCGCACACACTACCCCTACAGCCGGTCCAAGCCTCGCACTGGTGGGCTCGGCATGACTCACAGACGAAGGACACACTCAGCGCCATTGTTGCCACCCGCCGAAATGTGGAGGGGACAGACTGCCCGACGCTGCCTCCGTACCATGGCTCGAATGTGACTAGGGGGAGAACATTCCCTGCCACGCCCAGCAACATGCGACTGGCAAGCATTCGCCTGGAGATAGGCGTGGACGGGCCAAGTCAGATGCAGCGGCGTCCACATAGGCCGCAGCGTTGCCGAGCGTGCTCATCTCGTCGCCACAGCATCACCACATCGGCAACAACAACAGGCCGCATCGCACGCCGTAACTTGGCAACAGAAACAGCCTGCGGTCAAATTCACCATTGTGTCGGTAGGAAAAGCACATCTCGGCACAGGTGCCGGCCAGCTGCCGCATAGAAGCACCGGATTGTTGACCCGAGCCCTGCATCGCCTGCCGGGGTGATCACACATCAGTTACCGCCCCGACGTGACGGCAGCTCGATGCACTATTCGCAGTTCTCCACGCTGCCCTCTCTCAGGAGTATTACGTCCGTCACCCGGCCCAGGGGACAAGCGTACCGATGAGTCTGGGAGTCCCGTTGTTGAACCTGCCCTCGAACACCGCCGCTCATCCGGCCTAAACAACGGACGCGATCCATGGACACTTCATACTCCGAGTGGGCGAGCCAGCGCGGCTCCAGTTGAACGTGCGGGCCTACCCCCGTAGCTTGGTGGGATGCGCGCTCGACCGCATCGCTGCGGGATGGCCTGGGCTCGGATGAGAGCTGGGCCGGTATCGAAGAATGCCGCTCCGTTGCTCCCGGAACCGGCTAAAAGGTACGCGCCGGGCTCCGGCATCTGACAGCCCCTGAAGCAAAGCAGGGCCTCGTCATATGCCGATGTATCGAGACTCACAATGACATTATTCACAGTCTTATCCACAGTCGAATCCACAATGTTATCCACAGATACCTACGCGGTCCTGTGGATTGTGGCAGGCGGTCTGTGAGCAGGTTCACAGTTCGACGTGCACCGAACGTCGGCCTCCTAGAAGAAGCGCAGCACGTCACGGGGCTCCGTCCATCTCATTGTCCAGCGAGGTTCGGTGATAAGACTCGAGTCTTGAAACCAATTTCCTTCAATTTCGCGTCCGTAGAGCGGCATTGGCGGGTCATCGCGAGGGTGCCCGGGATCATGAGCGGCGTTTCACGTGAAACGCGCTAAGCAGTGACAGCGCTTGTGCACAACAAATAGACGAGGCGAACCCGGCCGACATATCAGGACGCTCCAGTCGCTGCTGCATATCCCCAGCCTTATCCACAAAGTTATCCACAGCTTTATCCACACAGTTATCACCAGTGGAAAGAGCCGGAAGAACCGGGGCACACAGGACGTTCACCGCCACCCGCACAGCTCCCAGCAGCGGAGTGGGTCCGAAACCTGCGCTTGGAAAATTCTCACGAGATACATCGAGGGTGTTGTCGCCTGGTGCCATGACAGGGCTAGCAGTCAGCTACGGCGGCCGCTGAATGGCTTGCACCGGCAGCTCCGTCGAATTCGGCATCGGCCTAGAGCAAGGACTGAGCTCAGCGAGAGCCTGGCAATTTCGTAACGGTGGGGGAGTCGACATGGGCGTGGCGTCAGGATTTTGCTCACGAGAGCGGATGTGGTCATGTCACCGCGGTGCGAGGGACGTTTCACGTGAAACGAGGCGTGCCCGATTGTGGGGAGCGGCGCACGTCGCTGTTCACACCAGACGCCGGCCCCGCAACAAGCCGGTCAGCAGGTCGATGCAGGAGTCCGTCTGCACGCGAGTTGCCTTTGAGCATCGACTGTCAGCCACCGGTGACACACATATCCAATGAGCGTGGGCGTGGAAGAGAGACATCGGAGGGACACCGGCCGTGCCAAGTGTGCTCAGCTTTCGACCAGGATGGACATCGCCCTGTTGCCACGGCGGGGGTACAAATAGTCGCTGCGGCATGGCAGGAACGGAGGCAACAACTAGCCTTGAGCAGCGCCGTCGCAGTCTCGTCAGAGCACTGGTCATGGCGACCGGCTCTAGCCCGAGCGCCTGTTAGGGACCACGTACACGGCACTGGCTGACGAAGACAGAACCCATCGCAGCAACCGCGCGAGCGGCCACAAACGCGTCCTGCCGGGACACGACCGCGTGCGCAGCGAGCTTCACCAAGGGATGTATGGGCTCCCAGCGGCTCCACTCGTCCACTGGTCGGATGCCATTCTTGGCGCTTCGCGGTTCGAATATTGCCCCTGCGCCCTTTCCCCACCCCGCGCTGCATCTCGTATCCACCGGTGAGCAACGCATGCGCATCATCGTGATCCTTTTGCGGGCGCCGGTACCTTGCAGACTGCAAGCGCACGTTGGCTCAGCTACAACACACTTGACGATCAAAATTTCGATTCCGCGCGGAGCAGTGGCGTCCGTGGGAGGAGACAAAAGCGTCAGTCCGCGTCAGTTGGCCGAGCGTACGACTACGGCCGCGCCTGGGCTGGTTTCACGTGAAACAGATACGTCCCAGACCCAGCGCTCTCGCTACCAGCACCGACTCACCAGGGCGCCAAAGGCAGGTAGGAAGATGTCTCACGTGAAACGGGAACCAGCACCTTTGACGTCCAGCCTCTGTTCGCGGCACCCGAACTACAGCGTGAGCGCATCCATGAGTGCCAGGGGGCAGCTGATCTTCTAAAAGCCAGACTTAGATGGTTTTCTAATACTCAGACCGAGACCTGCCAGATGTAGCGGATGCAGGCGGTGCAGCCGGGAGCCGTGCGCTAATGGCACTTCGCTGCAGCGGAAATGGAATTGCCGCGACCATGCAAGCTGTGGTGGACCAGGTGCGAGGAGGCGCTAAATTCAAGGCGATAGATGAGGAAGTAGAGCGTATCGGGCCCTGGTAGCCAGGGGGTCCGCGACATGTGCGGCCTAAACGTCAACATTTCGCCTGCTTTTGGTGTCCGTGGCTGATTCACAGACCGGGTGCGACCGCGGGGATGCACCGGATGGTTGCTGAAAACCTGACATCCGCTACAGCGGACAACCGGGGGATAACTCCGGTCGCGTTTCACGTGAAACACAGTGACTGGCATAGGGATAACTCCTCCCACCATGGCCGCCGCCGCCCACGCCCACCATCCGACGCGTCGCACCGCGCGCCACTATCTCAGGCGCAGCACCGCGCCAAACCTATGAAGCCCACTGCATGAGGATAGAACGCACAAGATTCCCTCATGGGGTTTTTTGTTTACGAGCGAACTCAACCCTCATGTAGCCCCTCGATAAACAGCTTAGCCCTTGCCATCGCGCGTTTACGCGATCTGGAGAGGCCTGGCGGGCCCCCATCGACATTGAAGAGCGTACCGCCTCCCCGTGCTCTAGCAGCCAGGAATGCGCAGCCAGACCCGTCTCAAAGGGAGTTCAGCGCGCCCTGGCAAGGAAAGCCGGGTTGGCAGCAGTCTTCCGCGTGGAGTTCCCACAGATCGCTCTGCAGCCCCATCGTCGAGCCGCCCAATTGGCCGCTGCAGAAGCGATGCAGGTGAGCAGCAATAGCGGCCGAGGCGCTACAAGGCCACTGCGAACGCCTGAGATTTCGTCTGAATCCAGCAGCTGGCAAGATGAATCCGCCGTCGCGTCCTTCCATGCTCATGGCACCGGTACCCCTCGGGACAGGTCATCTTATTCGACGAAACCATCCATCCGAACACCAGCACCACAAGGCAGCCACAACACGTACAACGAGTTGCACGTGCCAAGACGCGCAGCGGCTTTCATAGAGGCACTAAGGTCGCCAATACTCACCCGATCCGGTCCTGCACAACAGCCGGCCACCAGCCCGAGGGCCACAAGGCAATCGAAGGTGGCTGCGAGATCATTACTGGAGCGGCCGTGACCGACAACAAGCCGACAGCCGCCGTCCCCAGCATCCGCGTACAGGAACAGAAAAGGGCCCGTTCAGATGAACGGACCCCTATCTTCGAAGAAAGAACACTAGTTGTCGGACCCTGGTGCGAGGACGTCCATGATGCGGTTCAGGTCCTCGACGCTCGCGAACTCGATACTCACGCGTCCCTTGCGCGCTCCAAGCGAGATCTTCACGTTGGTGTCGAGCCTGTCCGAGAGCGAGGAAGCGAGGTAATCCAAGCGCTCGTGCCGTGCGCCCGGGCGGGGGATGTTGTTCTTGGCCGGCGTTGCGGTTTCACGGTGCAGCGTGACAGCTTCCTCGGTGGCGCGCACCGACATGCCTTCTGCCACAATCTTCTGGGCCAGGCGTTCCATGGAGGCCGCGTCAGGAAGCGAGAGAAGAGCCCGGGCGTGGCCGGCCGAAAGCACATTGGCTGCCACGCGGCGCTGAACCAGCGGAGGGAGCTTGAGCAACCGCAGGGTGTTCGAAACCTGTGGGCGCGAGCGTCCGATCCGGTCAGCAAGCTGCTCGTGCGTTGTGCCAAAGTCCTCCAGCAGCTGCTGGTACGCGGCGGCCTCTTCCAGCGGATTGAGCTGGCTGCGGTGCAGGTTCTCCAAAAGAGCATCACGAAGCAGGTCGTCATCCGTCGTGTCACGGACAATCGCCGGGATCGTGGGGAGTCCGGCGGCCTGGACTGCCCGCCACCGGCGTTCACCCATTACCAGCTCATATGGTTCTCCACCCGTTTCGGTTGAAGTACGCACCACAATTGGCTGAAGGACGCCTATTTCCCGAACTGAGTGAACAAGCTCCGCCATGTCGTCCTCATCGAAGACGGTGCGGGGCTGTTTGCGGTTGGGATGAATGTCGGTAACCGGAATTTCGGCGAAACGGACGCCCGGAACCTCCACGAGTTCGACGTCATAACCCCGGGCAGCAGCGGAGTCTGCTTCCTGCCCTCTGGCCACAGCCGGAGACGACGAATCTTCGTCACCCTGGGGCTCAGCCGCTGCGGGTGTCCCCGCGCCTTCGGACTTCTCAGCGTCCTTGGCACCCTTAGCGGCATCACCATTCTTGACGGCATCCGCACCCGAAGCGGCAGTCTTCGCCGTGGACTTGGCAGGAGAGGACTTCACTGCATCTGAAGAATCAGCTTCGGCCGACTCCGGAGCTTCAGCCGGTGCCGCAGCCTTCCGGCCGGAGCGGCGTGCCGGTGCCTCATCGAGAACAGACGTGTCCGGCTCGGCGGCCGTGACGGGTTCAGCCGTCTTCCGCGCCTCCGGGAAGAAGAGATCCACAGGGCGCGACGGAGCTGCTCCGTTCCCCGAAGCGCCTGCGGAAGCGGAACTTGGAATGAGTGCGCCAAGACCGCGACCGAGCCCGCGTCGCTTATCGCTCATGGATGATTCCCTCCATCGGAAGAGCCCGGCTATACCGGGCTCCGGCTGTTGCTGTGTTTGGAAAATTCTAACGCTCAGCGATTTCCGCTGCGGCTTCCAGGTAGGACAACGCGCCGCTGGATGATGGATCGTAGGTCATGACAGTCTGCTGGTAGCTCGGCGCCTCGGAGATCCGCACGGAGCGGGGAACAACCGCCCCCAGCACCTGGTCCGGGAAGTGCTGCCGGACTTCAGCGGCGACCTGCGCGGCCAGGTTGGTCCGGCCGTCGTACATGGTCAGCAGAATGGTGGAGACTTCCAGATCAGCATTCAAGTGCTTCTGGATCATCTCGATGTTCTTCAGCAGCTGGCTCAGGCCCTCGAGTGCGTAGTACTCACACTGGATGGGGATGAGCACCTCGCCTGCAGCGCAGAAGGCGTTCACCGTCAGCAGGCCAAGGCTTGGCGGGCAGTCGATGAAGATGTAGTCCAGCCGTTCCTCGCCCTTCTTCTGCCGGGCTTTGGCATAGACGTCGATGGCACGGCGGAGGCGCTGTTCCCGTGCCACGAGGGACACCAGTTCAATTTCCGCGCCGGCCAGGTGAATGGTGGCAGGAGCGCAAATGAGGTTGCTGATGTCCGGGCACGGAGCCACGACGTCTTCCAAGGGCAAGTCGTTGATCAGCACATCGTAGATGCTGTCGACGTCGGCATGGTGCTCAATGCCCAGAGCTGTGGACGCGTTTCCCTGCGGGTCGATGTCGATGACCAGGACGTTCAGGCCGGCGGCAGCAAGCGCCGCTGCGATGTTGACAGTGGTTGTGGTTTTACCCACCCCACCCTTTTGGTTTGAAACCGTGAAGATTCGCGTCTTCTCCGGTTTCGGCAGATTACGGCCGAGGAGCCGCTCACGCCGCCTGTTCTCGTGCGCGAGTTCCCGGGCGATGGGGCTCGAGTCGTCTAAGGTGTCCAGGACATTGCTCCGGGTGGCAGTTTCACGTGAAACCTTGGCGGCATTCGTGCCCGCAACCGGATTGAACTGATTTGCCGTTGTAGCGACCGGAGATACGCCAAAGGCACGCGCCGACCCCAGGGACACGAACGGGGGGATCCGCTGCGTGGAGGTTTCGCTACTGGTCACTGGGACACACTCACTCTCGTTCGGCTTTCACTGCCGTTCTCTAGCCTAACCGCTACACCCTAAGGACCCGCGGCACCTTGCGGGGCTAGGCGCTCTTTTGGGTCTTCTTAACTACGATCCGGACCACCGTGGTGGGTTCCTCGAGCAGGTCCTGGCCCACGGTGACCACCGAGGTCTCCACACCGCCAAGCTTCCGGATGGCCTTGGCCGCCTTCTCGATCTCCTCGGCGGCACTGCGGCCCTTGATAGCCACGACTTCACCCTCGCCGCCGAGCAGCGGGATGGTGAGGCCGGCAAGGTTGCTCAGGGCGGACACTGCCCGCGCGGTCACGACGTCGGCGGTGACCATCCCTACGGCAAGTTCGGCACGCGTGCGCATGACCGTGACGTTGCTCAAACCCAGATCGTCAACCACTTCCTGCAGCCAGATCACGCGGCGTTCCAGCGGTTCGATCAGCGTCAGTTCGAGATCGGGGCGGGCAATGGCCAGGCAGAGGCCCGGAAGGCCTGCGCCGCTTCCGACGTCGGCCACGTGGCTGCCCTGCGGAATCTCGCTTTCGATCACCGCACAGTTCAGGACGTGGCGTCCCCAGAGCCTCGGGATTTCCCGAGGACCGATGAGGCCGCGCTCGGTCCCGGACGTCGCCAGGTGTTCGACATACCGTTCCGCCAGGCCCAGGCGGTCGCCGAAGATCTTCTCCGCCGCCTGGCGCTCGGCAGCCGTAAATTCAACCATCAGTAAGTCAGCCAACGGCTCAGTCAGCGGAAACGACGATGTGCCGGCCTGCACCCTCGCCTTCGGATTCGCTGACAAATCCAAGGTCGGCAACGGCATCGTGGACGATCTTCCGCTCGTAGGCGCTCATGGGCTCCAGCGCGACGGCCTCACCGGTTTCCTTGACGGTGGCGACGGCGTCCTCGGCGATCTTCTGCAGGTGGCCGGCGCGTTCCTTGCGGTAGCCATTGATGTCGAGCACCAGGCGTGAACGGTTTTCCGTCGCGGAAAGAACCGAAAGCCGGGTCAGTTCCTGAAGGGCTTCGAGCACCTCGCCGTCGCGTCCCACGAGGCTTTCCAGCCCGGCGGACTCTTCCTCGGTCACGATCGAGATGTAGGTGCGTCCGTTCCGGACCTCAATGTCAATGTCGCCGTCGATGTCGGCAATGTCGAGCAGTTCCTCAAGGTAGTCGGCGGCTACGTCGCCCTCTTCTTCCAGGCGGCTTGCCGACGTGCCCTTGCCCGCGTTCACGGTACCGGCAACGGAGTCCTGGTCTTCGCTGGCCTCAGCGGAAAGTGCGTGTTCAGAGCTCTCAACAGACATTACTTCTTCTTCCTGTTCTTACGTTGTGGCTGAGTGCGCTGCGTCCGGGCCTGCGCAACCGCAGCGGCGGCAGCTGCTTCCGCTTCGGCGTCGGCCTTCTTGCCTCCCAGAATGGGCAGGGCCGGAAGGCCCTTGGCGGCACGGCGCTCGGCGAGGGCCTTGGCGGCGGGGGATCCCGGCGTCGGCATGCGGCGGATGACAAAGAACTGCTGGCCCATGGTCCACAGGTTAGTGGTGGTCCAGTAGATCAGGACACCGATGGGGAAGTTGATGCCGCCCACACCGAAGACGATGGGCAGGATGTACAGCATCATCTTCTGCTGGCGCATGAACGGGCTGGCCATGGCCTCTTCGGACATGTTCTTCGCCATGATCTGCTTCTGCGTGATGAACTGCGAGGCCGTCATGGCCAAGATCATGAGGATGGAAAGGATCCAGACCGCCACGACGTTGCCGCCAGGGGGCGTGCCGTGCAGCAGGGTGGCAGACAGCGGGGCACCGAAGATGGTGGACTTATCGAATTGCTGCACCTGGGCGGCGCTCATGGCACCAATGCCCTGGCCGCTGGCGCTTGCATTGGAAACGCCGGACAGCACCGTAAACAGCGCAAAGAAGAACGGCATCTGGATGAGCATGGGTAGGCAGGCCGAGAACGGGTTGGTGCCGTGCTTCTTGTACATAGCCATCTGCTCCTGCGCCATGGCCTGGCGGGAGAGCTGGTCGGTCTTGCCCTTGTACTTGTCCTGCAGCTTCTTCAGGTCAGGTTGCAGCAGCTGCATGCCGCGCTGTGCCTTGATCTGCTTGACGAAGACGGGAATCAGGGCGGCCCGGATCACCAGCACCAGACCGATGATGGACAGGGTCCAGGTCCAGCCGGACGCCTGAGGCAGCCCGATGGCAGTCAGGCCCTCATGGAAGCCCACCATGATGATGGACACAAGCCACTTGAACGGAAACATGATTGTTTCAAAGAAGTCCATACGATATCCCTATTCGTCAGGCCGCAGCGCGGCCTTCTCCATCAGTCTGAGCAGCCAGGTACTTGTCCGGGTTATTCAGCACAACAATTCTGGGGGTCTGGTTTTCAGGCCAATCCCGGTGGCCGGCGGGGACATGGTCCACGCCGCCGGCGTTCCACGGGTGGCAGCGTGCCAGGCGCCTGGCCGCGAGCCAGCTGCCCTTGACGGCGCCGTGGACGGTGACTGCCTCAAGCGCATAGGCCGAGCAGGAGGGAAAGAAGCGGCAGACCTGGCCATACAAGGGCGAAACCACCTTGCGGTAGGCCAGGAGCAGAAGAATGAGGATATTGCGGGGCAGGTTCCAGATGAAGCTGCCCGCGGCCGCTGCTGCGGACTTCGGGGAATGGACGACGGCGGCAGTCGGGTCAAGCACGCTGTGTCCCTTCCTGTGTTGTTGCGTCCTGTGGCGTTTCAGCTGGCCTTTTTCCGGTCGCCGCCGGAAGGCGGCCAGCCAGCCGCCGCATGGTGTTTTCCAAGGCGGCGTTGTAATCCGCCAGGAGTTCATCCCAGCTGGCTGTTGCCGAGGCGGGCAAAGCACGCACCACAATAGCGAATCCGGTGCCGTACTCGCGCAGCGAAACAGCGCCGGCTTCTCTAAGTCTCCTCTTAACGAGGTTCCTGGCAACAGCGTTCCCGACAGCTTTGGAAACGATGAAACCGATGCGGCTGGGTTCGTCGGCTCCAATAGTTGCCGTATATAACACTACGTTCCGGCGTCCATTGCGGACGCCGGAACGTACAGTTGTTGAAAAATCGGTTGAAGTCCTCAGGCGGTTCCGGGTGGCAAGCACCGCTAATCTCGCAGAAGGAAGAAGACCGACAAGTCAGTATTTAGGCCGACAGTTCGGTGCGACCCTTGCCACGGCGGGCGGCCAGAATGGCACGGCCGGCACGGGTGCGCATACGAAGGCGGAAGCCGTGCTTCTTGGCCCGACGGCGGTTATTCGGCTGAAAAGTCCGCTTGCTCACGTTAGTTACTCCAGTGGATCAAAGGTGCGCCCACCCGATCAGTAAGGGGAAGAACTGGCCGACGCTAAGTTTTGTATGTGTCTGCTTCCCCTGAATTTCCCGGAACACGCGGAGCGTCCGGAAGTCCAAAATGGGTTCAGAAAGCAGGCACAAAGGACTCCACAACGTTAGGGCAAAACGCCTCAGGGAGTCAAACCAGCAGGATACCCGGCGTGTTTCCCCAGCTGTGGCTAACGGGGTGCCTGACCTGTGGATGAAGCGGCTCACAACGGCCGTTTTCGAACCACAACGGTGTAATTATCCACAAGGCACTTCCCAGCTATCTTCTAGGCTTTTGATCACCTAGAGTGTCCCAGTAGCCGATTATCCACGGACTGTGCATAACCCTGTGGATTAAGCCGGGCCAGGACCCTGGTTCCGGGCTTGCGGCTGCATGTAATGCAGGCAGCAAGCTTTGAGGAACCAAATTTGATGACAGTAGACGAAGCCAACCACGCCAACACTGTCGGAAGTTCCTGGCGGCGCGTGGTGAATCTTCTCGAACAGGATGACCGCGTTTCGCCGCGGCAACGCGGCTTTGTCATCCTCGCGCAGGCCCAGGGCCTCATCGGTTCCACACTTCTCGTCGCGGTGCCAAACGAACTGACCCGGGAAGTGCTCCAGACCCAGGTCAAGGACGCTCTCGATGATGCGCTCCGCAACGTCTTCTCGGACGACATCCGCTGCGCCATCGACGTCGACACCGATCTGGTGCCGATCCACAAAGAGCCGGAACCCGCCGTCGAGCTTTCCCTCGTGAACGATCCGTCCGTTGAGCAGAAGCCGCAGCCCATGCTGCCGAGCACGTCGCACGAATTCGGCCGGCTCAATCCCAAGTACGTTTTCGACACCTTCGTGATCGGATCCTCCAACCGATTTGCCCATGCCGCCGCCGTCGCCGTGGCCGAGGCCCCTGCCAAGGCCTACAACCCGCTGTTCATCTACGGCGACTCGGGTCTGGGCAAGACGCACCTGCTGCACGCGATCGGCCACTACGCCCGGCGCCTCTACAGCGGAATTCGAGTCCGGTACGTCAACTCCGAGGAATTCACCAACGACTTCATCAACTCGATCCGTGACGACGAGGGCGCCAGCTTCAAGACGACCTACCGCAACGTCGACGTCCTCCTGATCGATGACATCCAGTTCCTGGCCGGCAAGGACCGGACGCTGGAGGAGTTCTTCCACACATTCAACTCGCTGCACAACAACAACAAGCAGGTGGTCATCACCTCCGACCAGCCACCCAAGCTGCTGGCAGGTTTCGAGGACCGGATGAAGTCCCGCTTCGAGTGGGGCCTGCTGACGGACATCCAGCCGCCCGAACTGGAAACCCGCATCGCCATCCTCCGGAAGAAGGCCCTCAGCGAAGGCCTTTCCGCCCCGGACGACGCCCTGGAGTACATCGCTTCGAAGATCGCAAGCAACATCCGTGAACTCGAAGGCGCCCTCATCCGCGTCACGGCATTCGCAAGCCTCAACCGCCAGCCGGTGGACGTGGCCCTCGCGGAGATGGTGCTCAAGGACCTCATCACCGACGACGGCGCCCAGGAAATCACGTCCAGCCAGATCCTGCAGCAGACGGCGGACTACTTCAAGCTCAGCATGGAGGAGCTCTGCAGCAAGTCCCGGACCCGGACGCTGGTGACCGCGCGCCAGATCGCCATGTACCTGTGCCGCGAGCTGACCGACATGTCGTTGCCCAAGATCGGCCAGGAGCTCGGCGGACGCGACCACACCACCGTGATCCACGCCGACCGCAAGATCCGTGAACTCATGGCCGAGCGTCGTGTGATCTACAACCAGGTCACCGAGCTCACCAACCGGATCAAGCAGCAGCAGCGGGACTCCTGATCCAAGATTCTTAACCTTATTAACAGGTGCGTGTGGATAACCCTGTGGACAGTTAAGGGGACAACCGCGGTTAATGGGCTTAAAACCCTTAAGGCGTCTGTGGATCACCGAACCAGGCCAAAATCTTGTCAACATCCACAGCCTGTTTAAAACCTGCTGAACCCACAGCCCATGAACAGGGCTTAACCGCGGATCCGAGCCGTGAAACCGGGTTATCCACAGTTTCCACAGCAGTTATTAACACTACTAATCCCAAAAAATTGAAGTCCCTCAAATAACAATCTCCTTCCCACGCCCCCACGCACCGGCCAAAGCACCGGCCACTCGGCCGCCGGCAGAGCCGGCAGCACTGGCGGGGATGGGGAAATCCTTGTAGTTCCGGCTAAGCTGTCTGCAGCGCTCCCATCCCTGGGTTTGTTTGCGGTCGGCCATGCACGGACCATGCAGGTTCAGGGAGATGGGGGCACCGGTCTTGTGGGCTCCCTGCGAGTTCCCGTTCAGAAAATGGCAGCAGCAATGAAAGGCGGCACCCTTCCGTGAAGTTCAGAGTCGAACGGGACGTCCTGGCAGAAGCCGTCACATGGACAGCCCGGTCGTTGTCTCCGCGGCCGCCCGTACCGGTGCTCTCCGGCCTCCTCCTCAAGGCCGAATCCGGAACCGTCAGCCTGTCCAGTTTTGATTACGAGACCTCGGCGCGGCTTGAAATTCCTGCCGACATCAGGGAAGAAGGAACCATCCTGGTCTCCGGCCGGCTCCTGGCGGACATCTGCCGCAGCTTGCCCTCCGCGCCGGTCGACATCGAAACCGACGGCAACAAGGTGACACTCACCTGCCGCCGAAGCAGCTTCCACCTGGCCACCATGCCCGAGGCTGAGTACCCGCCGCTGCCCGCGCTGCCCACCATCACCGGAACCGTGGCCGGCGACGCGTTCGCCCAGGCTGTGTCCCAGGTGATCATCGCCGCCAGCAAGGACGACACCCTTCCCATCCTCACCGGCGTGCGGATGGAGATCGAGGACGACCTCATCACCCTCCTGGCCACGGACCGTTACCGGCTCGCCATGCGGGAAGTTCCCTGGAAGCCCGTCACTCCGGGCATTTCCACCAGTGCCCTGGTCAAGGCCAAGACGCTGAACGAGGTTGCCAAGACCTTGGGCGGCAGCGGTGACATCAACCTGGCCATTGCCGACGACGACAGCCGGCTCATCGGCTTTGAAAGCGGCGGCCGCACCACCACGTCGCTGCTGGTCGACGGCGACTACCCTAAGATCCGCTCGCTCTTCCCGGATTCCACGCCCATCCACGCCACCGTCCAGACCCAGGAGCTGGTGGAGGCAGTCCGCCGCGTCTCACTCGTGGCAGAACGCAACACCCCGGTCCGGCTCGCGTTTACACAGGGCCAGCTGCACCTCGACGCCGGAACCGGCGAGGACGCCCAGGCATCCGAAGAGCTTGAGGCGCAGCTGTCGGGCGACGACATCACCGTTGCCTTCAACCCGCACTACCTGGTTGAGGGCCTCAGCGTAATTGAAACCAAGTTTGTGCGCTTCTCCTTCACCACGGCGCCGAAACCCGCCATGATCACCGCGCAGAACGACGTCGACGGCGAGGACCAGGACGACTACCGCTACCTCGTGATGCCCGTGCGCCTGCCCAACTAAGCCACCGCCATCCCTACACCATCCGCGCAGAAAAGAGTTCACACGGTGCATATCGGACTGATCGGCCTTGGAAAAATGGGTTTCAACATGCGCGAACGGCTGCGCAAGGGCGGGATTGAGGTCACTGGCTTCGACCGGAACCCCGAGGTCACCGATGTTGCCTCCACGGACGAACTCATCGCCGCCCTTCCGGTGCCACGCCTTATCTGGGTCATGGTTCCGGCCGGCGACATCACCGACGCTGTCATCACCGAACTCGGAGCCAAGCTGCAGCCCGGCGACATGGTGATTGATGGCGGCAACTCCCGCTTCACCGAGGACCAGAAGCACGCCGCCGCCCTCGCCGAAAAGGGAATCCGGTTCGCCGACTGCGGCGTCTCCGGCGGAGTCTGGGGCCTTCAGAACGGTTACGGGCTCATGGCCGGCGGCGCCGCCGAGGACATCGAACGTGCCCTTCCGGTCTTTGACGCGCTCCGTCCCGAAGGCGACCGCGCGGACAGCTTCGTCCATGTGGGCGGCGTCGGCGCAGGCCACTACGCCAAGATGGTGCACAACGGCATCGAGTACGGCCTGATGCAGGCCTACGCGGAAGGCTACGAACTCCTCGCCGCCAAGGAAATCGTTACCGATCTTCCCGGCACTTTCCGCGCCTGGCAGAAGGGGACCGTTGTCCGGTCCTGGCTTTTGGACCTCATGGTGAAGGCTTTGGATGAGGATCCGGGCCTTGCCTCGATCGACGACTACGTCGAGGACTCCGGCGAAGGCCGCTGGACCGTGGAGGAGGCCATCGCCAATGCGGTCCCCGCCCCCGCGATTACCGCTGCGCTGTTTGCCCGTTTCGCCTCCCGCGAGGACAACTCGCCGGCAATGAAGATGGTGTCCGCGCTGCGCCACCAGTTCGGCGGGCATGCCACCCGTCCGGCCAAGTAACTCCGTGTCCGGGTCCCGGCCGGTTTCCGGACCGACGGTTCCCGAGAATTTGAAGATCGCGTGTACCTAGAACACCTGTCCCTGACCGACTTCCGCAGTTATGCCCAGGTGGATCTCCGTTTCGATCCGGGGGTCACGGTCCTGGTCGGTTCCAACGGCATCGGCAAAACCAACCTGATGGAAGCCATCGGTTACCTGGCGACCCTCAGTTCGCACCGGGTCAGTGCTGATGGCCCTTTGCTCCGTTTCGGAACCGACCGCGCCCTGATCCGGGCAAAGCTGGTCCGGGGCGAGCAGTCCACCATCCTGGAGCTGGAGATCAACGGCGGCCGGGCCAACCGGGGACGCATCAACCGCAGCAACCCCGTCCGGGCGAGGGACTTGCTGGGCATCTGCCACACCGTCCTGTTCGCCCCGGAGGACCTGGCGCTCGTCAAGGGTGATCCGTCGAACCGCCGCCGCTTCCTGGACGAGCTCCTGGTAAGCCTGGTTCCCCGGCACGCCGCCACTCGCAGCGACTATGACCGCGTGCTGAAACAGCGTAATGCACTGCTCAAGTCGGGACGGGCCGGCAAGTTCACGGCCGGCCACGAGGCCACCCTCGATGTCTGGGACCAGCACATGGCACGCGCCGGAGCGGAGCTCCTCCATGCCCGGCTGGAACTTGTCGAGCGCCTGCGGCCGCACCTCAACAATGCCTACGCCCAGCTCACCGATGGCTCCAAGACGGCGGACGCGGTCTACCGCTCAACTCTGCAGAACATGATGGACGACGACGGCGAGCCCGCCAGCTCTTCGGCAGCACCATTGGGGCCGGGAACCCCGGCCGAGGATCTCAGGCTGCTGTCCGTGGATGAGCTCGCCGAACGCTACGTCCAGGCCTTCGCGGCGTCCCGCCGCAGGGAACTCGAACGGGGCATCTCACTGGTGGGTCCGCACCGCGACGAGCTGGAACTCGTGCTGGGGCAGGCCCCGGCCAAGGGCTACGCCTCGCACGGCGAAACGTGGTCCATGTGCCTGTCCCTGCGGCTGGCGTCCTACTACGTCATGCTCGACGACGCCCGCACCGGAGGCTCAGCGCCGATCCTCATCCTGGACGACGTTTTTGCCGAACTTGATGTCCAGCGGCGGCGTAAACTGGCCGCAATAGTAGCCGGCGCCGAGCAGGTGCTGGTGACCGCCGCCGTCGACGCCGATATTCCGGACGAGCTTACGGGCCGGCGGGTGAAGGTAGTCCCGGGAGGAATCGATGAACAGGGATAAGGACGGCGGCCTGCAGCCGGGCCGCGATCCCGATGAAATCGATGCGGCCCAAGCGGCCCTGAACAGGATGCGTGAGGCAGCGGCCGCACGCGGGGAGGTACGCCGGAAAGCGCCGCGGGCCGGCGGCAGCCAAAAACCACGCACCGGAGCCCAGGGAACGCGGGGCTTCAGCCAGTTCCACTCCACCGGACGCGATCCCCTGGGGCTGGGAAAAGTCGTAGGACGGCTCGTCGCCGAACGCGGCTGGACCTCCCCCGTAGCCGTGGGCTCGGTCATGGCCGAATGGCCGGCGCTTGTGGGACCGGAAATCTCCGCGCACTGCACGCCGGAAAGCTTTACCGACACCACGCTCCATGTCAGGTGCGACTCGACGGCCTGGGCGACGCAGCTCAGGCTGCTCAGCATGAGCCTGCTCGAAAAGTTCCGAACCGAACTCGGTGACGGCGTGGTTACCAGCATCCAGGTGCTGGGGCCGGCGGCGCCGAACTGGCGCAAGGGTGGGCGTACGGTCATGGGCCGCGGGCCCAGGGACACCTACGGATAACGGCCACAACTGCGGACTACCGGGACTGAATCCGCCGGGTGTGGCCCCTTCCGATTGCGCCTTCCGGGAACAAAGCTGGAACGGCGTGCAGGGCGCTCAAACCGCCGTCGGCCGTATAGGAGTCCAAAAAGGGGACTGCTGGAGCCTTGCAGGCGGGGCCAATGGCCAGCGAGAGGCACATCGGGCCGCGTCGGCGCCCCGCCAATGCAGGGTTCAACCATGTTTCACGATAGAATTCCTCTAGATAACTGGGCGCCGGTGAAACGTTGACTGAGTCCGTTTTCCCGCGCTCTTTCGGCGCGGGAACGGTTCCGCAGGCAATCACGCAGCTGGCGCTGGCAGTGACGTGCCTTTTGGCGGACGCCCTTTTTCCCGGCGGACGGCGGAGGCCGGCCATCATCGAACAAAGAGGAGTCGAAAGCGCCTGTGGCTAACGACAATGCAGATATCGAGGCAGTGGAGCCTGTAATGGAGGATGTCCGGACGTCCGGCTCCCCGGAAGAGGATGCCACACCGCGGGGCTACGGCGCCAGCGACATCACCGTTCTTGAGGGCCTCGAGGCCGTACGGAAACGGCCCGGCATGTACATCGGCTCCACCGGTCTGCGCGGCCTGCACCACCTTGTTTACGAGGTGGTGGACAACTCAGTGGATGAGGCCCTCGCAGGGTACTGCACGCACATCGAAGTTGTCCTGCAGGCAGACGGCGGCGTCAAGGTTTCCGATGACGGCCGCGGCATCCCGGTGGACATCCATCCCACCGAGGGCAAGCCCACGGTGGAGGTGGTCATGACCATCCTGCACGCCGGCGGTAAGTTCGGCGGTGGCGGCTACGCCGTGTCCGGTGGCCTCCACGGCGTGGGCATTTCCGTGGTCAACGCCCTCTCCACCCGCGTGAACACCGAGGTCCGCAGGCAGGGCCACGTCTGGCGCATGTCCTTTGCCGACGGCGGCAAGCCCCAAGGCGCCCTGGTTCAGGGCGAGGAAACCGACGAGACGGGGACCACCCAGACCTTCTACCCGGATCCGAGCATTTTCGAATCCACCGTGTTCGACTTTGAGACGCTCCGGGCGCGTTTCCAGCAGATGGCCTTCCTCAACAAGGGGCTGAAGATCACCCTGACGGACGAACGCCAGGCTGCGGCCGGCACGGACGAGGCCGGTGACCTGGACCTGGACGGCGTGCTGACCGAGGGCGAGGTCCTCGCAGAGCACCGTACCGTGGTGTACCAGTACAACGACGGTCTCCTTGACTACGTCAAGCACCTGAACTCGAGCAAGAAAGTGGATGTTGTCCACGAGGACGTCATCGCCTTCGAGACCGAGGACACCGAGCGGCACATCGCCGTCGAGATGGCAATGCAGTGGACCACGGCGTATTCCGAAAGCGTCCACACCTACGCCAACACCATCAACACCCACGAGGGTGGCACCCACGAAGAGGGGTTCCGCGCCGCGATGACCTCGCTCATCAACCGCTATGCGCGCGAGAAGGCCATCATCAAGGAAAAGGACGAGAACCTAACCGGCGACGACATCCGCGAAGGCCTGACGGCCGTCATCTCCGTGAAGCTGTCCGAGCCGCAGTTCGAGGGCCAGACCAAGACGAAGCTCGGCAACTCCGAGGTCAAGGGTTTCGTGCAGCGCGTGGTCACTGACCAGCTCGGCGACTGGCTGGAGCGCAACCCGGGCCCCGCCAAGGACGTCATCCGGAAAGCCATCTCGGCCGCGCAGGCTCGCATGGCCGCACGCAAGGCCCGTGACAACGCGCGCCGGAAGAGCCCGCTGGAGTCCTTCGGCATGCCGGGCAAGCTCTCCGACTGCTCCTCGAAGGATCCCTCCAAGTGCGAGGTATACCTGGTGGAGGGTGACTCGGCAGGCGGTTCCGCCAAGCGCGGGCGCAACCCCGAAACGCAGGCCATCCTGCCGCTCCGCGGCAAGATCCTGAACGTCGAGCGGGCACGCCTGGACAAGGCGCTGGGCAACAATGAGGTCCAGTCCATGATTACGGCGTTCGGCACGGGCATTGGCGAGGACTTCGACCTCAGCAAGCTGCGTTACCACAAGATCGTGCTGATGGCCGATGCCGACGTCGACGGCCAGCACATCACCACGCTGCTGATGACGCTGCTGTTCCGCTACATGCGACCCCTGATCGAGAACGGTTACGTCTACCTCGCGCAGCCGCCGCTGTACCGGATCAAATGGTCCAACGCACCGCACGACTACGTCTTCAGCGACCGTGAGCGCGACGCCGTCCTGGTTTCCGGCCAGGCAGCGGGCCGCCGCATTCCGAAAGAAAACGGCATCCAGCGGTACAAGGGTCTGGGCGAGATGGACTACACCGAACTCTGGGATACCACCATGGACCCGGACCGGCGCACGCTCCTGCAGGTGACCATGGAGGACGCAGCCGCCGCCGACCAGATTTTCGCCGTGCTGATGGGCGAGGACGTCGAGTCGCGCCGAAACTTCATCCAGCAAAACGCCAAGGACGTCAGGTTCCTCGATATCTAGCGGTTTCCGCTCATGATATTCCAGAACTGACATATACCTGAAACGGAAAATACAGACTATGAGTGACGAAACACCCGAGGTTCCGGCAGAGTCACCGGACGGCACGGAGCCGGTGCTGGAGGGCGACGTGCTGGTCGACCGCGTGGAGCAGGTGGACCTGCAGACGGAGATGCAGCGCTCCTACCTCGACTACGCGATGGCCGTTATCGTTGGCCGCGCGCTGCCGGATGTCCGTGACGGGCTCAAGCCTGTCCACCGCCGCGTGCTCTACGCGATGTTCGACGGCGGCTACCGCCCGGACCGGGCCTTCAACAAGTGCGCCCGTGTGGTGGGCGAGGTCATGGGCCAGTACCACCCGCACGGCGACACGGCGATTTACGATGCCCTCGTGCGCCTGATCCAGGACTGGACCATGCGGTACCCGCTGGCCCTGGGCCAGGGCAACTTCGGCTCACCCGGCAACGACGGCGCTGCTGCCCCGAGGTATACGGAAACCAAGATGGCACCGCTCGCCATGGAAATGGTCCGTGACATCGACGAGGAGACCGTCGACTTCCAGGACAACTATGACGGCAAGAACCAGGAACCCACGATTCTCCCGGCGCGGTTCCCCAACCTGCTGGTCAACGGGTCCTCAGGCATCGCCGTCGGCATGGCCACGAACATCCCGCCGCACAACCTCCGCGAGGTGGCGGACGGTGTCCAGTGGTACCTGGCCAACCCGACCGCCAGCCGCGAGCAGCTCCTCGAAGAACTGCTCAAGCGCATCAAGGGACCGGATTTCCCCACCGGCGCCACCATCCTGGGCCACAAGGGCATCGAGGACGCCTACCGCACCGGCCGCGGCTCCATCACCATGCGCGCCGTGGTGAACGTCGAGGAGCTGCAGGGACGGACCTGCCTGGTGGTCACCGAACTGCCCTACCAGGCGAACCCGGATAACCTGGCCATCAAGATCGCCGAACTGGTCAAGGACGGCAAGGTCCAGGGCATCGCCGACCTCCGCGACGAGACGTCAGGACGTACCGGCCAGCGCCTGGTCATCGTCCTGAAGCGCGACGCCGTCGCCAAGGTAGTGCTGAACAACCTCTACAAGCACACCCAGCTGCAGGAAAACTTCGGCGCGAACATGCTGGCGATCGTGGACGGAGTGCCGCGTACCCTCAGCCTCGACGCCTTCATCCGGCACTGGGTCACCCACCAGCTGGATGTCATCGCCCGGCGCACCCGCTACCGCCTGCGCAAGGCCGAGGAAGAAGCGCACATCCTGCGTGCGCTCCTCAAGGCATTGGACATGCTGGACGAGGTCATTGCCCTGATCCGCGCCTCGAGCACCACCGAGGCGGCACGGGATGGCCTGATGCAGCTGCTGGACATCGACGAGATCCAGGCCCGCGCCATCCTGGACATGCAGCTCCGCCGGCTGGCTGCCCTGGAACGCCAGAAGATCCAGGACCGCCACGCCGAGCTCGAAGCGATGATCGCCGAATACAACGCGATCCTCGCATCGGAGGAACGCCAGCGCTCGATCATCAGCGAGGAACTCGCCGAGATCGTGGCCAAGCACGGCGACGACCGCCGCACCCAGATCCTGATGGGCTACGACGGCGACATGTCCATGGAAGACCTCATTCCCGAAGAGGAAGTGGTGGTCACCATCACCCGCGGCGGCTACGTCAAGCGCACGCGGAGCGACAACTACCGGTCGCAGCAGCGCGGCGGCAAGGGCATCAAGGGCGCCCAGCTGCGCGGCGATGATGTGGTGGAACACTTCTTTGTCACCACTACCCATCACTGGCTGCTGTTCTTCACCAACTTCGGCCGGGTGTACCGGGCCAAGGCCTACGAGCTCGCCGAGGGCGGCCGCGACACCAAGGGTCAGCACGTGGCAAACCTGCTGGCCTTCCAGCCGGACGAGCACATCGCCCAGGTGCTGGACCTGAAGGACTACCAGCACGCGCCGTACCTGGTGCTGGCCACCAAGCGCGGCCTGGTCAAGAAAACCCGGCTGGAGGACTACGACACCAACCGGTCGGCCGGCGTCATCGCCATCAACCTCCGGGACGAGGACGAACTGGTCTCCGCTCAGCTGGTTTCCGAGACGGATGACCTCATGCTGGTATCCCGCAAGGGCCAGTCGATCCGCTTCACGGCCACCGACGACGCCCTGCGCCCCATGGGCCGCGCCACATCCGGTGTGACCGGCATGAAGTTCCGCGAGGACGACGAACTGCTCGCAATGAACGTGGTGGCAGAGGGATCCTACGTCTTCATCGTGACGGAAGGCGGCTACGCCAAGCGCACCGCCGTCGAGGAATACCGGCTGCAGGGGCGCGGCGGCCTGGGCATCAAGGTCGCCAAGCTCGCCGAGGAACGCGGGGATCTTGTGGGCGCCCTGGTGGTCCAGGAGGAAGACGAGGTCCTGGTGGTCATGGGCGGCGGCAAGGTGGTCCGGTCATCCGTGGCAGGCGTCCCCGCCAAGGGCCGCGACACAATGGGCGTCATTTTCGCGAAGCCGGACAAGAACGACCGAATCATTGAGGTTGCCCGAAACACCGAACGGGGCCTCGAAGCCGAAGTTGAAGCCAGCGCCGAGCGGGAGTCCGAAGCCGACCACACGGATGAACCGAGTGCGTCAGAAATCTTGGCTATCGCCGCTGATGACGTAACGTTGGCTGAAGATGCCGGACCAGACGAGGAATCCGCAGAGGCGGCTTCAGGACTGGCCGATGAAGCAGAAGAAACGTCCGGCGATGCTGAGGCGAACGAAGACAACACCGGAGGTAACGAGTGAGCAATTCCGACTCATTTCCCAAGCCGAGCAGTAATGGTCCCGGCGGGATGCGTCAGCCGGCATCCGCTCCCCGGGTGAACGCCCCGGTGCGTCCCCAGCAGAGCCCGGCCGCGCCGTCGGGCCTGCCCGGCCAGCGTCCTGCAGGTGCGGGTCAGCGCCCGGCGCCCGCAGGGCAGCCTCCGCAGGGCCAGCGGCCGGCCGCGCCGGCACAGCGCCCGGCAGCCCCCGGACAGCGGCCCCCGGCCGCGCAGGGTGCGCCGGGGCTGGTCAAGCCCGCTCCCAAGGCCAAGGTGCGCCGTGCCCGGCTCCTGGTCAGCAAGGTTGACCCCTGGTCCGTCCTGAAAATGGCATTCCTGCTGTCCGTCGCGCTCGGCATCGTCACGGTCGTGGCAGCCATCGTGCTGTGGACCGTGCTGGACCTGACCGGCATCTTTGACCAGGTGGACAGCCTGCTGGGAACGCTCGCCGGTTCCGAGGGCGGCGGGTTTGAACTGAAGAAGGTCGCCTCGCTCGGCCAGGTGGCATCGTTCGCGACGATCATCGCCGTTGTGAACGTGGTGCTGCTGACCGCCCTGTCCATGCTGTCAGCCGTGCTGTACAACATTTCGGCTACCCTTGTCGGCGGCATCGGCGTGACCCTGACGGACGACTGAAATCCCTGTATTTCCGCGGGAAACCCCGCTGGAAAGCCTCGATTTGAGATCGGGCCGGGATGTGCTGTAGAGTCTTGTCTCGGCCCGATGAGGCATCGGGGCGTATAGCTCAGGCGGTTAGAGCGCTTCGCTGATAACGAAGAGGTCCCAGGTTCAAGTCCTGGTACGCCCACGGAACCTGCACAGGTTCAAGTAGAGGTTTAGGCCGGATTCCACTGGAATCAGGCCGGAACGGGGTGCGTGTGAAGAAGTTGCTGGTTATTGCAGCTGCGGTCGCAGGCGCCCTCCTCTACAAGAAAAAAGTGCAGGAATCCGAAGCCCGGAAAACAGTCTGGAGCGAATCAACCGACAAGGTTGAATAGCCCGGAACCCGGTGCGGAGGCTGGTCAGACAGGCTCCGGAACTAGGGTATGATTGACGGGTTGCTTCTTATGGGGGCATGGCGCAATTGGTAGCGCACCTGCTTTGCAAGCAGGGGGTTCGGGGTTCGAGTCCCCGTGCCTCCACCATAAGGAAGGTCCCGGTCGGAAACGGCCGGGACCTTTTGCTTTGCCCGCACTTGCCCCGCCGGCACTTGCTGATGCCGGCAGTTGCTGTGAAGGCGGCCGCCGTTCCAGGGCATTCTTTCCGCCCCACTACTGTGGAAACGTGAATCTCTTCATTGCTGCCTTAGGTGTCCTGGGCGTGGCTTCGTCAGGACCGCTCATCGCAGCCACGCTCGGCGCCACCACCGTCACGGCCCTCGCCATAGCCTTCTGGCGCAATGCCATCGCGGCAGCCGTCATGGCCGCCCCCACCCTGATCCGTGAGCCGCGCCAGTTCGGCAGCATCTCGCGTTATGAGTTCCGCTGGTCGCTCGTAGCGGCCGTAGCCCTGGCCCTGCACTTCGCGTGCTTCATCACGTCCCTGCAGCTGACTTCCGTGGCTGCCGCCACGGCCCTCGTCTGCCTGCAGTCCGCCTGGATCGCCGTCATCCAGCTGTTCCGCGGCGTGCGGCACCGCTGGCAGGTCCTGCTGGGCCTGGGCATCTCCTTCGGCGGCGTAGTGGCCATCACAGGCTTCGACATGGGCACCTCCCCCGACGCCCTGCTGGGTGACCTCCTGGCCGTGGTTGGCGGATTCCTTGCGGGAATCTACACCCTGGCAGGAGGCCGGGCCCGCCAGAGCATGACCACCGGAACCTATACGGCCCTTTGCTACGGCATGTGTGCCGTCCTGGTAGCGGTACTGGCAATCTTCAGCCGCCAGCCCCTGACCGGGTTCGACGCCGGCGGCTGGCTGGGGATTCTGGCCATCACCGTGTGCGCCCAGCTCGTGGGACATACGGCATTCAACCATCTGCTGGCCACAATGAGCCCGCTGCTGGTGTCCATGATCATCCTGCTGGAAATACCCGGAGCAGCCCTGCTGGCCGCCGTATTCCTGAACGAGACACTGCCGGCAGGCACCTACGCCGGACTGGCGCTCATCCTTGTGGGCCTCGCCGTCGTGGTGGCCGGGCAGCGGAACGGCAGAAGCCGGCGGCGTAAGCCGCCCGAGGAACGCCCGCTGGCGGAGCTGGGCGCTGACTGACGAGGGCTACTGTTCCCGGCCGGTTACTGGCCGCCGCGGCGGACCGGCTGGCTGGTGTTGACGGTGTGGATGGCGCGCAGCAGCTTGGCCGGGAAATACACCGAGAAGAACACCACCATGGGAGCCTTCAGGGCCATCTTCTTCACGTTGTGGGCCTTGTACGTGCGGTCGAAACGCGTCACGTAATACCGGTAGTCGCGGGGCGAATCCTCCAGCCGGCGGGCCGACATTCCGGACACCATCTGCGGCCAGTACTGGACTTTGAGATCGTGGTCCGCCAAATGCAGGGACAGGTCGATGTCCTCGTGCATCTCGTCCTTTTCGTCCCGGCAGGTTTCGCTGCGGATGGTCTCCCACGCAGAGCGGCGGAGTGCCATGTTGGACCCGAACAGGAAGTGGTACTGGTGCTTGGCCAGCTTCAGCATCAGCTGGCGCATCTTGTCGTCCGCCTTGAGGCCGAAGCGCCGCATCGGCATATCGTAGTAGACCACAGGCCCGGTGGCGGCCGACGTGGACAGGTCCTCGAAGGCCTTCTGCACCTGCTCCACCCAGTCAGGTTCAACAACGGAATCGGCGTCGATCCGGCCCAGGATGTCCCCGGTGGCGTTGTCCAGGCCGAAATTGCGCGTGGGAATCAGTCCCTGTTCCCTGTCCTGGCGGAGCAGGACAATGGGGCTCTCCGGATATTCCTGCTGCATCTGCGTGACGATCGACGCCGTGCGGTCCTTGGACATGTTGTCCACCACGATGATCTCGTGCGCCGGAACCGACTGGTACACCGCCGCGATGAGGCACTGCCGGATGACACTTTCCTCGTTGTAGGCCGGGATAACAATCGATACGCGCAAGTCAGTGTCAGTCAAGGCATCCTCTGCGGATCTATCGGGTGACATCACCTCAAACTTAGCACCGATGCTTTCCATCCCGGCGGCACCGTGCCTGTCGGGCTGGGACGTTTGTGGAAACGTCCGCAAAAACGCCAAGAGGGGCCCCGCGGCTGCGGAACCCCTCCTGCTACTGCCTTGCGGGCGCTTGATTAAGCCTTCTTGTCGGCAACGGCGTCGGAATCCGCATCCTCGGCTACGTGCTTTGCCTTGTCGAGGCCTTCAGCCTTGTCCTCCTCCAAGGAGGCCAACTCTTCCAATGAAGTCGACGTGGTTGCTGCGGGAACCGGGGCCGGCGTCTCGGCGGCCGATCCAACACCGGTAGCGGACGCTGCCGGGGTGGTTGCAGCCGGCGCCGACGGTGCAGGCGTCACCGGGGCGGGGGTCTTCCAGGGGTCCTCGACGGGCTTTGAAGCCTTCCACGCTGCAACGCCGGCGGCAACGGCCGCGGTGATCACGCCGAAAATGAGGAGACCGCGCTTCTTCGGCTTCTGCGGTTCCACCACGAGCGCCTTACCCGTCGCTGCCCGGCTGGCCTCGTTGGCGGCTGACTTCAGGTGGCCGCCGGCCACGTGGGCCTGTTCCTGGATGGCGTGGATGATGCCGACGTCGCCGAGCTTCTGGGCCACGGCGTCCACGCGGGCCGGAGTGCTCTCGAGCGTCCGGTGGACGGCCTCGGAGGCGGTACCGATCTGGTCGGAAAGCCGGGGAAGGTATTCCACCACAACGCGGTCGCGGGCATTGGCAATAACCGGGGTGGCCCGGTCCAGTGCCTCGTGCAGCCGGGGCGGTGTTCCCTCCACGACGTCGTGGATCTTGGGGGCAAGCTGCGCCAGGCCATCCTGGAGCCGCGGCGTGACCGTGGCTACGCCGTCGGCAAGGTTGTGGGCCGCCACCTTGAGCCCCTCCTGGATCTTGGGGGAAGCGGTATCAATGCCGTGCTGCAGGCGCGGAACTGCCCAGTCCACTGCTGCTTCCACGCGGTCTTTGGCGTTCTCGACTGCAGAACTGACCGACAACTCCAGTTCACGGGCAATACGATCCGATTTCTTCACAACTACCTCCCGATTAATGTGACGGTTCTGTTGTTAGCCTACGGGTACGGATAGCCGGGCTGCTATCGTTCCGGCGGATTCACGGTGGATTTCACCGAGCGCGGAACTGTCTTTTCCGCCCGCGTCCGCGTTGACCCGCCGTGAAAGAATGGCCGTATGACTGCCTCAGCAACTGCAAAAGCAACCATCCACACCAGCCTCGGCGACATCGTCGTCAACCTTTTCGGCAACCATGCGCCCAAGACGGTTAAGAACTTCATCGGCCTGGCCACCGGCGAACAGGCCTGGACCCACCCCGAAACCGGCGAGGACAAGACGGGCACGCCGCTCTACAACGGCACCATCTTCCACCGCATCATCAAGGACTTCATGATCCAGGCCGGCGACCCGCTGGGCCGCGGCACCGGCGGACCGGGCTACCGCTTCGACGACGAGATCCACCCGGAACTGAGCTTCAGCGCTCCCTACAAGCTGGCCATGGCCAACGCCGGCATCCAGATGGGCAAGGGAACCAACGGTTCACAGTTCTTCATCACCACCATCCCCACCGACTGGCTGCAGGGCAAGCACAGCATCTTCGGTGAAGTTGCCGACGAAGAGTCCAAGAAGGTCGTGGACGCCATTGAAGCCGTCCGCACCGGCATGGGCGACCGCCCGGTTGAAGATGTGACCATCAACAGCATCGACATCGAGCAGCTCTAGCCACATGAGTTACGGAACCCCGGCGGCGGAGCCGTCAGCGAAGGTACCCGTGTGCCCCCGGCATCCGGACCGGCCCTCGTATGTCAGCTGCCAGCGTTGCGGGCGGCCGGCATGCCCCGAGTGCCAGCGCGCGGCCGCCGTCGGGTTCCAGTGCGTTGACTGCGTCAACGAGGCAAGGCGTACGACGCCGACGGCACGGACCGTTTACGGCGGTGCCATTGCGTCCGGCAAGCCTTTGGTGACGTACGCCATCATCGCCGTGTGTGCCCTGCTGTTTGTTCTGCAGTGGGTGCTTCCCGGAAACGCGGTGTTCCGCACCCTGGCCTACGCGTCGGTGTACGCAACGCCTGAGTACGGGGTGTTCCAGCCGTGGCGCATGCTCACCTCTGCCTTTCTGCACTCCCAGGGCTTCCTGCTCCACATCGTCCTGAACATGTACACGCTGTGGATTTTCGGCCAGGCGCTCGAACCGCTGCTGGGCCGGATCCGCTTCCTTGCTGTTTACCTGCTGTCCGCCATCGGCGGGTCGGTGGGATACCTGCTCATGACACCGATCCTCCCCGAGGGCGGCCCCGTGGGCCTGGTTGGTGCTTCCGGCGCGATTTTCGGGCTGTTTGGCGCCATGCTCGTGGTGCAGCGCCACCGCGGGGGCGAGACGAGGCAGCTCTGGGTACTTATCGCCATCAACGGCGTCATCGGCTTCATGGTTCCGCAGATCGCTTGGCAGGCACACCTGGGCGGCTTCATCACCGGCGCCCTGTGCGCAGCCGCCATCGCGTATGCCCCCCGCGGCCCGCGCCGCAGCCTCACGCAGTCCGGCGGACTGGCGCTTGTTCTGGCGCTGCTGGTCGCGGCTTCCTGGTACCGCGTGCTCGTGGCGTCCTGACGACACCCCCACCGCAACACCCCCGCTTTCCGAAGCGGGGGTATTTTTTGCCTTAGCAGCCGGCAGACCTGTACGCACGTCGCCCGTTGTGTTGCGCCCGACGCCGATCCGGTTCGCCACCGCTCCCGCGCCGGACTCACTACGGCGGGTTTTCCACAGAGGTTATCCACACTGTTAATAACTTACATAGTTGTAAGTCGCTGGCTATGCCCCGCGATCCCCGGCTCCTAGGCCATTTCCAAGCAAAATCCACGCGTCCGTCCACACCTGTGGATAACTCTTGCGGACGACGCTGTGGTTAAGTGGACAACTTCACCTAAATTTCCCCGTCTCCGGGTGTGCTGTGCATAAGCAGACACCTGCAGGCGCGCAAAGGCGTTTTGATGATGCCCTTTCAACAGACTTATTCACACTGTTAATAACCCACAGCGGTGTCGTTCTGCTGGGCACGTGCCCAGGAACGCCTAGATTCTCCCGCTTAGGCCCACGATGCCCACAAGTTTTCCCCAGTTGTGGATAACTTGTGGGTAGCCGCCTGTTGCTAAGTGGATAACCCTCCGTGTCCACACAGTCCCCATGTAGTCTCTGACTGACAGGCACGAGGTGAAGCCGTCCGGAACCCAAGGAGCAACGACGTGAGTACCCACAGGCACATCTTCCTGGACAAGCACCACCAGGCAGCCTGGCGGGCACTGAACGGGCTGGGGCTTAAGGCCAAGGAAGCGATGATTGAGTCGGGCCTGGACGCGAAACTCATCGAGCTGATCAATGTCCGCATATCCGCCGTTTTCCACAGCCATTTCCACAACTGTTAATAACTTAGGAGATGCAAGTTTCAGCCATCCGGCGGCGTCAGCCGGGCATGCAGTGCCTTTTCGCGGGGCCCGCAAGCATCGAAGTTATCAACAGTGTGGATATCTTTACCAACACGTGTGGACCGTTGGTGCGCGGAGGCAGAGTGCCCGGCAGCGGTTACGCCCAGACGCCTGAGGTTCCGCGGCGGTGGCTGTCCACAAGATGTGTGTCCACCATGCCGATGGCTTCCATCAGGGCGAACATGGTGGTGGGCCCGACGAAGGCGAAGCCCTTCTTCCTCAGCGCCTTGGAAAGGGCGATGGACTCAGGGGACGTGGTGGGCACGTCGGCGTAAGTGGTGGGGGCAGGGGTGGAGGTCGGCTGGAACTTCCAGACAAAATCAACGAGCCCGCCCTCCTCCCGCAGCGCGATAGTGGCCTGGGCGTTGGTGATCGCGGCACGGATCTTGAGGCGGTTGCGAACGATGCCGGGGTCCTGGAGGAGGCGCTCGACGTCGGCCTCGGTAAAGGCGGCCACGGTTTCGGGATGGAAATTGGCGAAGGCAGCACGGAAGGCAGGGCGTTTGCGCAGGATCGTTGCCCATGACAGGCCTGCCTGGAAGGCCTCGAGGCTGATGCGCTCGTAAAGGCCCTGCTCGTCCCTGACGGGCAGGCCCCATTCAGTGTCGTAATACTCGCGCAGAAGGGGGTCGGTGGAGGCCCACAGCGGACGGGCCAGGCCATCCTCGCCGATGATGATGCCTTCTGCGGTCATGGCCGTCGGCTCAGGAGCGCCAGCGCGTGGTCATCAGGAAGCCGACGATCGCAATGCCAAACCCGGCCAGGATGTTCCAGGACTCCCATGCCTGGACGGGCAGCTGGCCCTCGCTGATGTAGAAGGTGATGATCCAGAGCAGCCCGATGATCATCAGGCCGAACATGACCGGTTTGAACCAGACAGGGTTCGGCTTGTAGGCCTGGGTGGAAACGGGCTCGGCCGGGCGGGCAGGCTTCTTACGTGGCTTTGACTCGGGCACATGTCCTCCTTGGCGGCTGAATCAAGAGGAGGGACCGGGGCTTGATATCCTGCTGTGAGGGGATTGCCGGCGGTCTGCACACTCTTGGTCAGGTCTGAAGTCTTACTAGCAGCCAATTCTAGCTGTAGTTCAGTCCGCGCCGGTGCCCCGCAACCGCCTTGGAGGAGATCGAGTGGTAGTGCAGGAGAAGGTGACGGCCACCGCCAAGCCGGCAACCGGCGTCGTAATCCTGCGAAAGGCTGTCCAGATCTTCGGCGAGCTGCTCATCACCGCCGGCATAGTACTGCTCCTGTTTGTCGCGTGGCAGCTCTGGTGGACCAACGTGGAGTCCGACGCCAAGCAAAGCGCCGCGGTCAAGGACTTCGCCCGGGATCTGGGCGGACCCGTGACCCCCGCGCCCACCGCGGCTCCGACCGGCGGCGCGGCCGCTGCCGGGCCGAAGGACTACGGGGCGCCCGTTGTGGCAGAGGCTCCCGGGCACGGCGGCACCATCGGGATCGTCTACATCCCCCGGTTCGGCGAGAACTACACCCGGCCCATCGTCGAAGGCACCAGCGGCGACGTCCTGGACACCCTGGGCCTCGGCCACTACGGCAACACCGCCATGCCCGGGGCCGTGGGCAACTTCGCTGTGGCCGGTCACCGCCAGACGCACGGCGCCGTGCTGGACAATATCCACACCCTGGTGCCCGGGGACAAGATCTACGTCCAGACCCGGGACGGCTACTATGTCTACGTTTTCCGCAACAACCGCATCGTCATGCCCTCCGAAGCCGATGTCCTCCTGCCGGTGCCCAACCAGCCCGGAGTGCGCCCCACCGAAAGACTTCTCACCATGACGAGCTGCAATCCACGCTTCGGCTCCGAGGAACGGATCATCGCTTACTCGGTGCTGGACCACTGGCAGCCGGCCTCGGCGGGGCCGCCCGCCGAGATCGCAGCCCAAGTGGCACGAGCCCGAGGAGAAGGCTAGGCATGTACGGCTGGATATTCCGTCACCTCCCCGGTCCGCTCTGGCTCCGCGTCCTCACCTCGCTGGTGCTGGTCGCCGCCGCCCTGTTCCTGATGGTCGAGTTCCTTTTCCCCTGGATGTCCCAGTTCACCCAATTCACCGACTCAACGATTGGTGCACCAAGAAACCCATGAGCACAGCAAAGATTCTCGTCGTGGACAACTACGACAGCTTCGTCTACACCCTGGTGGGCTACCTCCAGGAGCTGGGCGCCGAGACAACAGTGGTCCGCAACGATGATGTGACGCTCGCCGAGGCGATCGAAATGGCGGAAGCGCGCGACGGCATACTCATCTCACCCGGCCCGGGCTCGCCGTCCGAAGCGGGCGTCTGCATCGAGCTGATCCGCTGGTGCGGCGAGAAGACAAAGCCGATGTTCGGCGTCTGCCTCGGGCACCAGGCGCTGGCCGAGGCCTACGGCGGAACGGTGACCCACGCTCCGGAACTCATGCACGGCAAAACTTCCCTGGTCCAGCACGAAGGGACCAGCGTTTTTACCGGTCTGCCCTCCCCCGTGACAGCCACGCGCTACCACTCCCTGGCCGCGGTGCGCGACAGCATTCCGGAGATCCTTGAGGTGACGGCGGAAACCGCCAGCGGCGTCATCATGGGGCTGCAGCACCGCACCGCGCCGCTGTGCGGTGTCCAGTTCCACCCGGAATCCGTGCTGACCGAGGGCGGCTACCAGATGCTGGGCAACTGGCTCGAGTCGCTGGGCATGAAGGGTGCGGCCGAACGGGCAGCCAAGCTCAGCCCCCTCATCCAGCACTAGCCTGACCGGCACCCGGCAAGCCCAGAGTAAAGAAACGGGCACCAGAGCAAAGAAAAGGACCAGATAGCTTGCTGTCTGGTCCTTTTGCATTTCTTTTTGCGTTCCGTCGGCGGACTTACTTGCCCTTGGTGGGGCTCGGCGTCGGGCTCGGCGTCGGGGTCGGGGTCGGGGTGGCTGTGGGTGTGGGCTCCGGAACGGGGGCCGGGGCCGTGGCCACCGTTACGGTGATGGCCTTGCCCTGTTCCACCAATGAGTTGAGCGGATCGCTCTGGCCGGTCACCTTGCCGGGCAGGACCTGCGAGTTTTCCATCTCACGGATGATGGGAACCAGGCCGAGTTGCTTGAGCGCTGCCTCGGCCTCGGCGCGTGTCATGCCACGAAGCTCCGGCATGGCCACCTTGCCCGTGGACACCAGGATCTCAACGGTGCTCCCCACCGCCACCTGCTGGCCCGGCGCCGGCTTGGTGGTGATCACCAGGCCGGCCGGAACGGTGGCGCTGTTGGCCATGGTGGTGGACGGAGCGCCCACCAGTCCCGCCTGCCGCAGGATGTCACGGGCTGCCGCCTCCGTCCGTCCCGGCAGCGTCTCCGGGATCTTGACGGCACTGGGGCCAGCGGAGATGTTTAGGACTACTTCCGAGTTCGGCTCCAGCGACGATCCTGCCGGCGGCGCGGTGCCAATGGCAGTGCCCTTGGCGACCGAGTCGTGCTGCACCCGCTTGATCTGCGGCCGCAGCTTGGCGTCGTAGAGCGTCTGCAGCGCCTCTGATTCGGAAAGCTTCTCCACCGAGGGAATGGCGACGCGCGCCGGCTCGGCCGGCGGCTGGTTGAGGAAGTTGTAGAACCACAGGCCGCCGCCGGCCAGCACCAGCAAAGTAAAGATCACGAACGTCGTGATCCAGGCCCGACGGCGGGACTTCTGTAGGCCTGATCGCTCCCGTTCGCGGGGAAGTCCGAGCGGAAGTTCATCGTGCTCGGCCGTCTCGTAAACCGCCGCGGCCTCGGCGGGCAGCACGGATTCATCATCGTCACGGTCCCGGGTGCGGCGCAGGCGGCCAGCGGGGGCATCGTCAAGGAAGCTGGCCCCGGTCATGGAAAACGCTTCCGTGGGTGGCGTGCGGTGCGGCTCAGGAATGTCATTCGGGTCCGTAGGCGCTTCGCTGGCCGACAATGCCGGGACGGCGATCCCGTTCCGGGCCGCCCGCAGCGCGCGGCGGAAGGCTGCAGCGTCCTGGAACCGGTCCGCCCGGTTCTTCTGCAGCGCCTTCTCCAGCACGCTGTCCAGTGCCTCGGAAACGGCCGGATTGAAATTGCTCGGCGGTTCGGGCCTCTCGCGGACGTGCTGGTAGGCCACGGATACGGGGCTTTCACCCACGAAGGGCGGGCGGCCGGTCAGTGTTTCATACAGCAGGCAGCCTGCCGAGTACAGGTCACTGCGGGCATCCACGGCCTCGCCCCGGGCCTGCTCCGGCGAGAGGTACTGGGCGGTGCCCACCACGGCCTGGGTCTGGGTCATCGTCGCAGAGGAATCGGCCACTGCGCGGGCTATGCCGAAGTCCATGACCTTGACCATGTCCGAGTTCTCGCAGTACATCACGTTGGCCGGTTTGATGTCCCGGTGCACGATTCCGGCCTTGTGGCTGTATTCCAGTGCAGACAGGACACCCAGGGTGTAGTCCACCGCCTGGTCAATGTTGATCTCACTGGCCCTGATCAGGTCCCGAAGGGTCTTGCCGGCCACGAACTCCATGACGATGTAGGGAACCCGGACCTGATCGTGCCCGTCGCCCGGCACGGTGTGCTCGCCGGTGTCGTAAATGGCCACGATCGACGGGTGGTTCAGTGCCGCGACGGCCTGGGCCTCGCGCTTGAACCTGGCCTGGAACTGGGGGTCCCGGGCCAGGTCGGGGCGGAGCAGTTTGATGGCAACCGTCCGGCCCAGCCGGGTGTCCAGGCCACGGTGCACATCAGCCATGCCCCCGCGGCCGATGAGTTCCCCGAGTTCATAGCGTCCGTTCAGGACGCGCTGACTGGTCACCGGGATGTTGTCCTCCCGGTGTGACGGAGTTCGTGGCGTGGTCACGGCTTATCTTCCAGTCGGCGAGCCGCTTGGAGTTGGCGTGGGTGACGGCGTGTCTGTTGGCGTGGGGATCAGCGCCTCGGACAGGTGGTAGGTCACGACCGACCCGGCGACGACCTCCCGCCCGCTTTCGGGCTCGGAGCGGACAAACGTTCCGGCGTCCTGACCGGGTTCGCCGGGCTCGTCGGCGCCCTTTTGCCAGCGCAGACCGGCCTTCTCGATGGCTGACTGGACTTCAGCCTCGGTGCTGCCCGTGCTGATGTCCGGGACACTGATCTGTTTCGGTCCCTTGGAGTAGGTGACCGTGATGGTGCGGCCCGCCTGCACCGGGCCTGTCGGGTTCAGGTCCGTAACCGTGCCGGGAGTGGCAGGGTCGAACACTTCCTTGCCATCCACCTGGAGGCCGAGCGCGATCAGCTCGGCGCGGACCTCGCTGTACTGCTTGCCGAGGTACGCGTCCGGAATCAGGTTGATGGCCTCGGGCGTGCTCGGAGTCGGTGTGGGGGTCGGCGTCGGCGTCTGCGACGTCGCCGTCGGCGTGGGCGTGGGAGTGGCGCTCGTGGTCACGCTGCGGCTGGGTGTGCTCGACGTGGTGGCGGCCGGGCTTTGGCCCGGGAACAGGAGGCCCGACTGGCTTAGGAGGATACCGGCGACGGCGAACAGCACCAGCAGGATCAGGGCGATCAACGGCCACGTCCACGGGCTGCGTTTCCGCTGCTCGGGTTCATCCGCGGGTTCCTCGTTGTACTGTTCCGGTTCCTGGTCCCAACTGCGCTCGGCCGCGAGGGCATCGGCACGTGACAGCGTGCTCCCCGCCCGCGTGGGGGCGGCGTCCGGGCCTCCGGCGGCTGCTGCCGCTGCCCCGCCGGCGGCGGCACCTGCGGCCGCCGCGCCAAGCACAGGCAGAGCGGAGGTGGCCGCCGTCGAGTTCTTCTCGGAGCCGATCACGCCGGTTGGTGCGGTGGCGATGTTCACCGGGGCCGTCATGGCATCGGTGCCGCCTTCGTACAGGAGCATGCCGGGGACTGCCGCGTGGGCTGCGGAGATGTCACCGTTGCGGATGGCCTCGGCCGCCTCAGCCAGCTTGATGGCGTTGGCCGGGCGGTTCTTCGGATCCTTGGCCAGCATGGACATCAGGAGCGCCCGGACCGGCTTGGGCAGGGACTCCGGCAGGGGCGGCGGCGCGTCGTTGACCTGGGCCAGGGCGATGGCGATCTGGGATTCGCCGGAGAACGGCCGGTGCCCGGTGAGGCACTCGTAGCCGATCACGCCGAGCGAGTAGATGTCCGAAGCGCCGGTGGCGGTCTGGCCGGTGGCCTGTTCGGGGGCGAGGTACTGGGCGGTGCCCATGACCTGGCCGGTCTGGGTCAGCGGCACCTGGTCCGCCAGGCGCGCGATGCCGAAGTCGGTGACCTTGACCCGCCCGTCCGGCATGATCAGCAGGTTGCCGGGCTTGACGTCACGGTGCACCAGGCCTTGGGCGTGGGCCACGGACAGCGCCCGCGCCGTTTGCGCCATGATGGACAGCGTACGGTCCGGTGAGAGCACCTGCTCGTGCTCGATGATGCTGCTGAGCGGCTGCCCGGGGACCAGCTCCATCACCAGGTAGGCGGAGCCTTCCTCCTCGCCGTAGTCGAAGACGTTGGCGATGCCCACGTGGTTGAGGAGGGCGGTGTGGCGGGCCTCAGCCCGGAACCGCTGGAGGAAGCCGGGGTCGCCCGTGTACTCCTCTTTGAGCACCTTGATGGCCACAATCCGGCCCAGGATCTGGTCCTTGGCCTTCCAGACTTCACCCATGCCGCCGATCGCAATACGCGTGGTCAACTGGAATCTGTCGCCGAGGGTGATTCCCGATGTAGGCCTCACTTATTCAACACCGCCTCAAAAATCTTCTTTGCGTTCGGACTGGTTAGCTGTGCTCCGGTGGTGATGTCCACGCCCTGGATGACAACGGTGACGGACACTTGCGGATCGTTAGCCGGGGCGAACCCCGTAAACCAAGAATTGTTCAGGCCGTTCCCAAGCTCAGCCGTGCCGGTCTTGCCGGCGACCTCGACACCGGGGACGCCAGCCCCCGAGGCGATGCCTTCGCTGACCACGCTGGTCATCCAGTCGGTGATCTGACCGGCGATCTCCGGCGTCGTCGACGTCCGTAAAGCCACCGGCTTTGGTTCGTCGATGACCCTGAGGTCCGGGGAGCGGACTGCCTTGATGAGGTTCGGAGCCATCTGCACGCCGCCGTTGGCAATGGCCGAGGTCATCAGTGCGATCTGGAGCGGCGTCGCCCGGACGTCGCGCTGGCCGATGGCCGACTGCGCCAGTCCCGCCGCATCAAGATCCGAGGGGAAAACGCTCTTCTGGTAGTCGAGCTTGAGCTGGTCTCCGAGCTCCTGGCCGAAGCCGAACTTGCTCGCCTGCTCGGCGATCGCTTTCTCACCGAGGTCGCGGGCGATGCTGGCGAAAGGCGTGTTGCAGGACTGCTGCAGCGCGAATGCGAAGCTGGCAGTGTTCCGCGTGTAGCAGTTGCCGCCGGCATAGTTGGGCAGCTGGTACTGGATGCCCGGGAAGCTCATCTGGGCCGGGTTGGGCAGCACGCTGTCGGCGTTGTACTTTCCCGAGCTCAGGGCCGCTGCCGTGTCCACCAGCTTGAACACGGAGCCCGGCGCCAGCAGGGCACCCGTGGGGCCACTGACCGACGGGTTGAGGTTGACGCCCGGGATCTTGATGGCCTCGTTGTAGGCAGCCTGCTCCTTGGCGACGTCCTGGCTGGCGATGAGGTTCGGATCATAGGACGGCTTGCTGACCATGGTCAGGATGTTGCCGGTCTTGGGATCCGTCACCACAATCGAGCCGCGCTGGCCGTCCGGGATGAGGTCGTACGCCAGCTTCTGGATCTGGGGGTCAATGGTCAGCTCAACGGATGCGCCCTTGGGCTGGTTCCCGAGGAAGAGCTGCCCGATCCGGTCCAGGAACAGCTGGTCCGAGCTTCCGGCCAGCTGCCCGTCCATGGCCTGTTCGAGGCCGGTGACCCCATAGCTCCGGGAGAAGTATCCGGTCAGTCCGGCATACAGCTCGGGCTGGTTGTACTTGCGCTGGAACTTGCAGGACTCATTGCCCGGCACGGATTCGGCGATGGCAGAGCCGCCCACCAGGATCGCACCGCGGTCGTTGCAGTAGTTCTGCAGGATGGCCCGCCTGTTCCAGGGGTTGGCCTTGAGCTCGTCCGCGCCTACCACCTGGACGTAGCTGATCGCACCGAAAATCAGGGCGAACATGGCGATCGCGGCGATCCACGAATGTCGAATGGCCTGGTTCACAGGTGTTTCACCGCCTCGGTGGGAGCGTCTGGGAGAGTCTGGGTGGCATTCCGGTCCTGCCGGCCTCCTGCGACCGGCTTCTGTGCCTCCGGTGTCCGGCCGGGCTGCATCGGCGAAGTGTCCACCGGGCCGCGGGCCGTGTGCGAGATCATCAGCAGCAGGCCCACGATGATCCAGTTGGCCAGCAGGGAGGAGCCACCGGCGGCCAGGAACGGCGTGGTGAGGCCGGTCAGCGGGATAAGGCGCGTGACGCCGCCGATCACCACGAAGCACTGCAGCGCCACCGCGAAGGACAGGCCGCAGGCCAGGAGTTTGCCGAAGGCGTCGCGGGTGCCGAGGGCCGCGCGGAAACCGCGGGTGAAGAGCAGGAGGTACATCATGACGATGGCGAAGAGGCCGATCAGGCCAAGTTCCTCGCCGAAGGAGGCGATGATCATGTCGCTGTTGGCGAACGGGACCAGGTTGGGCCGGCCCTGTCCGAGGCCGGTGCCCACGAGGCCGCCGCTGGCCATGCCGAACAGGCCTTCGACGATCTGGCCGCTGCCGCCGGGAGAACGCCCGAAGACTTCCTCGGTGAAGGCATTGAGCCAGCTGTCGATGCGCAGGGCAACGTGCGAGAAGACCTTGGACGCCACGAAGCCGCCGCCAAGGATCAGGGTGAGGCCGATGACCACCCAGCTGATGCGGCTGGTGGCGACGTAGATCATCACGATGAACAGGCCGAAGAACAACACGGAGGAACCGAGGTCGCGCTGGAAGATCAGCACGCCGATGCTCACGAGCCAGGCGGTGATCATGGGTCCCATGTCCTTGAAACGCGGGAACTGCATGGGGCCGATCTTGCGTCCGGCCAGCATAATGAGGTCGCGGTTCGAGGACAGATACCCGGCAAAGAATATGGCGAGGGTGATCTTGGCGACTTCACCTGGCTGGAACGTCATCGGACCAAGGCGGATCCAGACCCGGGCGCCGAGGATTTCACCAGCGGAGATGCCGGGGACCAGCGGCAGGATCAGGAGCAGAGCACTGACGGCCAAGGAAATGTAGGTGAAGCGGCGCAGGACACGGTGGTCCTTGAGGAACCAGATCACGGCGATGGCCACCGCCATGGCAATGACGGTCCACCGCAGCTGGTTGTTGCCTGTGTCGTCGCCCGGGGCATCAAGGCGGTGGATCATCGCCAGGCCGAGACCGTTGAGGGCAACCACCAAGGGAAGTATTACCGGATCGGCATACTTGGCGCGGAGCCGGAGGACCACATGGAACACAAGGGATGCAACGGCGAGCAGGCTGGACTGGAACCAAAAGTCGGTGTCCAGGGATGTCTGCTCGTCGATGCTGGTGAGTGCGTTGGCGCCGATGCTCACCGAAAGAGCGAGCACGAGCAACAGCAGTTCAACGTTGCGCCGGGGTTTGGGCATGGTGTCGGCGTGGCTCATTGGCCCCCCTCACAGGTTGCGGTTGGGGTGGGAACTGCCGAGGCTCCGGCTGTTGCGGTTGGCGAGGCCGTCGGTTTGTCGGTTGAGGTGGCCTTCGGGGACGCTGTGGCCGTCGGCTTCGGGGTGGCGGAGGCCTTGCCCGTGGCTGTCGCCTTGGCCGTGGTCGAGGCTGTTGCCGAGGGCGACGGGGTCAGGCACTCATCCGAAGGCGCGGTGCTGCCTGTGCGCTCGAGGTTCTTCACGATCCGCTGGGCATCGTAGAGGTCCCGCGCGGGGACCGTCTGGCGGACCCGCTGCTGGGAGAACTGGGGCAGCGAATCCATCTTGATGTCGGTGACCGCTTCCAGGGTGGAGAGCTGTATGGGCCCGAGGCGCTGGGATACGCCGTTGAAGATGGCTACCCGCTGGTCGAACTCGCCGATGTAGTAGCGCGTCTGGGTCCAGGCGTAACCAAGCCACAGGCCGACGGCGAGGACCAGCAGTGCCGCCCCCGCGATGCCAAGGGTAAGCCAGCGCCGCGGGCGCCTGGCCGGCGTATATTCGTCGGCTTCCTCGCGTGCCTGGTCCGACTTGTGCGTGAGGACCGTGGCCGCGCGGCGCGCGACGGTACGCCCGGCAATGGTGGGGATGGACCCGGTTTCGGCGGCAGCAACAGCTGCACCGACGAGGATGTGCGGCCGGGAGGAAAGCTCCTCGCGCAGCACCTCCGCGGAAAGATGTTCGCCTAAGTGCGGATCCGTGCTGGTGGCCGGTTCGTTGGACGGCTTGCCGGCACCCTCTCCTGCCGCCTCGGGCCCGGATGTCCGGTCAGGCAGGGAGCTGGCGGACGCGGGTACCGCCGCGGGAGGAGGTGTGCCGCCGGGTGTAGAACCAGCGGACCCCGAAGACGTTGGCGCGGCGCCCGCCCCGGTGCCCGGCGCAGCATCCGGTGCCCCGGCGGCAGGAGCAGCGGTAGCTTCAGCCGATGCAGCCTTCGTCCCGGTAATGGCGTCCGGTTGTCCGGCGTCAGGCACGATATCGACGGCGGCGGTGCTGACGTCGTCGGGCGTTTCCTCCACGATTTCCACCATGACAACGGTGACGTTGTCCGGCGCACCTGCTTCCAGGGTGAGGTCAACGAGTGTCTCGACGCATTCGCGCAGATCCGGCGTTTCCCGCACGGTGCGTTCCACAACGTGGCCGGCCACGTAGTTCAGACCGTCGGAGCAGAGCAGCCAGCGCTCCCCGGGCTGCACATCGATGGTGTCGAGGTCCAGCTCGGGGCTGGCGTCGACGTCACCGAGGACGCGCATCAGGACGTTCTTGTGCGGATGGGTTTCCGCTTCTTCGGGGCGCAGCCGGCCCTCGTCGATGAGGCGCTGGACGAACGTGTGGTCGATGCTTATCTGTTCGAACTCGCCGTCGCGCAGGCGGTAGGCGCGGGAGTCGCCGATGTGGGCGAAATGGAGTTTGCCCCCGGTCAACAGCAGGGCAGTCACGGTGGTGCCCATGCCCGCGAGCTTGGGATTGATGTGGACGAGTTCCGAGAGCAGAGAGTTGGCGGTCTGGATCTCGTCGGCCAGCACGGTGCCGGCGTCGTCATCGTAGTCGTCGGTGTCCAGGTGGATCATGTCCAGGACAGTGGCGGCAGAAGCAACATCGCCGCCGGCATGGCCGCCCATGCCGTCCGCCACGACGGCCAGGTGCCGGCCCACGTAGGCGGAGTCGTCATTCTTCGCGCGGATACGGCCGACGTCAGAGCGCGCCGCATAGCGCAGGATGAGGGGCCGAGGCGAGGCTGGCACCTCGCCCGCGGGCATGTCCGGAGCGGCCATGGCTACGGCCTCAATTCAATGACCGTCTTGCCGATTCTCACGGGTACACCAAGGTCCACGGGCAGGGCCCTGGTGAGCTGCTGGTCGGCCAGATAGGTGCCGTTGGTGGAGCCGAGGTCCTCGATGAACCAGCGGCTTCCCTGTGGAAAGAGCCGGGCGTGCCTGCCGGAAGCGTAGTCATCTTCAAGTACCAGCGTGGCCTCCTGCGCGCGGCCCAGCAGGATGGGGCTGGCGGCCAGGGGCACAGTACGGCCCTTGAGCGGGCCTTCGGTAACCACCAGTTGGCGGGCCTGCTGCCTGGCCGGCGCGGGAGCCGGTTCGGCGAGTTCTGGATTCTTCCGCACCTGCCGTGCCGTGGGAGCCCCGGTGGCGGCCTTGCGGCCGATCATGAGGTCGCGGCGCATGGCGGAAACGATGCTGAAGATGAGGACCCAGAGAAGAAGCAGGAACCCGAAGCGCAGGGCCGTGATGGTCAGTTCGCTCATGGGCGGCCGCCGTTGTTGGCGGGCAGGAGGCGGAAGATGATTTTGGTCCGTCCCATCGTAATGGTGGAGCCGTCGGTGAGCTCCATGCTGCCGGCCACTTTGTGTCCGTTGACGTAGCTGCCGTTGGTGGAGCCCAGGTCGACGGCGGTGGTGGTTCCGCCGTGGGTCTGGATTTCCAGATGCCGGCGCGAGACTCCGGTGTCGTCCACCAGGATGTCAGCCTCTGATGAACGGCCCAGAACGACTGAGGGCGCGTTAAGTGAATACCGCTGTCCGTCGATGTCCAGGACAGGCTGCAGGCGGACCGGCTGGCGGCTTGGTGCCGCCGGTACGTTTGCCCGCGGGGCGGCCGGCGCCGGACCGGAGGACTTTTCGGTCTTCGAGGTGATCTCGAAATCGCCTGCCCGGTGGGACTCGTCCCGGCGGAATGAGATACGGACCGGGCCCTGGAGGATGTACCCCTGGCTCCGGACGTGGTTGATGACGACGTCGCAGAGTTCCTCCGCCAGCGGTGTTCCCCATTCCTGGGCCCGCTGGAAGTCCTCGTCACTGAGGAGAACATCGAAGACGTTGGGCACCAGGGTGCGGCCGGCAGCGATGGTGATGGCCTTGTGATCCACTTCGCGGCGGAGGCGGCTCGCGATTTCCACGGGCTCAACCTGGGCCTTGGAGCCGGTGGAGAAGACGCCGCGGACGGCCTTTTCAATGCCGCGCTCGACCTTGTCCAGCAAACCCATGGTCTTCTCCTTTCCTTGCCGCTGAGGGACAGCACGTCCCGTGGAAGTCTTTCTGGCAACGCAGTCACAACAAAACATCGTGCCCGCCGGAAGCGGGCCCCTATGTATCCGATACTACTTGCCACGTCTGCGAAAGACCTTAATCCACAACGCGCCGGGAACCCGATTCGTTCACGTTCCGCCATCGAATGTGGGCGCGATCACAGGCTGGAATCTGCGCCCGGCCGCGGCCCCGGGGATTCCGGCAACCGTGTCCTGGCCTGGGAAGACCACGGGGCAAAGTGGCCGCGCTACCCCGATTAGGAATTTGCGGGGAATGTCCGTTATGCTTGATCTCGCTGCTTTTACGAGGCACGAAACCGGATTCCGGCAGGGGCTGAGTGGAAGAAGTTGCGCGCGAGTGGCGGAACGGCAGACGCGCTGGCTTCAGGTGCCAGTGTCCGAAAGGGCGTGGGGGTTCAAATCCCCCCTCGCGCACGCATCAGAACCCCGGGAAATCAATGATTTCCCGGGGTTCTTTCTTGTTCCGGCGCCTGTCACCTGGCGGCTATTGCCCGGCGGCCAGCGCGGCGTTGACGAGCTTGGCGAGCTCCGGGGCCGCACTTGCGCCAACAGTGCCGGCAGCTCCGGTTTTCACGACAGTGGCAGCCAGCGTGCCCTTAACTCCTGTAACCGTGAGTACGGCCTGCTTCTGGCCTGTGGGCAGGGTCTGGGTTTGCAGCGCGCCCACCGACTTGTCCGCCTCCACCGCAACCTCCACCGGCTTCATTGCACTCGTGATTTTCTGCCCCTTCAGTTCGAATGTGTAGCTTGAGCAGTCGCGGACCGCTGCCTCGCTCTTGTCGAACTGCGCCGTCATGACGGCGGGATCCTTGACCGCGAACACCGTCAGGATCGTTGCAGTTTTCGCTTCTGCCGCCAGGCTTGCTCCCGCGGCATAGGTGCTGCCTTCGGGAACCTGGGTGTTGTTGTCCGCCAGCACACCGCAGGCTTTCGGCGTGATGACGGCGTTCTTGAGCAGTTGGCGGGCGACGATGAGCCCCTGGTCCATCTGGGCGGCGGGAACCACGGTCAGGGGCCGTCCCTGCGCGTCCTTGAGTCCCGTGACGATCGCGGTCAGGACCTCATTGCTGTAGGCCTTCGCCGCCGATGTCGGTGCGGCGGACGCGGAGGATGGCTCCGTCGTCGTACTCGTTTCGGGTGAAGCGCCGGAAGGCGTTGAGGCGCTGGAAGCTGACGTGCTGCCGGATGGCTCTGCCGTGCTTGAGGGGGCGGGTCCGCCGCAGCCCGCGAGGAAAATTGCCGCTGCTGCGGCGAGGGAGATTGGCGCGATGCTTCGGTGCATGAGTGGATCCCCGTTCCCTGTGCCGGCTGACCCGCGTTTTCGCGGGGCTGTCCCGGAAACCGCCGGCCCGGGGAGCGGTGGCGAAAACGTTGGCCGTGCCGATGCCCCCGGCCGCACGGTTGCTCCGAGCGTACGACGGCAGGGCGGCCCACACCAGTGCCCAAGACAGACCAAATCGGGGCGGCTGCCGGAATCCCGACACCCGCCCCGATAGTCTGCCGCCCCGAAGTTCTCCAGGGCGCCGGCAGCTGTTGCCTGCAGATGGCCTACTTGGCCGTTGACGGCTCCATCCCCGTTGCGCCGGGTGCTGAGGCCTTCTCCGCAATGTCGGAGGCCTGCTTCCGCTCCTTGAGGAAGTACACCAAGATGGCTGCCACCGTTGACGCCGCCGCCAGGGCGAACAGGCCGGGCACCACGCTTCCGGTCTGCTCCTTGATGATGCCGAACCCGAAGGGTGCCACGAAGCCGCCGAGGTTGCCCAGGGAGTTGATGATGGCGATGGCGGGAGCCAGGACCAGCGGGTGCAGGGCCGACTGCGGGATGGTCCAGAACAGCGGTGATGCGCTCTTGAAGCCCATGGCCGCAACGGCCAGGAACACCAGGGCAAGGACGGGAGTGGCGACGGCGGCGGCGAGGGTTCCGACGGCGGCCACGAGGAGTGCGGCGACCAGCAGCGGGCGCTTGGACTTTGCCTTGTCCTGCCACTTTGCCGCGAAGTACATGGCGAAGACGGCGCAGACCCAGGGGATGGAGGAGAGGAAGCCGACGCTCAGGTCCGTGGTGCCGGGGATCTGCTTGACGATGGTCGGCAGCCAGAAGGTGTTCGCGTAGATGGAGAGCTGCACCGAGAAGTAGATGCCGCACAGCAGGAGAATCTGCGGGTTCAGGAGCATCTTCCAGCGGTTGACCTTGCCGCCGGCGGGCTTGGTATGCTGGGCGTCCTCCTGCTCGATTGTTGCGGTGAGAGCCGCCTTCTCGCCTTCTGTAAGCCATTTGGCATCTTTGATCTTTGCGTCGAGGAAGAAGAACACGGTGATGCCGACGACGACGGAGAGCGCGCCTTCGAAGCCGAAGAGCCACTGCCAGCCGCGCAGGCCCAGGACGTCGTGCAGGCTCAGGAGCAGGCCGGCGATGGGGCCGGACAGGGCGGCTGCCACCGATGATCCGGCGATGAACACAGCGGTCGCCTTGCCGCGCTGGCCAGCGGGAACCCAGCGGGCGAAGTAGAAGATCACGGCCGGGAAGAAGCCGGCTTCGGCGGCACCGAGCAGGAACCGCAGAACGTAGAACATCATCTCGTTCTGGACAAAGGCCATGAGGAAGGACACGATGCCCCAGCTGACCATAATCCGGGTCAGCCAGATCTTGGCGCCGTACTTTTCCATCATGACGTTGCTCGGAAGCTCGAAAATGGCGTAGGCGATGAAGAACAGCCCGGCGCCGAAGCCGTAGGCGGCGGCACCGATGCCGACGTCAGCCTGCAGATGGTCCTGGGCGTAGCCAATGTTGGACCGGTTCAGCTGGTTGCATACGAGCATGACCAGCATGATGGGCAGCACGCGCCGGAAAAACTTCTTCGTGGCCGAAGCCAGATCCGTGACAGCGGTGTCTACAGACTGCATGGGGGAATCCTCTTTGATAGAGCAGCAAGATCACGCCGGGGGGACTACGGGCAGGCCGTTGTGGTCCTCGCCACAGCACGTATCAACTGTAAGCAGTACGTTCATGCCCGTCCAACACAGATATTGCATGGCGTGATACCCGCAGGGCACTACTGCGGCATCCTTGCTGCTCACCCTCCTGATTCCGCCGGCATTCGGCCAGCCGGCTCGTTGAGAGGGGTCTCCGCTTAGCGGGGTCCGACGTCGGCCTTGACCGCCGTGACGGGACAGCCGGCTTCCAGGATGACCCGTTGGGCGGTACTGCCAAGGAAGAGCTTCCCCACGGGCGAGCGGCGGCGGACCCCGATCACAATCAGTTCGATGTCCTCCTCGTAGGAGGCGTCGATCATCAGGTCCGCCGCATCCGCGCCGTCGTTGTGGCGGAGTGAGGCGTCCACTCCGACGGCTGCCGCGGCGGCAATGGCGTCCCTGATGTCCGACTCTGATTCGGCCGACGTTTCGCCGGGCAGCGGGCCCATGATCTGCAGGCCGGTCTTTCGCAGTGCTGCCTCTCCGATAGCGGCGCTAAGGGCCGCCCGGCCTTCCTGGGTGGCGGCATATCCCACCGCCACGCTCATGCCTGCACCGCCGTCAGGACGGAACCGGTGGTGAGGTAGGAGCGCAGGTTGGCAAGGGTCAGTTCGGCCATGTCTGCCCTGGTCTCGTTGGTCCCGCTTCCCAGGTGGGGCAAGAGGACCACGTTGTCGAGGCCCAGGAGGTCTTCCGGTACCTTCGGCTCGTCCACGAAGACGTCCAGCCCCGCACCAGCCAGGCGTCCCGCAAGGAGCGCAGCCACGAGGGCGTCCTCATCCACCACGGAGCCCCGGGCGATGTTGATCAGATAGCCGTCAGGTCCCAGCGCATCGATGACCTCGGCATCCACCAGGCGTGCCGAGCCGGGTCCACCGGCAGCGGCAACGATCAGCACGTCGCAGCCCGCGGCGAGCTCCACGGGGGAGTCGGCATACCGGTAGGCGACGCCGGCCACCGCATGGCGGCTGTGGTAGCTGATGTCACAGTCGAATCCCTCCAGCCTGTGCGCGATGACCCGGCCGATCCGGCCGAGCCCGAGGATGCCGACTTTCCGGCCGCTGGCCTTGGTGGCAAGGGGGAAATTGCCCCGGCTGAGCCAGTCACCGCGGCGGACATAGCGGTCCGCGGCGCTGATTTTGCGGAGCACGTCCAGGTAAAGGGCGACGGCGGTATCCGCCACGCAGTCGTTGAGGACGTCGGGGGTGTTGCTGACGGTGATCCCCCGCTCGGCGGCCTGGGCAACGTCCGTGGTGTCATAGCCGACGCCGAAATTGATGACGGCGCGCAGGTTGGGCAGGGCGCGCATCAGGTCCGTTCCGACGCCGACTTTCCCGGAGGTCACGGCCACTTCGAAGGACGCGCCGTGCACCCGCAGGAATTCCTCCCGCTCGGTGCCGGTATCGGGGAGCCGGACGGCGTCGTAGTCCTTCCGGATGGACTCTTGGACGGCTGGCATGAGGGGCCCGACCTGCAGGACGGCGATGTTCTTCATAGCTGCACCCTAAGATTCCGATCCATACGGGTCCAACATGTAAATGGCATCAATCGATGCCCGGACTGTATCGGTCTCCCTTCTTCCGCGGAACCGCGCGGATTTCCCGGTGACGTGGCGGCCGTCACAGAGCGCCGACACCGGCCTGGCCGTGCTCCCGGTCCCGGGGGCGCCCCGCGAAATCCTTGTGGACCCCCTGGACCTCAATTAGCTTGAGTCCAGCGCGGCCCCAAAGCACCTGATCCTGCGGCCTATTTCCACACATGCAGGACCAGCCGCTGCCGCAACCACCCGATCCGGAGGAAATACAATGACGTCTTCTTCAAAACTCCCCTTTCCCGCCGCAGTGCTGAAATGGCCGGCCCTGGCCTCCGTCGCGGTGTTCGGCCTGAGCGGCTGCTCCGTGGCCAATTCCGACGCCGCCGCCTCCTCCTCGAACACAGTGCGCGTGGTCTTGGGACAGGAACCGCCCACCCTGGAAGCCTGCGAGTCGAACCTGACGTCCACCGGTGTTGTGGTGCGCTCCAACGTCACCGAGCCCCTGATCGAACGGAACCCCAAGACCGGCGAACTCGAACCGAAGCTCGCCACCGAATGGAAGGCCACCAGCGACACGGAATGGACGCTGAAGCTGCGTGAAGGCGTGAAGTTCCAGGACGGCACTCCCTTCAACGCTGAAGCGGCGGCCTTCACCATCGACAGGGCAGTTAACTCCAAGCTCGGCTGCAACGTGGAAGGCTACGTCTTTGGCGACGCCGACCTCAAAGTAAAGGCGGTGGATGCCAGCACCCTGACCGTCACGACACCCGAACCCGACCCCATCCTGCCGCTGCGCCTGTCATTCCTCGAGGTGGTCCCGACGTCGACCAGCACCACGGCGAAGGTCCGTGAACCGATCGGCACCGGCCCCTACAAGATCGAGCAGTGGGACGCAGGCCAGAAGATCACGCTCTCCACCTGGGACGGCTACTGGGGGGACAAGCCCGCCTACGCCAAGGCCGAGTACCAGTGGCGGTCCGAAAGCTCAGTACGGGCCGCCATGATCACCAGCGGCGAGGCCGACGTCGCCATGGGGCTCAGCCCGGACGACAACATCGGCGACCTCGGCGTCGACTACCCGAACAACGAGACGGTGGCCCTGCGCCTCGACGCCAACGCTGCGCCGCTCAATGACATCCGCGTCCGCCAGGCCATCAACTACGCCATCGACAAGGAGGGAATCGTCAACTCCCTCTACCAGGGCAAACACAAGGTGGCCGCGCAGCTGGTGCCCGAGGGCGTCGTGGGCCACAACGCAGCCCTGAAAGGCTGGCCGTTCGACCTGGACAAAGCCAAGTCCCTCGTTGCCGAAGCAAAGGCCGACGGCGTGGACACCACCAAGCAAATCTCGCTGGTGGTCCGCAGCGCCCAGTTCCCCAAGATCACCGAGCTGGGCCAGGTGCTTCAGGAGCAGCTCGGCCAGGCCGGCCTCAACGTCAAGCTCAAGATGCTCGAAACCAGCCAGCACCTGACCTACCAGGTCCGTCCTTTCCCCAAGGACGAAGGTGCAGTGGCCCTCATGACCCAGCACGGCAACCAGGCCGGCGATGCGGCCTTCACCGTGGACCAGTACATGCTGTCCAAGGGTGCCCAGAGCTACTTCGGCACCCCGGAGTTTGACGCCATGATCAAGAAGGCCGATGCGGCGTCCGGCGAAGAGCGGAAGAAGGACTTCGAGGAGATCTTCGCCTACCAGAACGACAAGGTTGTGCAGTTCGCCCACATTTCGCACCAGACGGGCATCATCGGCAAGGCCAAGACCGTGAACTACACGCCCAACTCGTCCAGCGGCGATGAGCTGCGTGTTTCGGAAATGACCCCGGCAAGCTAGCCCGGACTTCCGGGAGAGAAGGACAGCCATGCTGATCTACTTGAGGAAGCGGATTGTCTCCAGCGCACTGCCGCTCGTGGTGGTGATTGTGGGGGTATTCGCCCTGGCCAGGATGACGGGAAACCCGGCCAGCCTGTACCTGCCCCTGAACGCCACCCAGCAGATGCGCGACGATTTCACGGCAAGCAACGGCCTGGACCAGCCGCTGCTGGTGCAGATGGCCGACTACTTCGGCGGCGTGTTCCGGCTGGATTTCGGACAGTCCCTGCGCACCGGGCAGGACGCGGCCGCCATGGCGCTGCGTGCCTTCCCCGCCACCCTGCAGCTCGCGGCCACCACGATGGTGCTGGCTGTGCTGCTGGCACTCGTGGTGGGGTGCTGGGCCGCACTGAAGCCGAACGGCATCGCCGACCGGATCTCAAGTTTCGTCTCCATGGCCGCGGCTTCGATCCCGGATTTCTGGCTGGCAATCGTTGGCATCTGGGTCTTCGCCATCACCCTGGGCTGGCTGCCGACATCAGGTGTGTCGGGAGCCAGCGCCTGGGTGCTGCCCATCGCCACCCTACTGCTGCGGCCGTTCGGGGTGCTGGTCCAGATTGTCCGCGGCTCCATGGTGTCGGCGCTCTCCGAGCCCTACATCAAGCTGGCCCGCAGCCGCGGCGCCGGCGAGCTGCGGGTGGTCACGCACCACGCGCTGCGGAACGCCGCAGCTCCGGCCCTCACAGTGGCCGGCGACCTGACCGTGGGACTGGTCAACGGCGCCGTCGTGGTGGAAACCATCTTCGGCTGGCCCGGGATTGGCAAGCTCATGATCGATTCGATCCTGCAGCGCGACTTCGCGGTCCTGCAGGCAGCCGTCCTGCTCACCGCCGTCGCCATCTTCGCCCTGAACATCCTCATCGACATGGGGTACGCGCTGCTGGACGCGCGTGTCCGTCCCGTCACGGCAAAGGCCTAGGAGTAGCCATGCAGAGTTCACTCACCGAGGGGACGCCAGCAGAGCAGCTGCCGGCGGACGCCCACCAGCCCGCCGGAAGCAACAGTGTTAATAGGGAAAGCAGGCAGGACGGGAAGCTGAGCCTGTTCCGCCCCCTGCTCAGGGACCGGTTCGCCACCGTGTCGGCGCTGATCCTGGTTTTTGTTGGCCTCACTGCCATCCTCGGCCCCGCCCTCATGGGCGATCTGGCCACCAAGCAGAACCTGCTGTTCGCCAACAAGGCGCCGTTCACGCTTGCGCACGGCTGGGAATACTTCCTGGGCAGCGACTCCCTGGGCAGGAGCATGCTGGCCCGGCTGGTCGTCGCCAGCAGGACCACGTTGTCGGTCGCCGTTCCTGCCGTCGCGGTTGCCCTGGTCATCGGTTCGCTGTGGGGCGTTTGGGCCGGCTACCACCGCGGCTGGCGGGAGAACGTATCCATGCGCATCGCCGACGTGATCATGAGCTTCCCTTCCCTGCTGCTCGCCGTCGTCGTCCTTTACGTCTTCAGCCCTTCCGCCGCCAATATCGTCCTGATCCTTGCCCTGACCCGCATTCCGATCTACCTGCGCACTGCCCGGGCCGAGTCGGCGGAGCTCCAGAGCCGGACGTTCGTGGATGCTGCCCGCACGTTCGGGGCCAAGCCCAGCGCGATCATCGTCCGGCACGTCATCCCCGTGGTGCTGCCCACACTGCTTACGCTGGCCACCCTCGAGTTCTGCTACATGATGCTCGCCGAGTCCTCATTGAGCTTCCTGGGCATCGGCATCCAGCCGCCGGACGTCAGCTGGGGCCTCATGGTGTCCCAGGGCCGGCAGTACCTGCAGACCGCGTGGTGGCTGTCCATCTTCCCCGGCGTCGCCATCGTGGTCACCACCATCGCCGCCAACGTCCTTGCCGCGTGGCTGCGGATCGCCACCGATCCGGCCCAGCGCTGGCGTCTGGCGCTTCCCCGCAAGCGGCTGATCGCCCGCATTCCAGTGAAGGAGACCCAGCCGTGAAAACAGCTGCCGAACAAGCTCCCGTAAAACGCTCGCGTGCCGCAAAAGCAGCGGCCGTCAGCAGCGAGGCAAAAGCCCACGACGTCGTCCTGCAGGTCCGCGACCTCGCCGTGGACATCCGTACCCACCGCGGCACCGTGCGCGCCGTCAACAGCGTGGGCTTCGAAGCCCGTGCCGGGGAAACCCTGGCACTGCTCGGGGAATCGGGCTGCGGCAAGTCCATGACGGCGAAGGCACTGGCCGGGATCATGGATCCCGTCTGCGATCTGGCCGACGGCCAGATCGTCCTCAACGGCACCGACCTCGCCGCGCTCAGCGCCAAGGAGCGGCTCAAATTTGCCGGTCCCGGCCTGGGTATTGTCTTCCAAGACGCCCTGACCGCGCTGAACCCCGTATATACAGTAGGGACCCAGCTGGGCGAGGCCTTCCGCATCCACCGCGGCCTGAACGCCAGGCAGGCGCGGGAGGAGGCCATCGACCTGATGAAGCGCGTCGGCATCCCCGAGCCGGAATCACGGGTGAACTCCTATCCGCACCAGTTCTCCGGCGGCATGCGCCAGCGCATCCTCATCGCGATGGCCGTGGCCCTCGACCCCCGCCTGCTGATCGCCGATGAACCCACCACGGCCCTGGACGTCACCGTCCAGGCGCAGATCATGCAGCTGCTGCGGACGCTCCGCGAAGAGGGCCAGATGGCCGTCATCCTCATCACCCACGATCTCGCGGTTGTGGCGGAGGAAGCGGACACCGTGGCCGTCATGTATGCCGGCAACGTCGTGGAGAGCGGACCGGTGTCCGAGGTTTTCGCCGACCCCCGCCATCCCTATACCAAGGGGCTTCTGGAATCGGTGCCCGTCCACCTGGAGCGCGGCGCCCAGCTGAAGTCCATTCCGGGCAGCCCGCCCGAGCTTCACGACATCCCCACCGGCTGCGTCTACCAGTCGCGCTGCCCGCTGGTCCAGGACATCTGCCGGGCCCAGCGTCCCGCCCTCCGGGCGGTCAGCAGTCCGGTCAGCAGCCAGCCCAACAGTCCGGTCAACGACGCCGATGCCGACGGCGGCTCTGTCGCCGGCCTTGGCACCGCACCGGTCCCCGCCGGTGTCCGCGGCGGCGGCCCTTCCCTCGGTACGCCGCGGCCGCCCCGCACCGCCGCCTGCCACTTCAGCGAGGAGATCAACAATGCCTGAGCCGCTTCTGACCATAGACGGCCTGACCAAGACATTCCACGTGGCCAAGAGCGCCAGCGGCAACACCCGCCTGAAGGCGCTGGACGGCATCAGCCTGTCGGTCGGCCGCGGGGAAACCTTGGGTCTGGTCGGCGAGTCGGGCTGCGGCAAGTCCACCTTGGCGCGGACCCTGATGATGCTGGAAACGCCGGACGAAGGAACCGTGACGTTCGAAGGGACCAACCCGTTCGGGCTCCGCGGCAAGGAGTTGCTGGGTTGGCGGCGGCGGGTGCAGATGGTGTTCCAGGACCCGTTCGCCTCCCTGAATGCCCGCATGAACGCCGGCGACATCATTGCCGAGCCGTGGGCCACGCACCGGAGCCTCTATCCGACGTCGAGGGAACGGGAGGCCCGGGTGCGCGAGCTTCTCCACATGGTGGGGCTGCGTCCCTCCGATGCCCGCAAGTCGCCCCAGGAGTTCTCCGGCGGACAGCGCCAGCGCATTGGCATCGCCCGGGCGCTGGCGCTGAACCCGGATGTCATCATCCTCGATGAGCCGGTGTCTGCCTTGGACCTGTCCGTCCAGGCGCAGGTCCTGAACCTGCTTAACGAGCTCCAGAAGGAACTCGGCGTCTCTTACATCTTCATCTCGCACGACCTGACGGTCGTCCGGCACGTGGCAGACCGGGTGGCCGTGATGTACCTCGGCAGGATCATCGAAACGGGTGCCACCGAGGAGGTCTTCGATCACCCCAGGCACCCCTACACCGCCGCCCTGATGTCCGCCTCGCCGAAGCTGGACGTCAGCGGAACCAAGCGGGACAGGATTGTCCTCACAGGTGAGCTGCCGTCGCCGCTGGATCCGCCGTCGGGCTGCCGGTTCCGCACCCGGTGCTGGAAGGCACAGGACATCTGCGCCGAAGTATCGCCCGAACCGCAGGTGCTGGCGGCCCCGGACGGCACGCGGCATGTCGCAGAGTGCCACTTCCCGCTGGAAACCCTCCAGGGCGTCACCGGGGTCGCGGCCGCTGCCGTTGCGTCGTCCCGGTGACAGCTGACCGGTGACGGGCGCCGAGTACGCCCTCATCGGCGGGGTGATCTTCCTGGCCGCCTGCCTCCAGGCCTCCAGCGGCTTCGGCATGGGCATGCTGGCGGCGCCGGTCATCGCGATGGTGGAACCGGCGCTGCTGCCAGCCACGCTGATCCTCCTCGCCTTGCTGGTCACGGTGCTGGTGACCGTGCGCGAGCGGCAGCACCTGGACCTGCGCGGCACGGGTTGGGCGCTGGTCGGCCGGGTCCCCGGAAGCTTCCTCGGCGCCTGGCTGGTGGCAGTGCTGTCCCGCGAGGGCCTTGCCTGGGTGGTGGCGGCGGTGGTGCTTACCGGCCTGGTGCTGGCGGGTCGGGGATGGGCGCCGCGGCCCGTCCGGGCCAACCTGATTGCAGCGGGTGCGGCCTCCGGCATCATGGGCACAGCCACGTCCATCGGCGGCCCGCCCATGGCGCTGGTCTGGCAAGCACATGACGGTCCCCGGATGCGCGGCACCATGAGCGCGTTCTTCATGGCGGGTTCGACGATTTCAATAGCGATGCTGTGGGTTGCCGGTGCGGTCACGGCAGAGATGCTGGTCCTCGCGGCGTGGATGGTTCCGGCGGTGGTGGCCGGCTATGCCGCATCGCGTTTCGTTAACCGCTTCCTCAACCCGACGCGCCTGCGGAGCTTGGCCATGGGCGCGTCGGCGCTGGGAAGTGTGCTGCTCATTGTCCAGCTGGGCGTGCAGCTGGTCCTGTAGCCGCGGCTTAGCCGCAACCGGGGCGGGCCACCAGGTTCACCAGGTCCTCGCCGCGGGCGAGCCGGCCGATGTTGGCGGCAATGTCGGCAGCCCGGCGTTCAAACGTGATGCGCGCGTGCCCGGAGTGGTGCGGCGTGAGCACCGCGTTGTCCAGTTCGGTGAAAGGCAGCTCCGCGGGCGGGATCACGCCGTCCGCCGGCTGCCCCCACCACACATCGAGGCCCGCTCCGGCGATCCGGCGTTCCTTCAGGGCCGCATACAGTGCGGACTGGTCCACCACGGGGCCGCGCGCCACGTTGATCAGCAGTCCTGTGGCCTTCATGGCGGACAGCTCAGCCCCCCCGATCATCCCCTTCGTACCGGTATCCAGCGGCACCGTGACCACGACGACGTCGGATGCGGCCAGCAGCTCGTGGAGCTCTCCGTTCCCGCCCATCCAGTCGAGCCGGACGCCGTCCGGAATCGGAGCGGAGGGGTTCCGCCGGATCGCCCGGACCTTCATTCCCAGCGACCCGGCCACGCGGGCCACCTCGGCACCGATGGAACCCAGGCCCACCAGCCCCAGCGTCAGGTCGGCAAGGACGGGATGGAAGGGCACGTCGGCGTCGGTGGCGATGGTCCGCCAGTCTCCCTGGCGGAGTGCGCGCTCTGCAGCGGCAACGTGGCGCGACAGCATCAGCGTGACCATGAGGACATGCTCCGCGATAGGGCGGGCATGGTGAAAGGTGTTGGCCACCAGCGCCTGCGGGGCCAGCTGCGGAAACGGGATCTTGTCGTAGCCGGCGCCGGTGACGTGGACCAGGCGCACTACGGAGGCCGTCTCGGCCTCCGTAGTGCTGAGGGAGGAACAGACGACGACGTCGGCCCCGGCCAGGGCGTCTAACCGGCGTTCCGGGGTCCAAGCCGCCGCCATGTCCCAGTGGTGAGCGCCGCCGTCGGCCTTTAACTGGTCAGCAAAGCGGCTGATGATGGGGTCGGTGACCACAATCCTCAGGGGTTCCCGTCCGTCCGGCTGGCCCGGTGCTGCCTTTACCACCGCGGGCTCTGGAGCTCGTAGGTCGGGTGGAGGCGTTTCATGTAGCCGGTGTCATCCCTGCTCGTAAGCCCGCAGTCCAGGTACTGGCGGTGCAGGCGTTCCAGGGCGTCACGGTCTACCTCCACGCCAAGCCCCGGGCCGGTGGGGACCCGCACGGCACCATCCGTGAACGTGAACACATCGCTGGCGATAACGTCCTCGGACGGGTCTTTCCACGGCCAGTGGGTGTCGCACGCGTAGTCGAGGTTGGGGGTGGCTGCCGCGAGGTGGACCATGGCGGCAAGGCTGATGCCCAGATGGGAGTTGGAGTGCATGGACAGCCCCAGGCCGAAGGTCTCGGTGATGCCGGCGAGGAACTGGCTCCGGCGCAGGCCGCCCCAGAAATGGTGGTCAGAGAGGATGACGTCCACGGCTCCGGCGGCCACGGCGGGGGCCACGTCCGCGAAGCTGACCACGCACATGTTGGTTGCCAGCGGCATCGCCACCTCGCGGCGGACGGCAGCCATGCCTTCGATGCCCGGTGTCGGGTCCTCGAGGTACTCCAGGACCCCGTGCAGTTCCTTGCCCACGCGGATTGACGTCTCCACCGTCCACGCGCCGTTGGGGTCGATGCGGAGCGGCAAATCGGGGAACTCAGCACGGAGTGCCTGGATGGCCGCGATCTCTTCCTCGGGAGGGAAGACACCGGCCTTCAGCTTCAGCGCGCTGAAGCCATAGGTGTCCACCATGGTCCGGGCCTGCCTGACGATGCCCTCGGGGTCCAGGGCGGCACCCCAGCTGTCTTCAGCCTGGCCCGGGTGACCTGACCACTTGTAGAACAGGTAGCCGCTGAACTGCACGGATTCGCGGACGGCGCCGCCGAGGAGGTCGCTGACGGGCCGGCCCAGCAACTTGCCCTGGGTATCCAGGGCGGCGACGTCGAACGGGGACAGCACGCGGTCCGCGGTGCTCGAACCCGTAACCATTCCGCTCATGCCGTGGCCGCCCTGGATGGTGTCCTGCTCCAGTGCCTGGGCGATCCGGCTGCGCAGGGTGTTGATGTTGAACACGTCCGTCCCGGTCAGCACTGCGGCTGCCAGCTGGAGGCGCGCGAGGTGGGCGGCATCGCCGTAGGTTTCACCGAAACCCGAGGTGCCGGCGTCGGTCTGGACCTCGATGATGGCCCGCAGGGCGAACGGCTCATGGACGCCCACGGTGTTCAGGAGGGGCGGGTCCTTAAAGGCCACCGGGGTGATGGAGACGCCGGTGATCCTGGCCTGGTTGAGGTGCCGGGAGGGGTCGTATGCCTGGTTCACTGCGCTGTGCTCCTTGGATTGGCTGTGCCTTTTGGCCCTTGAGGGGTTGATAAAAGCTGCTTTGTTCACGACCATAAGGTGAGTCATCAATTCAAGTCCAAGCCAATTTCTGCACTCGACAATTCAGTAAGGGTATAGATGTTCTCGCTGCCTCAGTTAGAAGCGTTTGTGGCCGTTGCTGAAGAACTGCACTTCGGTGCTGCGGCGGAGAGGCTCAACATGACGCAGCCGCCGCTGAGTCGCCAGATCCAGATGCTCGAGAAGAAGCTGGGCGCCCAGCTCTTCGGCCGGACCAGCCGGAAGGTGGAGCTCACAGCAGCCGGGGCCACGCTGCTGCCGCGGGCGCGGCAGATCCTGGACATGTGCATCAAGACGGATCTGGACGTCCGGCGGGTCTCATCCGGCCAGGCAGGCACCATCACCGTCGGATACACCGCGATAGCTGGGCACAGTGCGCTTCCGCTGATGCTGCGCCAGGCAGCGGAGAACATGCCCCGCGTGTCCTTCGTGCTGCGGGAGCTTGTTTCAACGGACCAGATGGACGGGCTTGTGAAGGGGAGCGTCGACATCGGCCTGCTGCGCCCCATCGTTGCCCGCCCCGGCGTGGTGTCGCGGCCGCTGATGAAGGACCGTCTGGTGGTGGCGCTGCCAGAAGGCAGTTCCCTGTTGGGCACGATGGCACCGCGCAGCGGCGAACCGCTGCCGCTGGGATTCCTGGACAGGCTTCCGCTGCTCATGTACTCCACCAAGGAGGCCCGCTACTTCCACGACCTTGTGCTGCGCTTGTACGCCAGCGCCGGCGCGCACGCCAACATCACCCAGTACGCCAGCCAGGTTCCGGCGCTGTTGGCCTTCGTGCAGGCAGGGCTGGGGGTGACGCTGGTTCCCGCTTCGGCCATGGCCTTCGCGCCGGCGGGCGTGGAATTCCACGAGATCGACGGGCGGAACGGCGTGCAGGAGCTGAACCGGGTGGAACTGGAGCTCGCGTGGAACGAGGAGACGGCCAACCCCGCGGTGCTGAGGCTTCTGGGGCTTATTGAGTCGCCCGAATAGGCGGCTAGCGCGGGTGTGACCGGGGCGCCTATTCGCGCGCGGCCCGGAGCCTGCGCCGCGAGTTGGCGAGGTGATTGCGCATTGCCGCAGACGCTGCGGCTCCATCGCTGTCCGCGATGGCCGCAAAAATGGACCCGTGCTCATGGACCACCTGTTCGAAGTGGTCCCGTGCGTAATGCTCGACGCCGGTCATCAGTCGGGTGCGCGGCATTGCGATCATCGTCTGGCCCAGTGAGGCCAGGCAGTCCGTGTAGAAGGGGTTTCCTGAGGCGGCGGCGACGGCTTTGTGGAATTCAAAGTCGGCCTTCATGGCGTGTGCGGGGTGTTCGCCGCTGTCCGTGAACTCCCCCAGGGCCTGCCGCATGGCTTTCAGCTGCCGTTCTGTCCGGTTTGCGGCAGCCAGTGCCGCCGCTTCGGTTTCGACGCCGATTCGGAATTCCAGCAGATGCATTCTGTCCTCGGCGGTGACCACAGCCCTGGTGGGCTGGTCCGACGTCGCACTTCCCGTGGGCGGGGTCAGCGCAAAGCTGCCCCGCCCACGTTCTGTTTCCACGAGACCCTCTGCCTGGAGCCGCGTGAGCGCGGCCCGGACGACCGTCCGGCTGACGCCGAACTCGCCGATGAGGGTGTTTTCGCTCGGAAGCTTCTCACCGGGCTGGATGTCGCCGTCGATAATGCGGGTGCGAAGATCGGCGGCGAGGTCCGCGGTCAGGTTCCGGCTCATGGATTCAAGGTTACGCGCCGAATTCCGCCGTCTCGGTGGTCCACGCGCGGGCCTGGTCGCTGAGGCTGACGCCGAGGCCCGGACGGTCCGGAACGATCATGCGGCCGTCCTTGGTTTCGAGGCGTTCGTTGAACAGCGGGTCCAGCCAGTCGAAGTGTTCCACCCACGGTTCGCGCGGGTAGGCGGCGGCCAGGTGCAGGTGGATCTCCATGGCGAAGTGCGGGGCCAGGCCCAGGCCGCGTTCGTCTGCGAGGGCTGCCAGGCGGAGGAACTGGGTGATGCCGCCGACGCGCGGGGCGTCGGGCTGGATGATGTCGCAGCCGTTGGCGGCGATGAGGCCCTTGTGCTCGGCCACGGAGGCGAGCATTTCGCCGGTGGCGATGGGGGTATCCAGCACCTGGGCGAGGTGGGCGTGGCCCTCGAAGTCGTAGGCATCCAGCGGCTCTTCGATCCAGATGAGGTTGAATTCCTCGAGCTGGCGGCCCATGCGCAGTGCCGTCGCGCGGTCCCACTGCTGGTTGGCGTCGACCATGAGCGGTACGTCCCAGCCGATGTGTTCGCGGATGCCGGCCACGCGGCGCAGGTCCTCCTTGGCGTCCGGGAGTCCGACCTTGATCTTGATGCCGCCGATGCCTTCTTCGACGGACTGCGTGGCGCGGGCTTTCACCTCGTCGAGGGTGGCGTTCAGGAAGCCGCCGGAGGTGTTGTAGGTCTGGACGGAATCGCGGTAGGAGCCCAGGAGCTTGGCCAGGGGGAGCCCGGCGCGCTTGGCCTTGAGGTCGTAGAGGGCGATGTCGATGGCGGCAAGGGCCTGCGTGGCGACGCCGGAGCGGCCCACCGAAGCGCCGGCCCAGAGAAGCTTGGTGTAGAGCTTGCCGATGTCGTTGGGGTCCTCACCGATGATTCCTTCGGCAACTTCCTTGGCGTGTGCGTACTGGGCCGGCCCGCCGGCACGCTTGGAGTAGCTGAAACCGAGGCCGGTGTGGCCCTGTTCGGTGGTGATTTCGGCGAAGAGGAAAACGACCTCCGTCATGGGCTTCTGGCGGCCCGTGAACACCTTGGCATCGCTGATCGGCACAGCAAGCGGAAGGCGGGCGGTGGACAGTTTGACGTGCCGGATGAGATCGACGGTACTCATGGGTCTCCTTGGAAGTAGGGGCAACATCGCCCGTCAACCTAGGATACAAGTTTCCTACTTGTAGTACAAGTAGCTGGCTACGCTCATCTGGTTCTTTGATGTCAGCTTTGGCTCTTAGATGTGCACCGTTGGGTGCCAAGAAATGGGGATTCGGACCCTATTCGGACGCTTGTTTGGGGCCTTTCTGACGTCAGATTGGGGTGTACCCGATTGAGGCAGCTGAAGATTGCAGCAACCTGGTGAGGAATGGTTGGGGGACCCGCCATTCTCACCGGTTGGTTAGCTGGCGTAGGGGTCTGCGATGCCGATGTATTGAGTGGTGGTGTATTCGGCGATACCTTCGGAGCCGCCTTCACGTCCTAGGCCTGATTGCTTGACGCCGCCGAAGGGTGCTGCTGCGTTGGAGCTGACGCCGGCGTTGAAGCCGACCATGCCGAATTCAATCTGCTCGGCCACGCGGAGGAGCCGATTGAAGTCGCGGCTGTAGAGGTAGGACGCGAGGCCGTATTCGCTGGCATTGGCCAGCTTGATTGCGTCCTCCTCGCTTTCGAAGGTGGTGACGGGCGCGACGGGGCCGAAGATTTCTTGGCGGAGGATTTCGGCATCGTTGGGGACGTTATCGAGGACGGTGGGCTGGTAGAAGTAGCCGGGCCCCTCGACGGGGGCTCCGCCGGTGACGGCCACCGCTCCGCCGCTGACGGCTGCACTCACCAGGGCGTGGACGTCATCGCGGGCACCCCCGTCGATGAGCGGGCCGACCTGAGCGTTGGGTTCGGTGCCGCGCCCGGTGGTCAGGGCACCCATGGCGGCGGCGAACTTCCGGGTGAATTCCTGGGCGACGGATTTGTGGACGAGGAAGCGGTTGGCGGCGGTGCAGGCTTCACCCATGTTCCGCATCTTGGCGGCCATTGCTCCTTCGACCGCTTTGTTGAGGTCGGCGTCTTCGAAGACGATGAAGGGTGCGTTGCCGCCGAGCTCCATTGAGGTGCGCAGAACGTTCTGGGCGGCGTCGGCCATGAGGCGTTTGCCGACCGGAGTCGAGCCGGTGAAGGAAATTTTCCGCAGGCGGGGGTCAGCTAGCAGTGGGCGGGAAATTCCGGCGGCCTTGGATGTGGACACAACGTTGAGGACCCCGGCGGGCAGCCCGGCGTCGAGCATGGTCTGGGCGAAGTACTGCGCCGTGAGCGGGGTGAGGTTGGCGGGCTTGAGGACCATGGTGCAGCCCGCGGCTACAGCGGGCGCGACCTTGCGGGTGGCCATCGCCAGCGGGAAGTTCCAAGGGGTGATGAGCAGGCAGGGTCCGACGGGTTTGTGCTGGACGAGGATCTTGTTCTTTCCTTCGGGGGTGGTGAGGTAGCGGCCGTAGTCGCGGACGGTTTCCTCGGAGAACCAGCGCAGGAACTCAGCCCCGTAGGTCACCTCGCCGCGGGCTTCAGTCAACGGTTTGCCCATCTCCAAGGTCATCAGGAGCGCAAAATCCTCGGCCCGTTCGGTGACCAGGTCGAAGGCCCGGCGTAGAATCTCGGCCCGCACGCGCGGAGCGGTGCGGGCCCAGGACGCCTGGGTGGCGTCAGCCGCATCCAAGGCAGATACCGCGTCCTCGCTGGTCGCGCGCGGACGCGAGGGTGGCGAGCACCTCCCCGGTGGCCGGGTCGTGCACATCGAATGTGCCGCCGTCGGACGCTTCCCGCCACTGACCATTAATCAAAAGGCCGGTCGGCACCGCCGCGAGCAGGGCCGCCTCACGCTCCTGCAAGGGGGCGGGGAAATTTATAGCTGAAGTGGTCATGCTAGGTCTCCTGGGAGAAGGGTTGGGGTCGGTGGTTGGGCCTGCGAGGGAGTCAAGTTGCGGCAGGCCCCACCACCGGGTTCAGTAGCGGCTTGGAACGCCACCGGGTTCAGGCTGGGTGGTGTCAGCGCGGGTTACATGGCCGTGCATCACGGACCGCCATGCGGTATAGCCGGGAGGGCGCTGACTGAGTAGCCGCCTGCATGGGTATAAAGCGTCGGCAGGTCGATACCCCATTGTTCGAGCCAGAGTGCATCCCCTGTGTGCGTGATGTCTTCAACGTAACCGGTCCGAACGAAGACGCCCTTGTGGTGTATCTGGACTTTCTGTCCCGGAGTTCGTCCCAAGGGGGTTTTAAAGAGCCGTCCACGTCAAAACCTTTCTTGGGCTGGTTTTATTGCGGGGTGTTGATGATCGTGTAGATCTTGGTGATGGTCTCCTTCACGACCCACCGGCCCTTCCACCCGGGCTGCATGAGCACAGTGGTGCCGCGAGAGAGTTCAGTTACAATCCCGGCCTCGTCGATGAGCTGACCGGATCCACTGACGATGTGGATGTACTCCAGGTAGCCCGCGTGGTCGGTGACAAACTCGCCGGAGCTGACGCTCCACAGGCCAAGCTGGTGGGATGCTGCGTCTTCAATCACCAAGGTGCTGGCAGTAGGGGTTCCAGCGACGACGCGCTCTGCGGCGATGTCCACGGCCTCTGGCCAGTCAATGCCTGCGATGTTGATTTGCTCGGCGGTGGAAGTGCTCATGCCGCCATCTCCTTCTTGGTTTGCATGATCGACTGCGCAGCACGGTTTCCGCTGCGCAGGGCGCCCTCCATGAGGCCGGTGTACTCGAGATCAATGTATTCGCCAGCGAAGAAGAGCCTGCCGTGAGGTGCAGCCAGCGCCTGCGCATCTTCAACGGAGAAGCCAGGAGCGTGGGCCGTGTACGCGCCATGGGCGAGCGGGTCAAAAGGCCAGGCTGTCACGATCGCCTCGCCCGGGGCGATCGGAAGGTCAGAGCGGAGTTCGCGGACGCGGCGTTCCCATTCTTTGCCGTCCTTGTCGACTCCGAGGGTCTGCAGGTGGCCGAGTTCGCCACCGAAGCAGTTCAGTACAGGTGGTACTTCGCCGCCGAGGGCGTTTGCCGTCCAGGTCCAGAAGCGGTCTGAGACACTCATGACCGCGCTGGTCTCCGGGGCTTTTTCGAGGGCCAGGTGAAGCTTGGCAGCATTCCCCTGAACTACGCGGGACATCGCATCTCGCTTCCAGTCGGGCAAGTCGATGCCGATGGACGTTGAGTAGTTCAACACGCCGAACGGCAGCGCCACGACAGCGTAATCGTAGAACTCCGTTTGGCTTCCGGTATTTACGATGACTTTCTCATCCGCTTGGGCAATCGCTTCGACTTTTGTACCGAGACGGATTCTGCTGCCCAAGGCTGCGGCCATAGCGTTGGGAAGGCTCTGGTTGCCACCGCCGATGCGCCAGCTGGGTCCCGGTTCAAACGAGGCGACGTGGTCCAGGGTTTCCTCCGCAGTGACCTGGTCGATGCGGACTGCGGTGGATATTTCAATGCGGGATTCAAGCGCTTCGCGGGCTGGGCCGGTGGCGCCGATCGAATCGAGTACATCGGCGACCGAACGCGCCCCTTTTCCGCTGGCTGCCGCGTCGGCTGCTTTCTTGCCGAGGGCAGCCATGTCGTCGGTGGTGACCTCGGGAAGGTCTGCCGGCCTGCGGATGTAGTAGCTCATGCCCGTGTCGACTAGTTCCAGTCCGTACTGCGTGCAATAGTCGCGCAGGGCGGAGTAGCCGTTGAGAACGAATTCGGCACCCCGTTCGATAACATGGTCGCTGCCCTCGGCGGTTATTGTTTCGGACCAGACCCTTCCGCCAACCCTGGCACGGGCCTCGTAGACGGTGACGTCATGGCCGGCTTTCAGCAGTTGCGTGGCTGCAGCGAGGCCGGCCAGGCCGGCGCCTACGACAGCAATTCGTGGGGCAGTTGTCAACGGAGTGCTCCTTCTTTGGTCCGGATAAGTGCGGTTTCTGTCAGCGACCGGCCCTTGGTTTCGGGGGCCCATGCGGCGCATACGATGAATGCTGCGACGGTGACGAGGGCGAAAATGCCGAGGGTCCAGTTGATCCCGATGGTGACGATGCCGACGGGCACGAGGTAAGTGCCGGTGGCTGCTCCGATACGGCTGAAGCCAACTGCGACGCCGACTGCAGTTGCGCGGATTTCCGTGGGGAACAACTCGTTGGGGTAAATCCATTCGAGGATGCTTGGTCCGCCGGAAACAAATGCGTAGACGAGGAAACCTGTGATCACGAACCAGGCAGGGGCGCCGACCCAGATTGCTAGTGCTCCCAGAGAGAGGGCCATGAGGGCGAAAGGAACAAGGGTCATCGGTCGGCGGCCCCAGCTCTCAACGAGTTTCAGTGCGGGGATAATGCCGATTGCGAAGAGGGCTGCGATGAGCAGCTCACCGAGGGTTCCGGAGTTGGCCTCGCTGAGCCCTGCGGCGGCGAGCATGACTCCGCCGAATGTGTAAAGGGCGTATTGGGGGGTGATCTGGGCGAAGTAAAGCACGCCGCACATGAGGGTGCGTTTCCAGTACCCGCCCTTCACTAGCAGGGATAGGTCCCGCAATGTTGTTGAGCTTTTCTCTTCGGCCGGTATGGAGGCCAGGTCGACCTGCGATGCTGCTTCTGCACCGTATACCTGGGCGAGGACGCCCCGGGCTTCCTCGATGCGGCCCTTGCTGGCGAGCCAACGCGGCGACTCCGGGATTCCGCGGCGGAGAAGAACGACGATGATGCCCAAAACGGCGCCTGATGCGAGCATGATTCTCCAGTGATGTTCGCCCGTCACGTTGATGAGGATGAACCCGAAGAGGAACGCGGCCATAGCACCCAGTGACCATGCAAAGCCGGAGAGTCCGATCATGAAGCCACGGCGCTTCTTGGGCGTGAACTCCGTCAACAGGGATGTCGCAATTGGGTAGTCAGCGCCGATCGCGAGGCCGATGATGAACCGCAGAACGATGAGCTGCCACGCAGTTCCTACGAAGGCTGTCAGGGCGCAGCCGACGACCAAAACAGTGAGGTCGAGCGCGTACATCTTCTCCCGGCCGATCTTGTCGGTGAGGGCTCCGAAGACGGTTGCGCCAAAGAATATGCCGATGAGGCCGGAAGCGCCGATGAGGCCCAGCTCAACGGGGTTAGCTGGGATTTCGGCGAGGAAGCCGATCATCGCCACGCCGATGAGACTGATGATGTAACCGTCGAGGAAAGGGCCTCCACAGCACGCAATGAGGAGCTTTCGATGGAATCGTGTGACAGGTGCGTCGTCGATTACAGAGAATCCGCTCACAATCATCTCCTTTGATGTTTGGGGGTGGTGACCGTCATCACTTGACGCGATCATTTCCTCAACGATACGAATGACGGACCACGCCGTACATCATTAAAATTGCTAGAAATAGTTTACTTTTCATACGAAAGCGGAAAATGTGGAACCTACGATCACTATTGCCGACCTCGTAGCGGATCCAAGCCTGGATACCCGCCTCGTCAGTGGTGCCGGCGGGATCCACAGGTCTGTGCTGTGGGCACACTCCTGTGAGATGGCTGAACCTGCGCGCTGGCTCGGCCCTCATGAATTGCTGATGACGATCGGGTTGTGTATTCCATCTAAGAGCCAAGCTCAGCGCGAGTTCATAGCCAGCCTTGATGAAGCGGGCTTAGCCGGAATCACGGTGGGTGACGATGATCTTGCTCCCCGTTTGACCAAGGCAATGCTCGACGAATCCGAGGCGCGGGGCTTCCCAATTCTCTCCACCGGGCACAACACACCATTTGTGGCAATCGCGCGTACTGTTGCAGCTGCAAACGCAGATCGCCAAACTATGAACGTCCTCGTGCTGGCCAAGCTCTACCAGGTCGTAGGCGGCCAGAGCACGTCTGAGCGGCGGTCAGGAAAACCATTGCGCGACCTGTTTCGTGCTGATCTCCAAGTGATAGACGAAGCTACAGGCTGCGTCGTCATCGGCGACGGAGTCCTTGGCCGGAACGATTGGCGCAAGTACCCCTTACGAACGCACAGGGCCACACACCTAGCAGTCAGTGCCGAGGCCCAGCTGGACGCCTTCTCATTGGTGCACCTGACACAGGTTCTTGCCGTTGACGCCAACGCAATTCTCCAAGAGGCCCAGGAGCGGATCCGGGAACGTAGCTCGGCACTGGATTCTGCGTTGGCGGGCCGGCCAGACCAGCGCCTCATTTCATGGCTTGGTGATAAGGAAGGGCACGTTGTCTACCGTGCCATAGTTACCGACGGCGAAGTAGATCACCGGATCCCATTGGCAATCGCGTTGTCCGGGCTCAAGCTTCTATCTACGCGGAGCAACGAAAAGACGATTCTCATAACTCGCGCATCGGAGATCGCGGCCGTGAGGGAAATCCTGTACGAGCTGTCGATGGCTGCCGGAGTTTCTGCAGAACACCATGACGTTGCCGACTTGGCAGGCGCTATCGCAGAAGCATCATCCGAGCTCGCCCTCGCCAGTTCCTCCGGAGACTTGTGGCGCGAGTTCCATGGAGAACGCGTCTCACTGCTGGCGCGGTCACGAACGGAAACAGCACACATAGTCCAAACAGTCCTGGGGCCCATCTCATCGGACGAACCCAAGCATGTCCTGCTCCGAGAAACGCTGTTCGCCTTCCTGGACCACGACCTACGGTGGAAAGAAACCGCCGACACGCTCGGGACCCATCGCCAAACGCTTGTCTACAGGCTCAACCAGGTTGAACTGCTCACCGGCCGGAGCGTACGCAAAACAAGTGACGTATCGGAATTCTGGCTTGCTCGGGTCGCCTGGGACCAACTCAAGGGCCGCACCTAAACGGGCGATGCGTCGGGTAGTGGTGACGCCTCCCGCCGTCTTTCCGCATCGCCGATAATGGACCTTCCGCCAACCTGCCTGCGGACGGACAAGACATGTGTTTGCTGATCACGCGGTCGGCACTGGGCGACTTTGATCCGTCCACGGCTGGGATCAAATTGGGTTATCCACGGCTGGAGTAGGGAGCCGTTGGGGTAGCTCCCTGGCAGCAGTAGCTGTGGATAACCTATGAGAATTGTCCCCGGTTGTGGGCGTCGGCAGAGTGGTTCTTCTGGCATAGCGACTAATCGATTCCCACTGCTTCTGCAGTCCAGGCAAGGAGACATCTGTCAGATTGAGGTGTGCCCGAACCGGACGGACCTGCTTATGGACAAGCTCGTGGGGCTTTCCAACGAGCTCGGCCTGCTGAGCGAAGAGTACGCAACGGACGAAAGACGGATGGCCGGCAACTTTCCCCAAGCGTTCTCGCACTTGACCCTGGTTAGGGCGGCCGATGCTATGCATGGGGTCGACCGCCTTAGTCCGGCTGTCGACTCGCTGCAGTTCAGTGGTACGGCGTGGGATATTCCGCCCGGGCGTCCTTGGGTCTTATAGGCCGTGATATGCCACAGCTCCGACTCAGCCCGGTTTTCGGGCCTCCGTTCCGCCGGAGAGGATGTGCCGGGACGGCTCCCGGGAGCAGGCATGACTACCGTTGGTCCCGGCGCAGGGGGTGGTCCTGGGGAACCTCAACGAGCACTATGCGTACTCCGTCGGGGTCCGCAATCCACATCTCCACCAGTCCCCATGGTTCCTGCTGCGGCTCGCGGATCACCGGTACCCCGGCCGCCAGCATCCGCTCGTGCTCGAGTTGCACATCGCGGACCTGAATCCAGATTGCCAGGGCATTCCCGGGCCGGTCGGCCGACTGTCCGCTGACCTCGAGAAAACCGTTGCCCAGGAAGAACACCAGGCCCGGCGCACTGCGGGTCCCGAACTCCCGGTAGACCGCCAGGCCCAGCGTGTCCCGGTAAAACCGCTGGCTCCGCTCAAGTTCGGACGGGTGAAGCAGGATGCGGCTACCGAGGACTTCCATGGTCTCCATCCTGCACGCAAGCCATCCACTTCGCCCGCCGCGCCCCGCTAAGTTCCTGGTGTCCGGTTCTAGGATCCGCGGCTGCGGTAGCAGACGGGACTGCGGAAACCGCCCTCACGCTGTGATTCAACCACCAAACAAAAGTTAACAGTGGCGAGGTTGGGCTTGCGGGACACCGACATTAATCAACTTTCCCGGAAGTATTTGAGCGCCTTAGAGGAATTCGGCCCGGCCTTCCATCACGGAAGACGCCAGCGCATGCTCGCGGCGCGGGATCCGCCCGGCCGCTTTCGCCAGCCTACCGGCGATAACGGCATGCTTGAAGGCCTCGCCCATCAGCGCAGGGTTCTGCGCCCGGGTGACGGCGGTCGCCAGCAGCACGGCGTCACAGCCCAGTTCCATCGCCAGGGCAGCGTCCGAGGCGGTGCCGATGCCCGCGTCCAGCACCACAGGCACAGAGGCGCGGGACACGATCAGCTCGATGTTATGCGGGTTGAGGATTCCCAGGCCCGTCCCGATCGGAGCGCCCAGCGGCATCACGGCCGTGGCTCCCAGGTTCTCCAGACGCAGCGCCAGAACCGGATCGTCGTTGGTGTACGCCAAAACCTTAAAGCCCCGGTTGACCAGCTGCTCGGTGGCATCGACGAGTTCCACCGCGTCGGGCAGGAGCGTGTGCTCATCGGCGATGACTTCGAGTTTCACCCAGTCCGTCTCCAGCGCCTCACGGGCCAGCTCCGCCGTCATGACCGCATCCCGTGCGGTGAAGCAGCCGGCGGTATTCGGCAGGACCCGGATGTTGTTCTCCACGAGCAGCTGGAACAGCGAACCCGTTTCGGCGGGCGAATAGCGGCGCATGGCGACCGTGGTCAGTTCCGTGCCGGAGGCCAGGAGCGCCGCGCCGAGTCCGTCCAGGCTCGGTGCCCCGCCGGTGCCCATGATGAGCCGGGAGCCCAATTCCACGCCGTCGATAACCAGGCGGTCGGCGTCTGTTCCAGGCGCGACCGGACGTGCAGTTGTTTCGGTCATGATCCTCATCCTCCCTGGACTGCCGTGACGAGCTCGATGTCATCGCCCTCAACGAGAGCGGTGCTGTGCCACTGGCTGCGGGGCACCACCTCTGAATTGCGCGCTATTGCCACCCCTACGCGCTGGCCGTCGGCGGCCTGCCCGTTGGGGACAAGTTCCTGCCCGGTGATCTGGCTGACGAGCGTCGTCACGGAGGCTTCTGCCTCTATGGCGTGGGGTTTGCCGTTCAGTGTGATGTTCATGGTCATTCCTTGTCCTGGTCAGATATGACTGGGTTTGATGCGGCTGGCCCTGATTCAGCCGCGCGTCGGATTGGATCAGCGAAAGGGCTCATAGGACTAAGGCAGTGTCCGTGGCGCCCGCGGTCGGCCGTTGCAGTCCGAGGTGTCCGCGCAGCGTGTCCGCGGTGTAGCTGCTGCGGAAAAGGCCACGCCGCTGTAAAACCGGAATCACCCGGTCCACGAACTCGTCAAGCGAATCGGGCAGCAGCGGCGGCATAAGGTTGAACCCGTCCGCGGCACCAGAGCGAAACCACAGCTCGATCTGATCAGCGATCTGCTCCGGAGTTCCCAGCATCGTGCAGTGGCCGCCGCCGGCGGCCAGCCTTCCCAGCAGTTGCCGGACTGTTGGCTTCTCCGCCTCGATGATCCGCAGGATCGTTCTGTAGCGGCCCTGCGGTCCGCTGAACCCGTCAGCCGGCGGCAGCGATGGGACGGGCGCATCCAGCTCCCAGTGCGAGCAGTCCTGACCGATAAACGTGCCAAGCTGGGCCAGCGACTGGGCGGTCGGGAGCAGGGCGTCCACCTCAGCCTGCCGGCGGCGGGCCTCTGCCTTCGTGGTCCCCACGTAGGTGACCAGGCCGGGCATAATGGCCACCGTGTCAGGGTTTCGCCCCACGGCTGCGATGCGCCTTTTCATATCGGCGTAATAGTCCTGGGCCGAGGGCAGATCATAGGCGACGGCGTAGATCCCCTCGGCATACCGTGAAGCCAGGACGCGGCCCTGCTCGGAGGCGCCTGCCTGGAACAGCACAGGCCGGCCTTGGGGCGGCCGGGGCACTGTCAGCGGTCCCTCCACCCGGAAATGGTCACCGACATGGTGCAACGGCTGCAGTTTATCCGGATCACCGTAGGCGCCCGCCCGGTCCATCATCAGCGCATCATCGGCCCAGGAATCCCAGAGCCGTAGCGCCACCTCAATAAATTCCGCCGCCCTGGCATACCGTTCCCCATGAGCAGGCATCGCCTCCAACCCATGGTTGCGGGCTTCGGCGTCGAACATGGAAGTAACGACGTTCCAGCCGACGCGTCCGGCGCTGATGTGATCAAGGGACGCCAGCATCCGCGCAGCATGGAAGGGTGTGTAAAAAGTCGTCGAGACGGTGCTGACCAGCCCAATCCTGCTGGTGGCCCGGGCCATCGCCGCCAGCGCGGTCAGTGGTTCAAGGAACCACCGCGGTCCCTCGCCCGGATCGCCGACGGAGTGACCATCGGCGAAAAACACCGCATCGAAAAGACCCCGTTCGGCGCTTTGGGCCAACCGTTCGTAAAAGCCAATGTTCCCCAGCTGGTCCACCGGGGATCCCGGCCTGCGCCAGGCGGCCCCGTGGTGGCCGCAGCCGAAGAGGAAAGCATTGAAGTGAAGCTGCCGCTGGGATGCGGCCGGGTCCGGCATGGCGCTCCGCCCCTAGTTCATGACCAGGCCGCCGTCGACCACCAGATTTTGACCGGTGACGGAGCGGGCCCAGGGGGAGGCGAAGAACAGGATGGCGTCGGCAAATCCCGACGGGGTGGTGACCCGGCGCAGGGGTGTGGCCGCGGCGATGTAGTCGAAAACCTCCTCAGGCGTGGCGGCGCTGGCATCGGTAGTGCGCAGCAGCCCGCCGGAGACCATGTTCACCGAAACATTGTGCTGGCCCAGGTCGGCGGCCATCGTTCGGGTTAAAGCCAGCAGGGCCGCCTTCGCCGCGGTGTAATCGTGGTAGGGGACCACCGGGTTCTGGAACAGGTTGGTGCCGATGTTGATGATCCGGCCGAATCCGTGTTCCAGCATGCCAGGCAGTGCCTGCTGAATGGTGTTCAGCGCGCCGCGGACGCTGCCGGAGAACTGGGCTTCGAATTCCGGCCAGGTGATGCCGGCAGCGCCGGACCGGGCGTCGCCGTTGAAGGAGAAATCCGCCAGGGCGTTATTGACCACGGTGGTCACCGCCCCGCCGAAGTGGGCCTGGGCTTGGGCCAGCGTGGCTGCGACCTGATCGGCGTCGGTCACGTCAGCCTGCAGGGCAACAGCCTGGCCGGGGCCGTACTTTGCGGCCAGAGCTTCGCTCTCCTCTGCGCTGTTGCGGTAATTGATCACTACCCGGGAGCCCTGGTCCGCAAACGCCTGAACGATGCTGTGGCCGAGGCCGCGTCCGCCACCGGTGACGAGGACGATCTGTTCTGAGATTTGCATGGTTCTTCGCTTTCTTTCGGGGGGACGAAACGAATGGATGGCACTGCGCAGTTCTATGGCAGGTGCGGTTTCTCCGGGCATGCTTGTGCCGATGCCCGGCTAGGCGGCTAGGTCCTCAGGAACCCCACCGTGCGACAAAGTCTTCGGCGCTGTGCCTTGGATTATCCGCAGCGCATATGGCTGACACGACCGCTAACCCCGATGCCCCGGCGCGGCGCAGCGGGACGACATCACCGGGTTTAATGCCGCCTATGGCAACACACGGCAGGGGCGTAGCGGCCGCGGTTCGCCCGAAGCCCTCAATGCCCAACGGAGCCGGGTGGTCAGGCTTTGTGGAAGTCGGACGGATAACCCCCACCCCTAGGTAATCCACCGTCCCCGCGGGCAGGGCATGCAGGGTATCCAAATGTTCGCGGGTGTTTGCGGTCAGTCCGACGACGGCCCCGGCGCCCACCAGCGCCCGAACCCGTTCGACGGGAAGATCGCTCTGGCCCACATGAACTCCGTGCACGGCGGCCCCTGCCGCCCGCGCCGCCAAGAACACGTCGATCCGGTCATCCACCAAAACGGTAGCCGCGTGCCCCACAGCTTCAGCGGTACGGAGGACCAGCTCGTACAGGTCGGCGGTGCTCGCGCTTTTTTCACGGACCTGGACGATCCGCACCCCGCCTGCAACAGCCGCCCGGGCAGTCTCCACCACTCCCCTGGGACCGCATAGCTGCGGATCGGTCACCAAATAGATGCCCTCGATGCGCCCGGCCGTCCTGTCCCCGGCGGTCATGAGATATTCATTCGGGAGGAGATCATTTCATCGTTGATACCTGTCAGGGCGTCAAGGAACGCGACGGCGAAAGTGCCCGGGCCGGGGACGCCCTCAGCTGCCGTTTCCGCGGCCACCGTGTATACGGCAGTGGCAGCGGCGGTAGCGGCGAGCTTGTCATCGTTGACGGCGAGAAAGGCCGCGGTGACGGCTCCCAGCGCACAGCCTCCGCCGGTGACTTTGGTCAGATGCGGGTGGCCGTTGCTGATCCTGATGACATCAGTACCATCCGTGATGATGTCGGTTGGCCCCGAGACGGCCAGTATCGACTCGTACCGGCGGGCCAGGCTCTTGGCTGCGTCCAAGGCGGTTTCCGACCCATCCACGGCATCGACGCCGCGTCCGCCCTGCCCCACGCCGGCCAGCGCCAGGACCTCTGAAGCGTTGCCGCGGACCGCCGTCGGGCGGTGATCCAGCAGCTCGGCGGCCAGCGCCGTACGGACCGGCAAAACGCCGACGGCCACCGGATCAAGAACCCAGGGCGTCCCGGATTCGGACGCGCCGTGCACAGCCTTGCGCATGCCCGCCTGCTGTTCTTCGTGAGGGGTGCCCAGATTCACGAGCACTCCCGACGCGACCCGCGCGAACGGTCCTGCCTCGGCGGGGACATCAACCATCGCCGGTGCCGCGCCTAGGGCAAGCAGCACATTGGCGGTGAAATTCGTCACCACGGTATTGGTCAAGCACTGAATCAGTGGTGTTGTTCCCCGGACCCGTTCGAGCATGGTCCAGGCATGGTCAGGCGTCAGGCGAATAGTCATTCGCGACATCCCTTCGCTAGTACTAACTAGATCAGGTTCAACGGGTGTTCTCTCAGCCCTTATCAGCAGGGCACCCCGTGTCACTGAAGCAAACCCTACTCCTAACCGGGGGCTTGCCAAAGAAATGCCCCCCCGGTGTACAGTCAGGTTCGAACACGGGAGTCCGGTGAGCCGGGCTGAGAGGAAGCTTCTCAAGCTTCGACCGTTGAACCTGATCTGGATCATGCCAGCGCAGGGAGAGACAAGACTCTAATCCCGTGCCCTGTTTATTCCTCAGAAAGGGCGCGATAGTGCATCCCCAAACCTCGACCACCCCGGCCCCGACGACGCCTGCCCGAAAACGCGTCCCCTTCACGCTCAAAGACCTCGTGCTGTTGGTTGTTCTCGGTGTGGTTTTCGGCTTCCTCTACTGGGCTTTGGTCCAGGCCTGGACCGGGCTCTCCGTCCTGATGGGTCCCGCCGGAGACCTGGCATCCCATTTCCTGATCGGGGGCTGGCTGCTGGTCGCCCCGATCGCAATAGCCATCATCAGGCGCCCCTTCGCCGGGATCATTGCGGAAATGCTGGCTGCCGGAATCGAGATAATCTTTCTTGGCTCACCCGCTGGCCCGATGCTCTTCCTCGTTGCCGCCATCCAGGGTCTGGGCAGCGAGCTGCCCTTCGCGCTGACCCGCTACAAGTCCTTCAGCTGGAGGATCTACGCGCTTTCCGGGCTGATGGGCGCGGGACTGGTGTTCTTCTTCTCAGCGTTCCGTTTCGGCTGGTACGGCCAGGACCTGTTTGTCATCCGGCTGGCGATCCAGCTGGTCTCGGGGATTGTCCTCGGCGGGCTGCTCGCCCGCATGATCGTGCAGGCTGTCGTAAAGACCGGGGTTGTTGATAATTTCGCGATCGGCCGTGACCGGCTCATCAAGGTCTAAGGCAGTGAAAAGCCCCCGGGTGCCCGCAGTGGTGCTGGAGCACGTCTCCGTTGAATATCCGCACCGTACCGCTCCGGTGCTGCGCAATATCTCCCTGCGGCTCGCTGCAGGTGAACACGCCATCATTTTCGGGCCTTCCGGGGCAGGAAAATCAACGCTGCTGCAGCTGCTTACCGGCGTCATCCCGCACTCGGTGGTAGCGACTTTGACCGGGAACGTCACCGTCTGCGGCCGCCAAACGACGGAAACTGAAGTCGTAGAACTCTCACGCCAGGTCAGTGTCCTGAACCAGGATCCGGAATCGTCGATCTGCCTGCCGGATGTAGAGCAGGAGCTGGCACTGCCGCTGGAAAACCGCGGCGTCGCCCCGCATCTGATTCCTGCACGCATCAGCACCGCCCTGGATGCCGTCAGTGCCCATGCACTCAGGAGCCGCGGAACCGCACGGCTGTCCGGCGGGGAGGGGCAGCGAATCGCCTTGGCAGCAAGCCTAATCGTCGAGCCGGAATTGCTGCTGCTTGACGAGCCGACGTCCATGCTCGATGCCGAGGGTATAGCGTCGGTAAGGGAGGCCATTGCCGACGCGGTTGGCAGGTACGGTCCCGCAGTGGTGCTCGTGGAGCACCGGATCGACGAATTTGCGGGCCCTGCCGGCTTGAGCAGCCTGCCGGAACGAGCGATCGTGCTCAGCGCAGACGGGGACATCCTTGCCGACGGGCCAACGGAAGCCGTCCTGGCACAGGAAGCCCCTGAGCTGCTGGCCGCGGGCTGCTGGCTGCCCTTGGAATCAGAACTGCAGGCTGTATTCGGCGTGCCGGGCGGCCTGGGCTCTCCAGAAGTGCGCGCCGCCTTGCGGGCCCTGGCCGGACCGGAGGCGGCAGCCCTGGACGCCGCCGCGCCAGATGTCACCGCGCCGGAACCGGCGGTAAAACCGGAAACGCAGCCCGGCCGGGGCGAGGTGGTGCTGGCCGCCGAAGGGCTTTGGGTCAGCCGCACAGTACTCCCGGCGAGGCGCCGCGCCCGAAACCTGAGGCGGCATCCGTCCGCTTCAGTTCCGCCGGACGACAATGAAGTGCTGCTCCGAAACATCAACCTTCACCTGTATGCAGGGGAAATTGTCGCAGTGCTCGGCGCCAACGGGGTTGGGAAAACTTCCCTGATGCTCTCTCTGGCCGGACTGCTTGCTCCGGCTGCCGGAGCCGTAACGGGCCAGCGGCCGGGTATGGTCTTCCAGAACCCGGAACACCAGTTCGTATCCACCACGGTCTTGGGCGAGGTCGGCTATGGCGTGGACCCCGGGGCATCGATGGAGGAACTGCTCGCCGAGCACCGGCTGGCGCATCTGGCGGATCAGAACCCCTACCGGCTCTCCGGCGGCGAAAAGCGACGCCTCAGTGTGGCAGCGATGCTGGCGCACTCCCGGCCTGCACTCCTGGCCGATGAGCCAACGTTCGGCCTAGACCGCAGCGCCACCATCGCAGCAATTGGCGCTTTTCGTGCCGCGGCAGCCAAGGGCACGGCCATTGTCCTGTCCAGCCACGACCTGCGTACCGTCGCCACCCTGGCCCACCGGGCGGTGGTGATTGCCGGCGGCACCATCATCGCCGACGCCCCGGTGTTTGAGGTGCTCCGGGACCGGGAAGCGCTGGCGCGTGCGCGGATCACGTTGCCTCCGCTGATCGAATGGCTGCTGGACGCGGCCGGAGATGACAGTGCTATCCGCCGTGTCCTGGACGGGCTGGACGCGAAGGTCTCCGCATCGGAGCGCGAGAAGGTGCGGCTATGAGCGCCGGACGCGGGGTACCGGTGATCACCGACTCGCCGCTGAGCCGACGCAACCCTACCGTCAAACTCGCACTCCTGTTCGTGGCCTCAGCTGCCCTGCTCTTTGTCTTCGACCCGGTCACCCCTGCCCTCCTGTACTTGCTGGCGCTGGCAGCGGTGCTGCTGGCGGCACGGGTTCCCTGGCGCGTTCTGGCACTGGCGCACCTCCCCTTTATCGGATTCGCCTTCGGACTTCTGAGCGTCAATGCCCTCAGCCGCCCGGGGGAGGTGGTGTGGGAAGCCATCGGCCTGCGCGTCACCGTGGAGGGGCTGACCATCGGGGCATCCTTGGCGCTTCGGACCCTGGTGATCGGCGTGTTGTCCATAGGTTTTGCCACTACCACCGACGGAATCAGGCTGATGACGAGCCTGCAGCAGCATGCGCGGCTTAGCCCGCGGGTAACCTACGCAGTCCTGGCCGGCTACAGGATGCTGCAGGACCTGCCGCGTGAATGGCAGATCATTCGCCAGGCACACGCGGTCCGGGCACCGCTGCGTCCGGACGGACGGCTGCCATCCAGTGCCCGTGACTTTGGAAAAGCAGCCTTTTCACTCCTAGTGGTGTCTCTTCGGAAGGGCGAGCGGATGGCGCAATCCTTGGAATCCCGCGGACTCGGGCTTTCACCCCGGACAACCTGGCGGCCCGTGGCGCTGGGGCGGGGGGACTGGCTGATGGCCGCGGCCGTACTCGCGGTGCTGGTGCTGATTCCTGCGGCCTGTACCGCCCTGGGGTATCTGGAAGGATACAAGGCGCTCTTCAAATGACAGGAGGCGCGTGGGCGCAGGTGTCGTAGACGCTAGGCCGGGGCGGTTTCGCGAGCGATCCGTATGTGATAGCCGAACCAGTCTGGGATCCCCGGCAGCACACCGGGTCCTGGCGCGCGGTGTGGGCGTACTCGACGAAACGGGCAGCGCGGGACAACACGGCCCTCACACTGCAGGAAAACAAGGCCCGCGCGGTCATCGCAGGCGAGAAAACGCCCGAGCGCCACGGTTCATCAAACCAGCAACGGGAGCCGGTCACTCGGTGAGGCATCGCTGGCGCGGGCACGACGCCTGGTCGGGCTGAAAGGCTACGTCACCAACATCCCTATCGTCGTGATGCCCGCCGGCGAGGTGATCGGCAGCTACCACGACCCCTGGCATGTGGAGCAGTCCTTCCGGATGTCCAAGACCGACCTACGGGCCCGGCCCATCTTCCACCGCACCAAGGACGCGATCGAAGCCCACCTGACCATCGTGTTCACCGCGCTGGCACTCAACTGCGAAACACAGAACCGGACCGGGCTCGCGATCCGCAACTTGATCCGCCAACTACGGCCGCTGCGTTCAGCCACCATCGCTATCAACGGCACCGAGCAGACATTCCCACCCGCCATCCCCGCCGACAAACAAGCAATCCTCAACGCGATGGAAGAATGTCCCCATTGGGCAACGTTTGCGGCTTCCATTGTGTATCTTCGTCTTACGTCAACGGCCACACCCTGGTCGTGGACGGCGGCATTTCTTTGGCTTGATGGATTAGGCACGGCGAAGTCTGCTCACGCGCATGTACGCGAACCGCTGTCCAGCCACTGCTGCCTCCAAACCTTCGCCTGTGAGGTTGAGTTCTAGAGCCGTCCTAGGCGGGCTGCGAGCACCTGGGTCTCGATAATGCCACAGGCACTAATGTTTGGTGGCGGGACTACTCTGACCCCCATTATGCGCGTGCTGCTTTACCCTCAAGGTCCCTTCTACAGTTGCGAAAATCCGCAGATAGGGATCCCGCTCGCGAGGAGCCGAAACGGGGGAACCGGCCGGATAGTTCCCTGACGATCGCTAAGCAGTTAATTCGCGATAAGCACTTGAGGGGTCATCCGGAGAGGCATGAGTGAGGGACGTGACCGTCGCTTCTATCGCCGGTCTCGTCCCTCGAGTCACGTTTGGTTCAGGTGTTGCTAGACGCGTGCCTGGGCGGCCGGTTCCGGCGTTGCAGTCGGTACGTACTCGCGCGGTGACGTGAGCGTACCGATGGTGCTGAGAAGGCCGACGGCGCCGATATAGGCGATCAGGAGCCAAGGGGACCCGCCTGCCGTTGCGATCAGGAAACCCGCCAGCAGCGGAAGTGGTGCACCAAACGCCATGCCTGAGAACTGGAATCCGGTGGACATGCCCGAAAGGCGTACGTTCGGAGGGAAGAGGCCTGCGAAGAACGAGGCTTGCGCGCCGAAGGCAAGCCCGTGCACAAGGGGGAACAAGACTGCGATTCCCAGGATGAGTGCCGCGATATTGCCGGTGTCCGTCAAGGGGAATATCGCCGCAAAGACTACGATTCCTGCTGCGCAGGCGGTCAGGTAGATTCGCTTGGCCCCGAACCGGTCGGCCAGCAGGCCGCCGGCGAGGATGGCGAAGAAATCCACCACAGCGGCAAGGGCTACGACCGCTAGGACGGTGGTGCGTTCGAAGGATCCGTGCTTGGTGGCGTAGTCGAGGATGAAGGTTGTTGCGGTGAAGAAGGTGACGTTAACGATGGCTTGTCCCAGGAACACGGTTAGGACTGCGCGGGGATGGCGGCGGAGGGCCTCGAGCATCGGGAATCGGACGATTTCGCCGTTCTTGGCCGCTTCCTTGAAGTCCTCGCTCTCGGGCAAGCGGCGGCGAATGTATTGGCCAACGACGACAAACACGAGTGTGAGGAGGAAGGGGATTCGCCAGCCCCAAGCGAGGAGCTGATCTTCGGGAAGCATGTAGAAGAGGAGGGATACACCCGAGGAGAGAAACAGTCCCATCGGCACACCCATTTGTGGGAAGGCGCCGAACAGGCCGCGCTTGCCCTGAGGGGCGTTTTCAACGGCGGTTACGGTGGCGGCACCCCATTCGCCTCCGCAGGCCAGGCCTTGGAGGAATCTGAGGACGACAAGGCTGATGGGTGCCCAGACCCCGATTGCACCGGCGTCGGGGAGCAGTCCGATTGCTGTGGTGGCTGTGCCCATGAGGATGAGTGTGACCAGCATGATGTGCTTGCGGCCCAGCCTGTCCCCGAGGTGCGAGAAGATGATTCCACCTAATGGGCGGGCAAACCAGGCAGTAGCGAACGTAGCGAACGACAGCAGCGTGCCGGTGGCTGGGTCAACGCCGGGGAAAAAGATCCGGTTGAACACCAGGGCGGCAGCTATGCCGAAGACGTAGAAGTCATACCATTCGATGCCGGCGCCGACCATGGTGCCGAGAGCAGTTGCGCGATTCTTCTCGCGCTGGGTAAGGGTGGAGCTCACTGTTGTTCTCCTTTGAACCGTGGATCCGGGGAGGAAGGGGGAGCGGCCACTCCCTGTTGAAGTGGCCGCTCTTGAATTGGAAGATTGGCTTGTTTAGGGCCAGTTGGATTACGAGAAGAGCTGTTTGATCTCGCCCAGTCCGTCGATCGTGCTGACGAGCTCCTCGCCTGTACGCAGGTAGCGTTTGGGGTTTCTACCGAAACCGACGCCGTCAGGAGTTCCCGTGAAGATCAGATCCCCGGGAGTCAGCTCAACGACGGACGACAGGTGCTCCACCAGAGTCGGGATGTCGAAAATCAGGTTTGACGTTGATCCGTCCTGGAGCACTTCCTCGCCCGCAGTGCAGCGCATTTTCAACTGTCCCGGGTCCGCCACTTCGTCGGAGGTTGTCATCCAAGGCCCCACAGGGGCAAAGCCGGCGTAAGACTTTCCCAGTGAAAATTGTGGTGATGAGCTTGCAGCGAATTGCAGAGCGCGGTCTGACAGGTCCTGTCCCACCGCATAACCGGCGATGTGATCCAAGGCGTCTTCTTTGGAGATGTTGCGACCTCCGCGCCCAATGATGGCAACGAGTTCAATCTCCCAATCGACGCTATCGGAGGGCAGTTCAATTGCCCTTCGTGCCCCGGAGAGCGCTGAGGCGAACTTGGTAAAAACGGCCGGAACTTCGGGAGCTGCGATCGCGACCTCTTCAGCGTGGGCCTGGTAGTTCATGCCGATAGCGAAAATCTGCCGGGGGTCGGTGATCGGGCTTTCCAACGAATCCCATGAAACCGGGAAGGCATCAGAGTCGAGGTCCTGGTTATCAGCCCAGGACCTCAATTCGTTGAGGTGGGACAGTAGCTCTCGCGTGTTGCTTGGGAATTTGCCGTTCGACGATTTTTCAATGTCGATGCCTTGCAGGTCCTGGCCACTTTCGGTGATGAGGGTGGCACGGCCGTTGATGGATGCGATGCGCATTCAGAAGTCCTTTTATATGTAAACGGGGGATGCCGTGGATCAGGCGGTGGCCATGGAGTCCTGCAGGCAGCGAAGGTGATAGAGGACTGAGTCCTTGTTGATTTCGACCATGTCGTAGGTGATGACCTGGTCCTTTTCAACGTCGCATGTCAGCTTGGCATTGGTGAGCAGAGCGAGGGGAACGACGTTCTCCTGTTTGCACGTCTCGTAGTCGTCCACGAGGGAGTACACGGCGAAACCGCCGGCGCCGTCGATGGTCTCGCCCTTCTTGAGGTCCTGCTTGGCGGCTGCGAAGACTTCCGATACCAGTCCGTATTTGGGGAACACTGTGGGTTCGCCAAAATCGACGGCCTGAACAACAGAGAGAGGGATCTCGTTGGTAACCAGGTGGTAGGGGGTGTGCATGACGTAGTAGCCGTTGTCGCCGTATACGTCCAGGTAGTCGAGGTCCTCGCGGATCTGCTCATTGTCGGTGTGGATGACCATGAAGACGCCTGGGGTGACCGAGCGGAAAAAGTCGATGCTCCCGTCCTCGTTCTTGAGCGGCCGGGCGTAATCGATGACGCCGGTGCTGTTGAGTTCGCCGCCTTCTGCCTTGGGCCGGAAGAAGCGGCAGATTTCCTCGACACCGGCCACGGGGCCGTGCATGCCCCGGACGTCAGCGCGGAGCCCGGTGTAATTCGACACGGCTGCCATCTCGATCATGGTCTTGGTGGCGTCCCTGAATGTGACGAGGAAGTGGGGGTTGATCTTCAGGCGCTGTGCGTCCTCACGCACGCTGTCCGGGGTGGCGTAGCGGTCGTATTCGCCGATGCTCGAGGGGGACTTGCCGGTGGCAACGACCTTGAAGCCCAGAGACGTGTATCGGTCATAGAGCTCGCCGATCAGTCCCGGCTCATCTCCGGACGACACCGTGTACACGACCCCGCTCTGGTCGGCCATGGAGGTCAGGATTGGACCCACCACGACGTCTGTCTCTACGTTGAGCATCACGACGTGGATGTGGTTAAGGATTGCCTGCATGGCGACCTCGGCGCCGACCTCGGGCACTCCGGTAGACTCAACAATGACATCGACCCCGATCTCCAGCAGCAGGCGCCAGTCCTGGGTGACAATGCGCTGGCCCTCGCCAATGAGACGTTTGGCTTCGGCGGCCTCGTTGCAAACGCTGACGAGCTGGGCCTTCACCTCGGACTTCTCGAAGGCTTCGACCGCTCGGTCGGTATTGATGTCCGCGATGGCGGTAACCTCCATCCCGGCCATCTGTCCGATCTGGCAGATGGCGCCGGTGCCCATACGGCCTGAACCTACGAATCCCACACGGATTGGGTTACCCTGAGCGGCGCGGGCTTGGAGCTTGTTCTTCAAAAGTGCTGACATTGTCCTTTGATCTTTCTCTTGATGGTTCTCAGTTGATGGTCAGAGCGAGACGCCCCAGGACCCTCTGGATATTTGGAATCCGACGTTAGGACGCGGGGTCACTACAGGCGTGTAGCGTCCTCGGCCTAAGTCGTTGATCCTGGAGATGATTTCTGCGCCCGTAACCGAGGAATCGTGGTGATTCGCGGTGACGTCAAACCACTTCTCGGTGTCGGATGTGGTTCCGGTTCCGATCTGGAGCACCGGCAGCATTCGATGCGGCTGGACCGGGCGTCTGCCGGCAAGAACCAGGAGAGTTTCAGCGCCGGTGGCACCGAGCCCGGTAGAGACCTCGAGCCAGTCCGATGTGCTTGAGCTCATGACATGAAGTCCAGGTTCCACGACTGATCCCGCGTACGGAATCGTGGGTCGGACGCCGTCGATATTGAGTCTTTCCAGGAAGCCCGTCGCGGTCAGCAGCGGGTCGGTCTCGCTCACGACGACACTGGCTCCTTCAGCCAGCAACCGACCGATGACGTCAATTGCAACCTCGACGGCGTGTTGGGTCGGATCGGTCGCTGCAGCCAAGCCGATGATGCGGCCGGCCGGTTCCAGCTGTAGCTCGTTGCGACCGTCGTATCCGCGGATATGTTCGTGGACGAGAGCATCGACGATGCCAGACACTGCCGTGATTCCCCCAGAGTTTTGGATTCCTGCCCATCCAAAACTTGCCGGGTCAACGCCACGGCGACTCAAACTGTCCTTGAAGTAGTCGTTGTGCGTCTTCTCGCAGCCGTGCTCAAGGAAAATCGTGTGCGCGACGGCCGGATGCATCGCGTAGCCGAGCATCGTTCTGGTGTAGATCTCCTCGGCGTCTCCTCCGGAGACGCCGCAGCCCTCGGTATGAGGCAGGGCGACGACTTCCCATGAGTCCGATGATCCGGCTGCCGCGAGAGAGTCGTTCATGCTGGCGGCAATCTGTTCTGCCACCTGGCCTGAACACAAACTCGTAGGCAAGATCTCGATAGTCCTTCTGCGTTCGCTGCCAGGGCCGGATTCCATGACGGCACGCCCCTGATCTGCGCTTCGCTGCTGTGCCCGGAGCAGCGGTTCCCCTGAGCAGGGGGCGGAATGGCCAAGCGTGGCATCGGTGCTCCGGCCGCCATCCTGGCGCCAATCCCTCCAGATCTGCACCTGGGACTGTCCGGTGTGCTCTCCCTTGCTCTTTTCGCCGGAAGCGACGCGGCAGGTGAGCTCGAACAGCCGTTCCGCAGCGTCGTCCCGTCCCATGCCCTCAAGCAGCAATCCTGCATTGAAGTCCATGTCAGTCTCGAGCAAGGCGAAGCGCTCGTTCGTTGTCACGATCTTGATCGTTGGAACGAAGGGGAAGTTAGTGATCGACCCGTTCCCGGTGGTGAAGAGGATCAGATTGGCCCCCGCCGCGACCTGCCCCGCGATGCTTTCCAGGTCATTTCCAGGGCTGTCCATGAAGTAGTAGCCGTGCAGCCCCATGCGTTCGCCGTACCCGATCACATGCTCAAGCGCGGTGTTCGGGTCCTTTTTCCGTCCTGCGCCCAGTGATTTGAGCGTGATGTTGTATAGACCGCGGTAGAGGTTCCCTCCTGAGACATTTCCCTCAGCGGTCTGGCCATGGCGTTGGGCATAATCTTTGAAGGCATTGAGCTTGTCCAGAAATTGCTCAGCGACGTTCTGCTCCGCTACCTTGGCCAGCACATGTTCTTCGGCGCCGATGAGCTCATCGGTCTCGGCGAGATTTGCCGTTGCTCCTCCCCCCAGCAGCTTTTCTACCAACGTTCCGAGTAGCGGATTCGCCGTTACTCCGGAGAACGCATCGGAACCGCCGCACTGCAGTCCCACTTTCAATCCTTCAAGCGGCGCGGGCTCGCGCACGCACTTGGCGGCTCCGTCAAGGAGCGGCCGGATGAGTGCTGTTAGTGCTGAAACCGGGTCGTCGGAATCTGTGTCGCTGACAAAGTATCGAATCTTGCTTTCCAGATGGACGTCACCGAGCGACGTGAGCTGCTGGAGCAGTTCCGCGTTTGATACAGGCGAGTCCGGATCGTTGACGAAGACAGCGGCCGCGACATTGGGGTTTACGGCGAATCCCGCCAGTGTCCTGAGGAGCAGGCGCTTGTTATGCATGACGCCGGAATTGCCACCCTCGGTGTGCACGACGGGCGTTAGGGCATCAACGTTCTCCAGGCCGCGCACGTAGCCCTGAAGTTCGTCCGTGGCGGCGAGCACGAGGGATCTGGCGCGCGAAGTGACGCCGATGACCGCTACGTCATTTCTGGTACCCCATCCTCGGACGGGTCCGCGGCGGTACCCCATGAAACCCTGGCTGGAATCCTGCGTACGCTCGTTCGTAGCAAGGATCTGCCTCTGCGGCAGAGTCTGCTCCTTCGTGCTGTCCCGGTCGATGAAGTTTACGGTCAGGTCGGTGGGGTAGTCGTGGGGGTTTCTCATTGTCAGAACGTTTTTCATTCGCTCATTGCAGAGATAATCCCCGGGGTTGATCTCCACAGTTGCGTATCCGAAGGGATACCCCCAAGAAAGGAGGCCTTCGCCGGCGTTGATGCTCTTGACACACAGACGGTGGCCCTTGGGAATGACTGTTCTTGCGGTGAGCAGCTGACCGTCGATCTCGATGTGTTCACCGGCCTCGATTCGTTCGGTGGCGATGGCCGCGTTGTCTCCGGCCGCAGGAAGAAGGAACCTCGGCGTCCTGTTCTCCTGGCCGCTTGTGGGACCCGGTTCTGTTCGGGCACAGGCGTTCACACTCATGCTTCCTCCATGGGGATGTCATCGCCCGGCGCTGGGGTGAGGTTCAGACTTTGCTTCTGAGGCCGGATGGTCTTGCCACGGCTCGGGAACTGTTGAATCAATCGACAAATTGGCATAGTTGCTCCATCGTTGCGGCGCAGGATCGGAAAGAAGGTGTGTGCAGCTTGTCGTGGGCTGCATCACGCTTGTTACTGCTGGAATCTAAGACTGATTGCCATGGTTACTGCAGCGTTCATCAGACCAGGCGTGTAGTCGGCGTCGATGGCCGAAAGGACGCCCTTGGCCGTATGTGAATAATGACCGGCGAGCAATTCGGCCGCGGCAGCAGGGTTTCCGTTCACCAAGGCATCGAAGATGCTCTGGTGATCCACCATGCTTTGGTTCCAGTTGGTCTCCGATTCGCTGAGATAGATCCTGCGGTACCGCTCTGCATGGTCGAAGTTCTGAAGGATCGATTTGGAGAACCGGTCACCGACCCCGTCAACCAAGCTCATGTGAAATACGCGGTGATGATGGGCCCAGTCCGCATAGTCCTGATCGCTGATGGCACGCTGCATGCCCTCTAGGTGTTCGCGCGAACGATCGATGCGGCCTTGGTCAGCCTTCTGCACAGACGTGAAAATCGCGAGTGATTCCTGCTGGATACGCAGCGCATACAGTGCATCCAGATCCTCGGGCGATACGTTTGCGACTGTCACTTTCTTATTGACTTCGACGGTGGCAAGACCTTCATGCTCGAGCAGGCGGAGCGCCTCACGTAGCGGGGTCCGGCTCACCCCCAGATGCTTGGCCAGCTGAACCTGGCTGATGGTCGAATCAGCGGGAATGGCATTAGTGAGGATTGCTTCCCTAAGCTGCCGGTGCGCATATGAGACCAACTTCCGAGGTTCAGCAAGCTCATCGGTCTGGGCTTTTATAGATGTTTCAACCAATGGACGGGCCACCTCTCAATTGCCACCCGCAGTTCCGTGCAAGCGCCAAACTGTATACACTTTATCTACTCCCGAGTGTTGCACATCACCTTTGTGAGTGCAAGACCCGGTAGCGCTGTCCGCTGCAGGCAATAAAGGTACGAAAGTGTATGCACATTTCCGTGAGGTCTGGGCCCGATGGAGTGGAGTTGTGGCGGCCCTGCAGAAGGATCTGCGCACGTACGGATGGTGCATCTCTCGGACAGTCCTTCAAAGTGCAGTAGGGCGGCATACTATGCATGCCCCCTTTGGATCGGTCTTCCTGGCCCAACCTGATGCCGGTAGGTGGGTTGCGCTGCTGACGCAGAGCTCCTGCCCGCCTGTTGTATCGTCGCTTGGCGGCTTCCGTCCCTGGACGCGGGGAGTGACCGGAGAGCGTGGAGAAGGAGCGTGGAGCTCTCGTGCACTACTGGTTAGTGCAACTGCATCTCACAGTGTCGCCAAAGGCCAACAGATCGGGAACGGCCAGGAGGTCCCTGTAGTCGATTGGGAATTGGTGACATACACACGTCGGAGTTTTCCGCGGCGTTACCGTCCGTTCGGACCGGCTTCTAATGAATGCCATCAGAGAAAAGAAGATGTTCGTCATGACGTTCTTTCCTTTGAACTGCAGCTTGACCAGCCAGCTGTGGGTTGCAGGTATGGGTGATGCATTAGGCCCTCCCTACGTCGGTGGTCTGTCTCTGCTGGCGGACTTCGGTAGCCGGCATGGTCTGCCTAAACCAGGGGAAGTGCCTTCGCCCTTCCCCTGGCCGCTTCAGTTGAAGACGGGCTCTGTGGCTGCCCTGCGGGACGCGAAGGAGCTCAGCACGCCGGTCTTGGCCAGACCGCGGGTGGCGATCCAGGACAGCGCGCCGGCGATGATGGCGCCGGAGATGGCGGTGAAGATGATGTAAGCCAGCTTGTCCCCGGCGGCGTAGGCGATGTTCCAGCCCCACGGAGCGAACGAGTCGTTCAGGCCGCAGAACAGCCCGGCGCCGGCACCCGCCAGCAGCGAGACGGGCAGGTTGAACTTCTTGTACCGGAACGCGGCGAACACCAGCTCCGCACCCAGGCCCTGCAGCACGCCGGAGATCAGCACCGTGGTGCCGTACTGCGAACCCATGATCAGCTCGCCCGTGGCTGCCACCGTTTCGCAGAACAGCGCGGCACCGGGCTTGCGGATGATGAGCATGCCCAGCACCGCCGGGATCATCCAGCCGCCGGCGTACAGGCCGGTCAGCGGCGGGTAGACCGCGTTCAGCGGCGCGGAGATGAGGTTGGCGCCCTGGGACCAGGCCCAGAAAATCACACCACCGGCGACGGCGATCAGCGCCGCCACCACGATGTCGGCCACGCGCCAGGTGTTGCCGGACCTCTTAGGTGTTGCTGTTGTCATGATGGTCCTGCCGTTGTGGTGCGTATGGGGTGGGGATGGGCGCTTCGATGAGCTCTTTGAGCCGTTTGAGGAAGACTGCTCCCATGGACCCGTCCACTGCGCGGTGGTCGCATGTCAGAGTCAGCTCAGCGATGGGACGCCATTCGGCCTGACCATTAGCCATGACATAGCGCTGGCGTGTGGAGGCAACTGCGAGGATGGCTACTTGAGGGACATTGATGATGGCATCGAAGCGGTCGATACCGAGCATGCCAAGGTTTGAGATGGTGAAGGTCCCTGCGGAGATATCGGCCATCCCGAGCTTCCTGGCGCGGGCTTTTTCGACGATTTCACGTCGCCTATGGGCGATGTCGGGCAGGCTGAGGCTTGTCACTCCGTGGATGACGGGGACTGTCAGCCCGTGATCTGTTGCAACTGCGATGCCGATGTTGATGTCCTCGAAGGTGGTGACTCCTTCTTCGGAGTAGTGGGCGTTTAGCCCGGGATTCTCTTGCAAGGCGGTTGCCGCGGCGGAGATGAGCCGGTCGGTTACCGTTGACTGGGGTGAGACTGACTTCACCGTCAGTGCGTTGGTCATGTCGACTTCGACGGTGAGGTGAAACGCGGGTGCTTCCCACGCTGCGACCATTTGCTTCGCCGCCGCCCGCCGGATGCCCTTGAGGGGGACGGTGGTTCCCTGAAGAGTCTGGATTTCGTTCGTAGTCATGTGCTGATCTTTCGTGGTTCGGAACGTCGGTTAGATGTTGATGCTTTGGCCAGCCGCGCCATGGAGGGCTTCCTTGACTGCTTCGCTCAGGGTGGGGTGTGCGTGGACGTTGCGGGCCACTTGCGTGACGGTCAGGCCTTCCTGGCGGGCGAGGGTCAGTTCTGGCAGCAGCTCGGTCACGTCCGGCCCGATGAGGTGGGCGCCCAGCAGTTTTCCATCGCGGCCGTCGGTAAGTAGTTTTACGAAACCGCCCGGTTCGCCGACGGCGTGGGCCTTGGCGTTTGCCACGAACGGGAAGACTGTTTTCTTGACTTCGCTGCCCGCGGGAGAGGTCCCGTTTTCGGAGAATCCAAAGCTTGCGATTTGTGGGTTGGTGTAAGTGGCCCGGGGCATCATGAGGTAGTCGAGAGGATGAGTCGGTTCGCCGGCGAGAGCTTCTGCCGCGACCAGGGCCATCGCTTCAGCGGCGTGCGCGAGCATGAGCTTTGCTGTCACATCACCGATGGCGTAAATGTGCGGGACTTTGGTTCGCATCTGGTCATCGACGGCGATGGCTCCGCGGTCGGTAAGGGCTACGCCGGTGCTTTCCAGGCCGTAGCCGGTGACTCGTGGCGTGAATCCGGTTGCCTGGAGGAGTTTTTCGGCGCGGACAACCTCGACAGTACCGCCCTTGGTCAGCGTGACGGCGACCTCGTCGGGGTGCTCTTCAACGGCGGTGACCGCGGTGGCGGTACGTATGTTTATGCCGAGTTTCCGGTAGCGCTTGGTCAGTTCTTTTGACACGTCCGGGTCTTCGAGCGGAACGATTCGCTCGGCGAATTCGACCAGTGTCACCTGTACCCCGTAGCTGCTCATCACGTAGGCGAATTCAACGCCGATGGCACCGGCGCCGGCGATGACTATGCTTTTCGGCAGGGTGGATGAGAGGATCTGTTCCTTGTAGGTCACCACCCTGTCTGAGAGGGCGGTCCCGGGCAGCAAACGGGTTTCCGCGCCGACGGCGATGATGGCGTGGGCGAAGGTAATTTTTTGCCGCTCACCGTCTGCGAGTTCCAGCTCCATGCTGTTTGAGCCGGTGAAAGTTCCGCGTGCGTTGAACTCGGTGATGCCGTTCTTTTTCATGAGGTAGTGGATACCTTTGACGCGGCCGTCGGCGACTGACCTGCTGCGCTGGAAGGCGGCTTGGAAGTCGTAGGAGACCTCTCCTTCTACCTGTATGCCGTGTTCCTTGGCGTCATTTCTGAATGTCTGGACCAGCTGGGCGCTGTAGATCAGGGATTTGGAGGGCACGCATCCGATGTTCAGGCACACCCCTCCCCAGTACTGTTCTTCAACGATCGCGACCCGTTTGCCCAGCTGGGCGGCGCGGATCGCTGCCGTGTAGCCTCCTGGGCCGGCACCGACAACCAGGACATCGAACTGCTGCGGATTCATCTAAACCTCTTCATTTTTCTTTGGATGCTGTTCTTGAAATGCGGGCAGGGCCGCGTGTTCGTTTTGCCATTCGGCTCTTGCCCCTTGCTATTGGCCAGTTGGCGGCTGCTAACCCCTGATGTGGGCGAGCTCGTCGGGCAATTCACGGCCCTTTTTCGCCATGGCCTCGGCCCAGAGCCGTCCTGCCCGGTAGGAGGAGCGCACCAAGGGTCCGCTCATGACACCGAGAAAACCCATTTCCTCGGCTTCGGCCTTCAGGTCTACGAATTCCTGCGGTTTGACCCAGCGGGAGACGGGGTGGTGTTTCTGGCTGGGGCGCAGGTACTGGTTGATGGTGACGAGATCGCATCCGGCTTCGCGCAGGTCGCGCAGTGCCTCTGACACTTCCGCCCTCGTCTCGCCCATTCCAAGAATGAGGTTTGATTTGGTCACCATGCCCTTGTCGCTGCCCTGCCGGATGACATCGAGGGAGCGTTCATACCGGAATGCCGGGCGGATGGACTTGAATATCCTTGGCACGGTTTCGACGTTGTGGGCGAAGACCTCCGGCCGGGCGTCGATGACCAGCTGGATGAGGTCCTGGTGGCCGGTGAAGTCCGGGATCAGGATCTCGACGCCGGTTCCGGGGTTGAGGGCGTGGATCTGCCGGATGGTTTCAGCGTAGAGCCAGGCTCCTTCGTCGGGGAGGTCGTCGCGGGCGACTCCGGTGACGGTGGCGTACCGCAGTCCCATGGTGCGCACGGATTCGGCTACTTTGAGGGGTTCGGTCGGGTCCAGTGCTTCGGGCTTGCCGGTGTCGATCTGGCAGAAGTCGCATCTCCTGGTGCACTGTGCCCCGCCGATGAGGAAGGTTGCTTCTTTGTCTTCCCAGCATTCATAGATGTTGGGGCATCCGGCTTCTTCGCAGACCGTGTGGAGGCCTTCTTTTCGTACCAGGTTTTTCAGCCCGATGAACTCCGGCCCGGTTTTTACCTTGCTTCTGATCCATTCCGGTTTGCGTTCGACGGGTGTTTGGGAGTTGCGTGCTTCTACGCGCAGCATGCGCCGGCCCTCGGGTGCGATGGTCACGTTAGCGCTCCTAGCATGGTGGCTTCGAGTGGTCGCGGCCGACCGCGGGCGTCAGGGCTAGACATCGTTTGTCCGGGCGCCCGTGTCGGACTTGGCCGTTTGCGAGGTTTTTGCGTAGGCCCGGAGTACGGCGGTGGAAGTCTCCGGCCAGGCGACAGGAGCCCATTCCCCGAACTCGACGGTCGAAAGAGCCGTGCAGGCCAGACCGGCTTCCCGGTCCACCCACAGGAAGCTCCCCGCCATGCCGAAATGGCCAAAGGTCGCGGAGGAGTTCTCCGGGCTGGTCCAGTGTGGTGACTTATGTCCGCGTATTTCAGCTCCGGCGCCCCAGTCGTTCTCGGCGTGGTAGCCGAATCCGGGAAGAAACCCCGCCAGGCCCGGGTAAGCCAGCGAAGACAGCACATCGATCCTCGCCCGAGGAAACACCGACGGTTTCAGTAATTCCCAGGCCAGGCGTGCAGTATCTGCAATTGTGCCTTCGCCCCCTTTAGAGGGGGGACCGGTCAGTTTCGTCTCATGCATGCCCAAAGGCTCCAAGACCCGGATCCGCATCTCATCACGGAAGTCCTTTCCGGACTGGCTCGCGAGGTGGTTTGCGGCCAGGTCGATGCCGGTATTGGAGTAAATTCGCCGCGTCCCCGCCGGCGCCCGTACCTGCTCATCGGCAAAGCCCACCCCTGAGGCATGTGAGAGCAGGTGCAGGAGTGAGGACCCGGGCGGGCCGGCCTCGTCATCGAGTGAAACCACACCTTCATCCGCTGCCGAAAGCACGGTCAGGGCCGTGAGGAGTTTGGTGACCGAAGCCAGCGGGTACACCCGGCCCGCATCCCGGCAACCCAGGACGCCGTCCTCTCCCACGACGGCCAGAGACGGCTCACCGGGCCAGTTCTGCAGTTGTAACACGACCTCCGTGGCTAAGGCGGGGAACTCTGTGTCGTTTAGCGCCCTCATGGCACCCTTCCGAATTCATTGGTGGCAAATGTGAAAACCGGCCACGGGAGTTGCCGCGTCTTACGTTGACAGGCCTTCGTGATCTGGGTCATACTCTACCTATGAATCACATATGTGAGCAAGTGCACAATTGTGAGAATGAGGGATCCGAAGCATTGGCGCCGGTCGACATTCTCGTGATCGGCGGTGGTGTCAACGGCCTGGCAGTTGCCAGGGAAGCATCGTCCCGGGGATGGCTGACAGCGGTCGTCGACGCCGAAGATTTCGGGGCAGGAACCTCGGGAACGTCGAGCCGGCTGATCCACGGCGGCATCCGGTATCTGGAGAACCTGGAGTTTCATCTTGTGCGGGAGTCGCTGCGGGAGCGCGAACGGCTGCTGCAGACCGCACTGCACCTGGTGAGGCCCTTTCCCCTCCTGATTCCGTTTTACCGGCATAACCAGCGCTCGGGCTTCATGATGCGCCTGGGCATGTTCCTGTACGACGTGTTGTCCTTCGATAAGTCCACTCCGCTGCACAAATCACTGTCGAAGGCAGAGGTTGAAGTGCGGTACCCGGGGCTGGAATCAAATGACCTCTACGGAGCGGTCCTCTACTACGACGCCCAGGTCGCCAACGCAGAACGGCTCTGCGTTGAACAGGCTCTTGACGTCGCCCGTTTCGGCGGCCGGGTCCACAACCACCTGAAGGTAACGGGACTGAACGAGTCGGAAGGGGGCGTGATCGTTCAGCTCACCGACACCCTCACCGGCAAAAAGCTGGTTCAGCCGGCGAGGGTCGTGGTGAACGCGTCGGGACCGTGGGTGGATATGGTGCTGTCCGCTTCCGTGCACGAGAGCGCGCGGCTCATTGGCGGAACCAAGGGTTCACACATGACTGTCGGCCCCTTTCCCGGCGCCCCCACGACCGGGGTGCACTATGAGGCAGTCAGTGACGGCCGTGCAATCCTCGTGCTTCCATTACCCGACGGGAACTACCTCATCGGCTCCACGGACATCTTTTTCGAAGGTGATCCGGCCGAAGCCGTCATGACCGACGAGGAGATCGCCTATCTGCTCAAAGAAGTAAACACCTTGATACCGCAGGCCCGGCTCACGACCCGGTCCGTGCTGCACACAATATCGGGCGTCCGCCCGCTGCCTTACTCGCCCGACGCCACAACAGCTGCCCAGGTGAGCCGGAACCATCACGTCAGCGTCCACCCCACGATCAGGAACCTCTTCAGCATCAGCGGGGGAAAGCTGACCACTCACAGGGCGCTGGGGGAGATGGCCATGAACGTGGTGGAAAAGCACACGAAACCACGTTCCTCACGCGCACCCCGGCGCAGGATCCTTCCTTCGGGCCGATCCGGGACGAAGCACCTCAAATTGCCCGGGGCGCGCTGCGCGGACTGGGGGCAGTTCCAGAAGGACTTCCTGGAACACACCAGGCTGTCCGAGGGCACTGCACGGAGGCTGCTCGGACTCTACGGAGTCCGTGCCGCCAGGATCGAAGAACTTATCTGCGCAGATCCATCCCTTGGCACGCCGCTGCCGGACCATGAGAACGCGGTGGGCGCAGAAGTCGTGCTGGCGGTCCGTGAGGAGTTCGCCCGAACACTTACCGACATTGTCGCCCGCCGGATGCTGCTGTCCTGGTGTGACGATGCCGGGTTGCAGGCAATTGAAGCTGTCGCTGAAATCGCCGCCCGGGAACTGCAGTGGGACGACCAGCGCGTTCAGCAGGAGCTCGAGGCTTACCGCCAATGGATCCGCCACCGCAGACCGCGTGCCATGGAAGACCTCGCGACCATGCTGACCAACCTGGCCAAGTACCCATCACCTGTAACCATGCTGACCAACCTAGCCACCAACCCAACATCAACGAAGAAATCGGAGCAATAACTCATGTCACTCGTATCCCTTCCCGAACTGCTGGACCACGCTGGTAAGAACCGCTACGCAGTCGGATACTTCGAGTCCTGGGACATCTACAGCCTCGAAGCCACCATCGCCGCGGCCGAGGCAAGCCAGTCTCCGGTCATCATCGGAATCGGCGGCCTGTCCGCAAACCATGAATGGCTGCAGTCCGGCGGCATCGAGCTCTACGGGGCAGCCTGCCGCGCCCTTGCCGACAGGGCCAAAGTGCCGGTCGCCACGTTGTTCAACGAAGCCGACAGCTTCGCTGAAGCCGCAGGCGGGCTCGGCGCCGGCTTCAACTCGGTCATGATGCACACCCAGGGCTGGGACCAGGACAAGCTCATTGCGGACACCGCGGCGCTGGTCGCAGCCGCCCACGCCGTCAACGCCGCGGTCGAAGGCGAAATCGGCGCGCTGGCAGAAATCAAGGACGGTGTCCTTGACGCCGCAGGCGCCTCCTACACCACCCCGGAAGCTGCTGAACTTTTTGTCCGCGAAACCAAGGTGGACTGCCTCGCGGTGGCCGTAGGAAACGTCCACTTCGTCACCGGCGGCCACGTGCCCACGGTCCAGGTCGACCTCATCAAGGAAATCGGCAACACCGTCGATGTCCCCCTCGTTCTGCACGGCGGATCCGGCACCCCGGACGACCAGACCCGCCAGGCCGTCGAAGCAGGCATTACCAAGGTCAACGTCGGCACCAAGCTCAAGCACGTGTTCGGCCAGGCGCTCGTCGCCGAACTGAGCCGCCCGGTTGAGGACCCGAACATGGTCTTCGGTTCCCGGTTTGAAGGCGACGCCAACTCCCGCGCCGGAGTCGCGCTGCGCAAGGAAATCCAGCGGCTCATGGACGTCTTCGGCTCCACCGGTCAGGCCGGCCGCTAATGTCACAGCCCACAGACACCCTGCAAAAAGAAGTCCTGAGCGCGGAAGAGAGCCTGCATCTCCTTGAGGAGATGGTCCTCATCCGCCAATTCGAACAGACCGCGTACCTGCGCTACCTCCAGGGCGAAATCCCCGGAACACTGCACCAGTCACAGGGCCAGGAAGCCGTTGCCGTGGGCGTCTGCTCACTGCTGCGCACCGAAGACTGGATCACCTCCACGCACCGGCCCCACGGCCACGCCCTGGCGAAGGGCTTGGACCCGGCAGCCGGCATGGCAGAAATCTATGGCCGGGAGACCGGCTGCCTGGGCGGGCGCGGCGGATCGATGCACCTGGGCGACCCGGCCCTGGGCATCCTTCCCTCCATCGCCATCGTCGGCGGCGGCGTCACCATCGCCCCCGGTCTTGCACACGCCCTTAAGTACAAGGAAACGGACAACGTCGTCGTCTGTTTCTTTGGCGACGGAGCAGTCAACGAAGGCGCCTTCCACGAGGGCGTCAACTACGCTGCCGCGTTCAACCTCCCCGTGATCTTTGTCTGTGAAAACAACATGTACGGGGCCTCGACACCGTTCCACGAGACCACGCGGAACACCAACGTGGCCTCCAGGGGCGCCGCCTACGGCATTCCTTCCGAACAGGCCGACGGCATGGACATCCGGGCGGTCAGGGACGCAACCCAGCGTGCGCTCGAGACCGCGAGGAGCGGAAAGGGTCCGGTCCTGCTCGAGTTCCTCACCTACCGGTACGTGGGCCACAGCCGCGGCGACGCTCGGGGCTACCGGACCAAGGACGAAGAGGCCATCTGGGCAGCCAAGGATCCGATCAAGACCTTCGGGGCGGCCCTCGTGGAAGAGGGCATCGCCTCCGAGGACCAGGTGAAGGAAGCCACCGCCCGGGCGAAAAAGCGGATCGCAGAAGCGCTCAAGCACGCCCAGCAGGCGCCGTGGCCGGATCCTGTCACCGCGCTGGCTCCGAATATCATCTTCGGCAACCCGCCCCAGGACGTTGAAGGTGCCGGTCCGCTCGAGGAAAACCAGGACGAGGAACGGTACATCTCCATCGCCGATTCCATCAGGGAGACCCTGCACAGCGAACTCGGCACGGACCAGTCCCTGGTCCTGCTGGGCGAGGACGTGGGTGTCCCGGGCGGATTCGGCGGCGCGTTCGGTGTTTACCAGGGGCTGGCCGAGGAGTACGGCCGGCATCGCGTGATCGACACCCCGATCAGTGAGAAGGCCATCATCGGTGCCGCGATCGGCGCCGCGATCGGCGGGATGCGCACGGTGCCGGATCTGCAGTACGCGGACTTTGTCTTCGAGGCCATGGATGAGCTCGTCAATGAGGCCGCGAAGCAGCGCTACATGTCCAACGGAAAACTGACGATTCCGATGGTCCTGCGGTGCCCCGTCGGAGCATCACAGCGAGGGGCCCAGCACGCACAGTGCCCGGAGAGCTTCTTCATGCACGTGCCGGGGATCAAGGTCCTGTGCATCTCTGACCCGTACACGGCCAAGGGCGCCCTCACGGCCGCCATCCGGGACGAAGACCCTGTGCTGGTGTTCGAACACAAGCTGCTCTACGGGGCAAAGAAACGCCAGGAAGCCGGCTCCATCAACACCAGGGCCTACGTTCCGGAGGAGAACTTCGAACTGCCCGTCGGCCAGGCGCGCGTACGCCGCAGGGGCAAGGACGCGACCATCGTCGCGACCTTCACCGAACTGTACAAAGCCCTGGAACTTGCGGAGAAGCTGTCGGCCGAAGGCATCGAACTCGAGGTCATCGATCCCGTCTGGCTCTCCCCGTTCGACTGGACGACCGTGATGGACAGCGTCAAGCGCACGGGCCGGCTGGTCATCGCGCATGAAGCGCATCTGACCGGCGGTTGGGGAGCCGAAGTGAGCGCCCGGATCTCCGATGAGCTGTTTGCTGACCTCAAGGCACCTGTGCGCCGTGTGGCCAGCCGGGACATACCCATGCCGTTCTCACCGCCTCTGGAGGCCGCGGTCCTGCCGCTGGCGGAGCACATTGAGGCAGCGGTCCGGGACGTCCTGTCCGCGGACCACACCCGATCCGGAAAGGAGTAAGACCGTGGAAGCCATCGTCATGCCTGCCCTCGGGCAGACCAGTGAAGAAGCGTACATCCAGGAGTGGCTCGTCAAGGAGGGCGACGAAGTCGAAATGGGCCAGCCCCTGTTGAGCGTGGAAACAGACAAGGCCCAGCTTGAAGTCGAATGCGTGGCCGACGGCGTCCTGCTGAAGATCGTCTGCCCCGCGGACACCACCGTGAACGCGGGAACCGTCATCGCCTATATCGGTGAGCCCGGGGAATCCGTTCCCACCGAGTAGCACCCCGCAAGTACCGCGGTTCGCATCCCTGCTGATCTGGCAGGGATGCGAACCCCACTCACCCCCAGGAGACAGCCCCGTGGGTCAGCCCCAGGTTTTAGCCATCGACTGCGGAACCCAGTCTGTCCGCTGCCTCCTTTTCGACCCCGGGACCGGCGCATATGAGGTAGGGGCGTCGGAAAGGCTGACGCTGCTGGTCGAAGGGCCGCAGCAGATCGAGATCGATCCCCTTGAGCTCGTGGCCGCAACGGTTCGGGTACTGCGCGCAACCCTCGCCCGCTGCGAGGAAGTCCCACTGTGCATCGGGATCACGAACATGCGTGAGTCGGCCATCGCTTGGTCACGTCACACAGGTCTTCCCGTCCATAACGGGATCATGTGGATGTCCCAGCAAAGCCAGAACATTGTTGCCCGCTGGGATGAGGACGGGCTTGCGCCCCTGATCCGGGAACGAACAGGGTTAAGCAACCACACCTTCTTCTTCGGATCAAAAATAGCCTGGCTGCTCAGCGAAAGACCTGACCTGGCGGCTATGGCAAACACGGGCAAACTCGCCGTCGGAACCATCGATTCCTGGCTGCTGTATTCCCTCACGGGCGGAGCCGTGCACGCTACCGACGTCTCAAACGCCTCCCGCTACCAGCTCCTGAACCTTCACTCGCTTCACTGGGACGAGCAGCTGCCCGATGCGCTGGGCATCCCCCGGGCAGCCTTGCCCGACGTCCGGCCGACCGCCTCCCATTTTGGCCACACCGACCCGGAGATCACGGGCTTCCGCATACCAATCACCGGCATGATCGGAGACCAGCAGGCGTCGCTGCTCGGGCACGGCTGCGACCGCAAAGGAGAAGCCAAGGCAACGTTCGGCACCTCCTGCGTCGTCAGTGCAAACCTTGGCCAAAGCCCTTCAACCGCCGAGGGGCTCGTGACCTCGGTGGCCTGGTCCGCACACGGTGGCGGCGCGGTGTACGAGATGGAAGGCTCCGCCTTCCATTGCGGGTACACGATGTCCTGGCTGTCCAAGACGCTCTGCCTGCCTGCAACTGCCCACGCCGAGCTGGAACGGAGCGCTCTGCAAGCCAGCCGGCGGGTCTATCTGGTGCCCTCATTCACCGAACTCGGCGCGCCCCGGTGGCCGAAGGGATCCGGGGCGATTATCAGCGGTCTGCTGATGGACTCCGGTCCCGCAGACATTGTGCGGGCGGGAATCGAAAGCATGGCCTTCCAAGCCTTCGACCTTGTCAACGCAATCCCGGACCTGCTGAGCGGCAAACCGCTGTCCGTCGACGGGGGCGGTGCCGGCAACAACTATTTGTGCCAGCTGCTCGCTGACCTCACGTCAACAGCCATTGTCCGGCCGCCCAGCCGGGAATTGACGGCGCTGGGAGCCGCCCGCGTCGCCCTTAAAACGTTGGGGAGCGACCTCCCCACCGGCTCTGCGGTGTCAGGATCTCCGGACTACTTCCACCCCTCCGATCAACAGTCGTACGCCGCGGAGGGCTTTCTCCATTGGAAGGAGCTCATCGCCAGGAATCTCGGCTGACGGCTATGCAGCCTGGGTCCAGAACTGCGGCCGATACAATTAAAAACAGTTTCATTCGAGGCACACGGTGCCAGTAGGGAGCAGCATGGTAAGGCTAAGCGCTGAGAGGCTGGCGCACGCCGCGTTCCTGTACTACATCCAGGGTCTGTCCCAGATGGAGGTAGCCAAGCAGCTGGGCGTGACGCGCTCGAATGTTTCCCGCATGCTCACTGCCGCCAGGGAGCAATACATCGTCAAGTTTGAGATCGCTTACCCGCTGGACCGGGATCCGGCCATGGAGCAACGCCTCCTGACCAGATTCTCCAAAGACGGAGTCTCGGAAGTGGTCGTCGTGCCGGGACGCGACACCGGAGTCGGTGCCACCAGCCACGGACTGCTCGCTGTCGGCCAGGCCGGCGTCGGCTGGCTTGATAAGAACCTCAAGGACGGCCAGACTCTGGGCCTTTGTTGGGGCAGCACCGTGGAGGCAATGGTCGACAGCGCCCATTTCAACCGCCGTGTCGACGTCGAAGTCGTCCAGCTCGCAGGAGAACTCAGCATCGACTCCCGCTTCTCCGGCCACGACCTGGTGAGGAACCTTGCCGAAAAACTAGGCGGGCGGTACCGCTACTTCAACGCTCCGGCAACGACCCAGGACGCGGCAACTGCAGCAGCCCTCATGAAGACGGAACAGGTCGCAAACGCCCTCGCACTGGGAAGAACTTCGGATGTAGCCGTTCTGGGCATCGGCCAGTACGGCATGGACAGTTCCAACCTCTTCCTCCAGCGGGCCGGCGCATCGGACGACGAGATCCGTGAAGCGGTTGACCGCGGCGCCGTCGGGCAGATCTCCGGACGCTTCTACGACAACTCCGGAAAGCAGCTCGACCTCGCCATCAACCGGCGGATCATCTCACTGGACCTGGACGACCTTAGAGACATCGACACCGTAGTCGCTGTCGCCAGCGGACCCTTCAAAGCCGAAGCAGTCAGCGCCGCGATCAGGGGAGGACTCGTGAACGTCCTCATCGTTGACAGCACCCTCGGACAAGCCCTGGAAGCAGCCTAAACAGCCGGCACACCCTCCCACACCAGAGGTCCGGCCAAGGGCATACCTGCACGACTGCCCGCACCTTTAGGCGTTTACACTGCTGCCCGATCAAGGCACCCGCCCCTACCTGTGCCCCCGGCACTCTCCCTAAAGCCCGGAACCTTTCACCTACAGAAACATCGGTGGAGCCGACAGCAGGCTCCATCCTCATGTCCGAGCTGTCGCCACCACCCAGGATCTCAGACTGAACCTCCGGATCTGCGGCCTCCCTGGCGCGCACAGGCAGGCACCGCCGAGGCGATTCGCCCATTGAAAATCCGCACGATGCATTGCCTCCTGCACGCGGTCGGGGCCAGCTCCATTGACATATGTGACTCATGACACTAGCCTAGATCTCACATAAGTGATTCCATTCACAAATGTGATTTCGCTTTAGTCCCGATGAAACCCCAGCCCAAGGAGGGGCCGCGTTTCATGGCGACTGGATCCCGACAAACTTCTTATGAAACGTGAGTATCAACGATGAATCCACAGAACTTTGAAGACGGCACCAAGGCGCGGCTCCTTGCCCGCTTGAACCAGCAGACCGACGTCCGGCGCCGCCAGTTCCTCAAAGGCCTCGGCATGGGTGCGGTGGCTCTGGGAGCCGGCGGCGCCTTGGCTGGGTGCAGTGAGCCGCTGGGTTCGGGTGCCGGCGGCACCACGGCGGCAGGAGGGGCCGGGGGAGTCGCCCTCGCCTCAGTTCCCACGTTGACCAATGAGTACTTCACCATGTGGAAGGCCGGAGGCACTGAAGCAGCACAGGCCCTGGGTCTGACCTACCGGATGCAGAGCTATGAGGGCTCCGCCTCAGCGCAGATTGATCAGCTTCGCTCGGCCAAGGCGGCGGGGGCAACCCAGGTTGTGACCTTCCCGATCAACAATGATGCGGTGCGGCAGATGGGTGAGATCCTTGCCGGCCAGAACATCCACTTGGCGACCTCCTTCGCCGCGACGCCCTGGATGGTCCCGTCCGAACCCGGTTACAAGGACATGTACTCCACCCTGTTCACGCCGCGTGAAGTTCTGGGCCAGAAGGCGTTGAGTGAAGCGGTGTTCAAGGCTATCGGCGGCAAGGGAAACGTCGTGTACATTCAGGGCGCTCCGACGAACCGGACGTCCAACGCCCGGGAGAAGGGCTTCGACATGGCCGTCGCGAACTTCCCGGGGATCAACGTGCTGGCAAAGCAGGACGGCAAGGAAACCGGTCAGGACACCCGCCCCGTCGTCCAAACGATGCTTTCCCGCTTCAACAACATCGATGCCATCATCTGCCACAACTCCTCGGAGGCGCTGGGCGCGGTATCCGTCCTCGAGGAAAAGGGCAACGACCACATCAAGGTGGGCGGGACGGATGAACAGATCGCGATCCTGGACAAGCTGATCCAGGGACCGAACGTCGTGGCGGTGCAGTCCATTTTTGGAACGTGGTTGGGCGGGTACATGATCGTCCGCAACTATGACCTGGCGAACGGCGTCGAGCTGGATCCGGTCGAGCGGATGATCTTCCAGGACTCCCTGATCATCGATACGAAGGAATCCGCCCAGGAGTATAAGAAGATCGCCACGTCTCCGACGACAGGCTTCGACTGGAAAAAGATGTCCCGCCACCTGCACCCGGATGACTGGGACACGCAGGTAGCTCTGGCTCCGGTGGATCCGGTCAAGTTCTTCACGGAAGATCTCGACGCCCCTCAGCCCGCGGGGTTTAAGTTCCCCGACGCGCTGAAAGCCTCGCTCGACGCCGGGGGAGTGAAGAAGTTCACGGATCTGTACAAGCAGCACACACAGAACAACCCCTACGCCACAGCCGTCAAGCTCACCACCACGGGAGCTACAGTCTTCGGAACGAAGTTCTAATAATGGCGACGAACAACTCCTTGCTGGAGATCAGAGACCTCACCAAGGCATTCAAGGGAGTCAAGGCACTGGACTCGGTGTCCTTTGACCTTCGGCTTGGCGAAGTCGTCGGTCTCGCCGGGCACAACGGCGCCGGCAAATCCACACTGCTGAACATTCTGTCGGGCGTTTTCACAGCCGATTCCGGATCGATGTCCCTTGCAGGCGAGAACTACAGGCCGACGTCATATTCAGGGGCGACCGAAGCAGGTGTGTTCCGCATCTATCAAGAGCTGTCCGTCATCGACAACCTCACCGTCGCGGAAAACCTCACGCTGGGCACGGAGAAATACATCCGGAAATTTGGCCTGCTCACCCCGAAGCGTACGACGGCGACGGCGGCTGATTTCCTGGACGACGTCGGACTCGGAGACCTCGACGCCAAGAAGCGCGTCGAGCAGCTGACTATGGCCGAACGGCAGCTCGTCGAAATCGCCAAGGCGCTCTACATGGCAAGGCTGGCAAAGATCGAAAAGCCTGTCTTGCTGCTGGATGAACCGACCAGCGGCCTCACCCAGACCCAGGTCGACTTCCTCGAGGGCCATATCAACAAGCTCCGCAGCCAGATGGGGATCGTCCTCACAACCCACCGGGGCAGCGAGCTTCTGGAATGGAGCGACAGGGTGGTGGTTCTGCGCGACGGGCGGGTGGTCGGGGAACCGGATCCGCGCACGACATCAGCGGAGGAACTTGGCCAGCTCATGGTCGGCGAAGCGGAGGTCACCCGGCACGCCCGCAGGGATGCCCGCACCGAACAGGGAAAGCCGGTGCTGGAGCTCCGGGACCTCGTTCTGCCCAGCCTGGCAGAACCCGTGAACCTGGTTCTGCAACCGGGGGAGGTCGTTGCACTCATCGGAGAATCCGAGGAAAAGACACAGATCGCCCGGTGCATTTCGGGGCTGCTGAAACCATCATCCGGTGAAGTCCTGGTTAACGGGACAAAGGTTCCGCCAGCCGTCAAGGGCGCCCTTGAGGCTGGCGTGAGGTTTGTTCCCGCGGACCGGGGAGGGGAGGGGCTCTCGCTCCTTCACTCCGTTCAGGACAATCTGGCCCTGGGTGCCATGGCTGCCGAGCGCCGCCAGGACCTTGCCCGCAAACCAAAGGCTGAGAAGGCCTTCGCCCAAGACCTCGTTTCCAAATACGGGGTGAAGATTGCCGGCCTGGAACAGGCCTCCGGTTCCCTGTCCGGCGGCAATCAGCAAAAGCTCCTTGTGGCCCGTGCCATGTCCGACGCGGCGCAGGTCATCGTGTTGGACAAACCGACGCGCGGCATCGACGTCCACGCAAAATCCGAGATTTTCCGCCTCATCCTGGAAGCGTCGGACCGCGGTGTTTCCGTCCTCGTCGCCAGCGACGAACCGGAAGAACTTATGCCGATCTGCGACCGGCTTATCGCCTTCCGCAATGGAAAGGTCAGCGCAGAATTCAATTGCCGGTCCGGAGCAGAACCCACGCTGACCGAACTTGCAGCAGCAACCTCTTAGTTTCAAGGGAGAATCAACATGAGTTCAGAACCACTGGCAGCCCCAAAGCCGCCCGCCAGCACCGGCAGCCCGCGAAAAGGACCCGCCCCCGGGCTAAACGGCCCGAAGGCCATGTCCGCCTACATGAACCGTGACCGGCTGCAGACACTTCTGCTGTTCGCGGCCCTGCTCATCCTGCCGATCGTCTTTGCCTCCATGAATCCGCAGTACCTCTCACCGGGCAACCTCGACAGCATGATGCGCCAAGCCTCCGTGCTGCTCCTCGTCGTCGCTGCCGGAACCGCTCCGATCCTCCTGGGATCCATTGACTTGTCGGTCGGCGCGATAGTGTCCCTGTGCGCGGTGTCGGCTGCACTGCTGGCCCAGTCCATGGGACAGGCAGCCGTGTTCCTCGTGCTGCCGCTTGGGCTGCTCATCGGACTGTTCAATGGTGTGATCTGCTCCTACATCAAGCTCCCCTCATTCCTCGTGACATTGGGAACGTCCTTCGCCTTTGGCGGCATCGCCCTCCTGCTGTCCGGAGGCTTTCCCGTCCAGCTGATCAGCGGTCCCCTTAACGCTGCCTTCCAGCGCAGCCTCTTCGGTATCTTCCCCCTGCCCCTGGTGTACGCCGTCATCCTCTGGCTGTTGCTGATCGTCTTCCTCAGGCGCACCGCAACCGGCCGCTTCATTTACGCAATCGGCGGGAACGAACGCGCCGCGAAAGTATGCGGCGTTAATGTCCCCTGGGTAAAGTCTCTGGCCTTCGCCGCCAGCGGCCTGTGCTGTGCCCTGGCCGGGGTGCTCGTACTCTTCTCGACCACCGCTGCCACCCCTGATATCGGGAACTCCTTCCTCCTGCCCTCCATCGCCGCTATCGTCATGGGCGGCACTCCGCTCTCAGGCGGGCAGGGCGGTGCGGCACGAGGCCTCATCGGCACTCTGATCCTGGTCGAGCTCACCAACGGAATGCTGATCATCGGCCTGCCGCCCGCGGCGCAGCAGATCGTCCAGGGACTCGTGGTCATCCTCGCGGTTCTGTTGACCTTCGACCGCCGCGGAGTGTCAGTAGTTAAATAGCGCCACCGCAGGCCCGATTACACTACAGCGACGGGTCCAATGCACGCTCACGCTGTACCGCAACTAGGAGAAAATCAGATGGCCACTCGGCTACTTGGGATAGATTTCGGCACAGGCGGCGCCAAAGCCTGTATCATCGATGATCAGGGCGAAGTCCTCGCGTACGCGTTCCGTGAATACCCCATCTTCCACCCCCGTCCGGGGTGGTCAGAACACGACCCGGAGACCTACTGGCGCGTGACGTGCGAGATGATTCAGCAGGTGCTGCGGGACACCCAGTGCCTTCCCCAGGAAATCGCGGGAATCGCCGTGTCCAGCGCGTTGCCCTCAATGGTGCTGGTGGATTCCCAGGGCCGCCCCGTGGCCCCTGCCATGAATCTCATGGACCGCCGTGCCCTGGAAGAAGTCAACGTCATCAGGAACGTGGTCGGGGAGTCCGTTATCGAAGACGTGACGGCCAACCGCATCGAGGACCACCCCAACCTGGTCAACCTGTTCTGGTATCAGCGGAACAAGCCGCAGATCTATGACAAGGTCTACAAGGCCCTGACCATCGACGGCTTCATCGTGTCCCGGCTCACGGGTGAGTTCACACTCAACACCAGCTCCGCCGTTTTCTTCGGAGTAGCCTTCGACATCCGCAAGGGCGTGTTCCACAACGAGATCCTGGAAAAGCTCCAAATCGACCCGGAAATCCTGCCGCGCCTTTGCGACAGCACCGACGTCGTGGGAAGCATCACGGTGGAGGCGGCGGGGGCCACCGGCCTCCACGCCGGCACCCGCGTCGTCGGGGGACAGGTCGACTGCAATGCCGGCTGGATCGCCGGCGGAGCGGTCGAACCCGGTGATATGCAGCTGAACCTCGGGACGAGCGGCGTCCTCGGGGTCGTGCACCAGAACATGGACTACCTCAGCTCCCCGGACGGTCTGCGGATGGTCAACATCCCCTACACCACGTCGCCACGGGACACCTTTTCAGCAGTGGCGGTCACCACCACCGGCGGCCAGGCCCTCCGGTACCTCCGCGACACCTTCGGTGAAGGCGAGGCTGACGTTGAACGGCTGCTAAAGGTCAGTTCCTACGACCTGATCACGCTTCAGGCCCGTGACGTGCCCCCAGGCAGCGAAGGACTCCTGGTGCTGCCCTACCTGATGGGTGAACGTTCTCCGATCTGGGACACGTCCGCGCGCGCAGTCATGTTCGGGCTCTCACTCCATCATCACCGAGGCCACGTGTTCCGGGCCTTCATGGAAGGCGTCGCATATGCACTCTTCGACTCATTCTCGGTGCTCCAGCGAACCGGACTGAAGATCAACCACCCCCTCATCTTCAACGAGGGCGGGGCGAAAAGCGAGGTTTGGCGCCGAATCATCACCGATGTCTTCGGCATCCCTACGGCAATGCTGAAGGGCCGCACCGGCGCACCCCTTGGAGACGCCATTCTGGCCGGCGTCGGCGTGGGCGTGTTCGACGACTTCAGCGTCGCGAAGGAATGGTGCACGTATCGCGAGCATCTTGAGCCTGACCAGAAGAACCACGAGATGTACATGGAGTATTTCCAGCTGTACAAGGACATCTACGCCAACGTCCAGGGCAACTTCCAAGACCTCCAATCAATCGTCCGCCGCCACCAAAACTGACCGGCACCGACTTATCTTCGCCCTGCAGCCAGTCACCAGTCTCTACCGGACCGGCAACGGTCCGTCACCACACCGTCCCACCCGGGACACCCCGACGCCTTCAACGAGGAGAACCACAGTGAGTGCCCCAAAGTTCACGCTGGAAAACAAGACCGCCGTCGTCACCGGAGCAAGCAGCGGCATCGGCCGGGCCATCGCCGTGACCATCGCTGAACTGGGAGCCGCGGTAGGCTGCGTCGACCTGCCCGGCAGCGACCTGGAAGGCGTCACCGCCGAGATCAAGAACTCCGGAGGCCGCGCCGCGTACTTCGCGGCCGACGTCACCCAGCCCCAGGACATGATCAATGCCGTAGCCAGCATTGAACAGGAACTGGGCGCAATTTCCCTGGCAGTCAACGCCGCAGGCATCGCCAACGCAGCCCCTGCCGAGAATATGCCCTTGGTTCAATGGCAGAAGGTTCTGGACGTCGACCTCACCGGCGTTTTCCTGTCCTGCCAGGCAGAAGGCACCGCCATGCTCCGCAACGGCGGCGGATCTATCGTCAACATCGCCTCGATGTCAGCCACCATCGCCAACAGAGGACTGCTCCAGGCCCACTACAACACCGCCAAGGCGGGCGTCGTCCACCTGGGCAAGAGTCTGGCCTGGGAGTGGGCCGCACGTGGCATCCGCGTCAACAGCGTCAGCCCCGGATACACCAACACGCCCATGACCAAGCGCCCCGAACAGGCCAGCGCCATGGCCGGCTACGCCCAAGACACCCCCATGGGCAGAAACGCCGAACCCGAAGACATCGCCGGGCCCGTAGCCTTCCTCCTCAGCGACGCGGCATCCTTTGTGACAGGAGTCGACCTGCTGGTCGACGGTGGCTTCGTCATATGGTGACCGCTTTCGGAGGCTAAATACCTCCTCGCGCGCGCGGTGCAGAGACTGTCCGACAGGGCAAAGCATGACCGGTGCAGCCGTTCTATCCTCAGACTGGCTTCCCAAAGGCACCCCCCAGGGATCACCGGCGCCCGCCTCACAAAATCAGCCACATTTTCCGTACTGCACCGCCACCGGTGGGACACTACGGGCATTCGTGTATATCGCGGGGGCGCGGGGAAGACTGAACGAGAGCACCGGAAAATGAGGGTGACGTCCATGGTGGGTTGCACGGCGCCCACACCGAAGGGGTCTGCCTTGGCAAGGCCGCTGTGACGCTTCTGCGGTCTGTGTCTGAGGGCCTTCCAACCTGAGATGAGCCCCGATATGGCAGTTGGCCCCTCCCAGACGCCGAGCGACTCACCGCAGCGCTGGCCGGCAGGAGGAAACCAAGGGCTGAGTGGGACCCCGGCAGCGGGGACTCGCCGGTCACATCGCGGCAGGTTCCGAAGCCTTTCCCGACGGAGCGCCGGGGTCGGGCACGTCTTCCGGCACTTTCAGCCAGCGCACTGCGAAGCCCGCTGCGAGGTACAGCGACGCAAAGATGACGGTGACGCCGCCTGCACCGATGGTGGCCAGGAAAACGGCAACGATAAGGGGTCCGACGAAGGTCGCGGCGCCCGCACCCAGGTTCAGGAGGGCGACGGCGTTGCCTTTCTGCCCGGGGGCCATGAGGGACATGAGCACGGAGATGGGCGTGAAACCGGCCAAGGTGATCCCGTAGAACGCGGCGCAGATCAGAGCCACCCAGTAGTGGGGTCCGACCAGCTGCGGGACGAAGTAGAGGCACAGGGAGCTGATGGCGGAGCCGACGCAGCCGAACCAGCGAAGGGTGCGGTGCCAGCCAAGGCGATCGCTGAGAACGCCAAAGAACAGATTGGCGAAAATGTTGGCGAATCCGAGCGTGAAAATCAGTTGCAGCCACCCGGCTGTGCCAAAGCCTAGCCCGGTGGCGAAGACTGTCGGCATGTAGACGAGGAAGCCGTACTGCGGGGCGGTGTTGATGAGCCGGATGAGGCATCCCACACCGATGCGGGGGTTCTTGTAGGCAAGGCTGATGCTGTTGAGGATGCTTTGCCGGGCTGTCACTCCTGGAGCCGCGAGCCGTTCTCCTCCCTGGGCGGCCCGGATTCCGACCAGGGCGACAATGCCGCCGGCGACGACCATAATGAGCGACACCCACAGGGTCAGGTACTCGCCGATGAGGGGTTCGGTGCCGCTGGCCATGAGGGAGCCGAGCGTCGGCAGGCCGCCTGTGAAGGCGAAATAGAACCAGCCGACTGCGGAGCCGAGGCGCTTGGCCGGGCTTGCGGCGAGTATCCAGACGAGGAAGCCGTAGGCGAAGAGCGGGTATCCGAACCCGCGGACGCCGTAGAGGATCAGCATCAGCGTGAAGTCCTGTGCGGGGACGGCAACGGCGAGGAACAGCACCTCAAATAGGCCCCAAATGACAAGGCCGGTGAGCATGACCCGCCGCGGCCCCCACACGTCCGAGAGGGCACCTGCCAGCCAAGAGCCTGCGGTGACGATGAGACCGTAGGCGGTGATGATTACTGCAGCTCCGGTTTCGGTCCCGGCCCCGTTCGCCGCTAGGAAGGGGGCGATGTAGCCGGATTCGACTCCGTCGCCGATCATGAAAAGGAGGAGCCCGACGAAGCCCCAGATGAGGGGCTTGGGCAGGCCGAGCCGGTCCAGGAGGGCCGGTCCGCCGCGGCGTGCTATAGGTGGTGCGGTCATGCGGGGTACGTGTGCTTTCTGAGGAGGGGCTGGGGATGCCATCTGGAGGAAAATCTTCGGGTCGACGGACTCCGAGAGGGTGCGGGTCCGGCCGCAAGCGGGGCTGCACCCCTGGGAGCAGCCCGCCGAGCCCGCCCGATCAGGCCGGGCGGGCTGGGGAACCAATTCTGGGTCAGCCGGCGAGCTGGCGCTCGAACCCTGCAATGTTGGCGAATTCAACGGGATCAAGGCTCGCGCCGCCGACCAGGACGCCGTCCACGTCGGTCTCGTTGAGGATGGCTGCGGCGTTGCCGGCCTTGACCGAGCCGCCATAGAGGAGCCGGGTCTTGGCCGCGACATCCGCGTTGAAGAGACTGGCCAGTTCCGCGCGGATTGCGGCACACATCTCCTGTGCGTCGTCCGGGCCGGCGACTTCACCGGTTCCGATGGCCCATACGGGCTCGTACGCAACCACGAGCCCGGCGGCTTGGTCGGCGGCGAGGCCCTCGACGCCGGCGCGCAGCTGGGCCAGGGTGTGCTGGACGTGTGTGCCGGCTTGGCGGATGTCCAGGCCTTCCCCGACGCACAGCACCGGCGTGAGTGTGTGGCGGTAGGCGGCCGTGACCTTGGCGTTGAGGGTTTCGTCGGTTTCGTTGTGGATAGTGCGGCGTTCACTGTGGCCGACGAGCACGTATTTGCAGCCGAGCTTGGCCAGGAACTGGCCGCTGGTGTCGCCGGTGTAGGCGCCTGAGTCGAACGGGGAGAGGTCTTGGCCGCCGGAGACGAGGCCCAACCCGTCGTCCTGGATCAGGGTTTGCACGGCGCTAAGCGTTGTGAAGGGCGGGAAGATGGCAACTTCGACGCGGTCGTAGTCGTGCTTTGCCTCAGACAGTGTTTCGGCGAGATGCTGCAGCAGGCTGCTGCCCTGGACATGGTCCATGTTCATCTTCCAGTTGCCGGCGATCAGGGGCGTCCGGTCAAAGGCGCTGTTGGCGGGCGTGCTCATGTGTTCCTCCGTATTGCTTGTTGTGTGAATGGCGGTAGCGTTCGCTTCAGCCGGCTGGGTTAGGGGCCAAGAATGCATCTCGCTGCCCGTGATGTCGGGTTATTGCTTCCGGGGTCGTTCGGCTGGTGTCCTGGCCTGAAGCCGGGTCCCGTCCAGGTTGTGCAGGAGGTGCCTCGTGCCCATACCGTGGCATCTGATCCAGATGATGTCCGATTGCTCCGTTTTGGTCTCGATCCGCGCCATGTAGGTGTATCCGCCGGGCTCGGTGACCTCCACGAGGTCACCCGGCTGGAGCGAACTCCAGTCCTGGGGAGTCTGGGCGCTGGTGTCACGGCTCTCCCTGTGCCTGGTTGAGCGCATCATTTCGGCGTTTCCCATGGTGCTGCGGCGGCTTGGGCTTTCCGGGCGGTGGCGAGGGCGGCTTCGACGTCGGCGAGGAGTTCCTTCCAGCTGGCGACGAACTTGTCGAGGCCTTCGGATTCGAGGAGCGCGACGACGTCGTTGTAGGAGATGCCGAGGTTTTCGAGGGCGTTGAGGGTGGCGTTGGCTTCCTCGTAGGTGCCGGTCACGGTGTCGCCGGTGACCACGCCGTGGTCGAAGGTGGCGTCCAGGGTCTTTTCCGGCATGGTGTTCACCACGCCGGGAGCGACGAGTTCGGTGACGTAGAGGGTGTCCGGGTAGGCGGGGTCCTTCACGCCGGTGGACGCCCACAGCGGGCGCTGCGGCCGGGCGCCGGCCTCGGCGAGGATGGCCCAGCGCTCGGTGGAGAACTGCTCTTCGTAGACCTGGTAGGCCAGGCGGGCGTTGGCCAGGCCGGCCTTGCCCTTGAGTGCCTTGGCTTCGTCGGTGCCGATGGCGTTGAGGCGCTTGTCGATCTCGGAGTCGACGCGGGAGACGAAGAAGGAGGCCACGGAGTGGATCTTTGACAGGTCGTGGCCGTTTTCCGCGGCCTGCTCCAGGCCGGTCTGGAAGGCGTTGATGACGGCCCGGTAGCGCTCGAGGGAGAAGATCAGGGTCACGTTCACGCTGATGCCCTCGGCGAGGGTGGCCGTGATGGCCTCGAGGCCTTCAAGGGTCGCGGGGATCTTGATCAGGACGTTGTCCTTGTTGACCTTCTTGTACAGGTGCTTGGCCTCGGCGACGGTGCCGGCAGTGTCCCAGGCCAGGCGCGGGTCAACCTCGATGGAGACGCGGCCGTCAACACCGTTGGTCGCGGCGGCGATGGGTGCGAACAGGTCGCAGGCGTCGGCGACGTCGGTGGTGGTGATTTCGAAGATGGTGTCCTCGATGGACGCGCCGGCCGCTGCCTCCTTGGCAATGACGGCGTCGTAGTCCGTGCCGGTGGTGATGGCGGCGTGGAAGATGCTGGGGTTCGTGGTGACACCCACAACGTTCTTCTCTTCGATCAGCTTCTGCAGCGTGCCGGTCTTGAGGCGGCCGCGGGAGAGGTCGTCGAGCCAGATGGAAACGCCGGCGTCGGAAAGCTGCTGGGTGGGAGTGCTAGTCATTTCTAATCTCCTTGAACTGTGGGGGAGTCTGTCAGGACTGGAGTCCGGCGAGGGAATCCTTGGCGGCGGCGGCAACTGCTTCTGCGGTGATGCCGAATTCCTGGAAAAGGCGCTTGTAGTCGGCGGAGGCGCCGTAGTGCTCGAGGCTGATGGAGCGTCCGGCGTCGCCGACGAACTCCTTCCAGCCCAGGGCAAGTCCGGCTTCGACGGAGACGCGGGCCTTGACCGCTGCGGGCAGGATGGCCTCGCGGTAGGCGGCGTCCTGCTTGTTGAACCACTCGACGCACGGCATGGACACCACGCGGGTGGCGATGCCTTCGGCCTGCAGGGTTTCGCGGGCCTGGACGGCAAGCTGGACCTCGGAGCCGGTGCCGATCAGGATGACCTGCGGCTCGACGCTTTGGCCGTCCTTGGAGGCCTCGGCCAGGACGTAGCCGCCCTTGGCCACACCGGCGGTCGACCCGAACGTGTCGCCGGTGGCGTCGCCTGCACCGCGTTCCCAGGTGGGAATGTTCTGGCGGGTCAGGACGATGCCTGCCGGGTTCTCGTGGTTCGCCAGCATGGTCTTCCACGCTGCTGCGACCTCGTTGGCGTCACCCGGACGGACGACGTCGAGACCCGGGATGGCGCGCAGCGAAGCGAGCTGCTCCACCGGCTGGTGGGTGGGGCCGTCCTCGCCGAGGCCGATCGAGTCGTGCGTCCAGACGTACAGGGACGGCACACCCATGAGGGCACCGAGGCGGATGGCGGGGCGCTGGTAGTCGCTGAAGATCAGGAACGTGCCGGAGAACGCGCGGGTCTTGCCGTGCAGGCTGATGCCGTTCACGATCGAGGCGGCGGCGTGCTCGCGGATGCCGAAGTGCAGGACGCGGCCGTACGGGTTGCCCTTCCACGCTTCGGTGGAGCGGGAGGCCGGGATGAACGACGGCGAGCCCTCGATCGTGGTGTTGTTGGACTCCGCGAGGTCGGCCGAGCCGCCCCACAGTTCCGGCATGACCGGGCCGATCGCGTTCAGGACCTTGCCGGATGCGGCGCGGGTGGAAACGTCCTTGCCTGCCGGGAAGACCGGCAGGGCGCCGCCGAGCTCGGCGGGGAGCTGGCGCGCTTCGACGCGCTGCAGCAGGGCAGCGGCGTCCGGGTTGGCGGACTGCCAGGCGTTGAAGGACTCTTCCCAGGCCTTGCGTGCGTGGGCACCCCGGTCAACGACGCCGCGGGCGTGGGCCAGCACGTCCTCGTTCACCTCGAAGGACTTCTCCGGGTCAAAGCCGAGGACGGTCTTCAGTGCTGCCACTTCTTCCGAACCCAGGGCGGAGCCGTGGATCTTGCCCGTGTTCTGCTTCTTCGGTGCCGGGTAGCCGATGACCGTGCGCAGCGAAACGATGGAGGGCTTGGACGTTTCGGCCTTGGCCGCCAGCAGCGCCGAGTACAGCTCCTGGACGTCTTCCTTGTATTCCCCGGTCTTGGTCCAGTCGACACGCTGGGTGTGCCAGCCGTAGGCCTCGTAACGCTTCAAGACATCCTCGGTGAACGCGATGTCCGTGTCGTCCTCGATGGAGATGTGGTTCTCGTCGTAGATCACCACGAGGTTGCCCAGTTCCTGGTGGCCCGCGAGGGAGGAGGCCTCGGAGGTGACACCCTCCTGCAGGTCGCCGTCGGAAGCGATGACCCAGATGGTGTGGTCGAACGGGCTGGTGCCGGGGGCGGCGTCGGCGTCGAACAGGCCGCGCTGGCGGCGCTGCGAGTACGCGAAGCCCACCGAGGACGCCAGACCCTGGCCCAGCGGGCCCGTGGTGATCTCCACACCGGCAGTGTGCTTGTACTCAGGGTGGCCCGGGGTAAGCGAACCCCAGGTCCGCAGTGCCTGCAGGTCCTTCAGCTCCAGGCCGTAGCCGGAAAGGAAGAGCTGGATGTACAGCGTCAGGGACGTGTGGCCGGGGGACAGGACGAACCGGTCACGCCCGATCCAGTCCGGGACCTGCGGATCGTGGCGCATCATCTTCTGAAAGAGAAGGTATGCGGCCGGAGCCAGGCTCATCGCTGTCCCGGGGTGGCCGTTGCCCACCTTCTCCACAGCGTCCGCGGCCAGGACACGCACAGTGTCCACTGCACGCTGGTCCAAGTCAGTCCAGGACAGTTCGCGGGAAGCATCGCGGCCGGGTGCGGGAACGTTTTCTGATGACATGTGAATCGGGCTCTCGTTACGCAGGGATGAGGATGAGGCTGAAGTTCGGCCCTTCTGGAAGGATGAATCAGCCGGCCGAGGGGGTTCCGCGGCGTGGATGCCGTAGTGAATTGCTATTCACTACGGCATTAGTATGAATTCGTAGGTTTGGAAGAATCAGACAGGAAAAAGACATGGCACTTGCTGACATCGATGTGGCAGTTTCTGCCCTCAAGGCCGGGCAGCCGATCATCGCGGTGGACGACGAGGACCGCGAGAATGAGGGCGACATCATCATGGCCGCCGAGCACGCAACGCCCGAGTGGCTGGCCTGGATCATTCGGGTTTCCAGCGGCTTCGTGTGCGCCCCGATGACGAACGAACTGGCCGATGCCTTGGAACTGCCCCTGATGACGGAGGACAACAAGGACTCCCTTCGGACTGCTTACACAATCACCGTTGATGCTGCCGGCCAGTCAACGACCGGTATCAGCGCGACCGACAGGGCACGTACCCTGCGGGTGCTGGCCGATCCTTCATCAGGTCCGGCTGACCTGATCCGTCCGGGGCATGTGCTTCCCCTCCGTGCCGTGGATGGGGGAGTGCGGCAGCGGCCCGGCCACACCGAGGCCGCCGTTGACTTGCTGAAGCTTGCCGGACTCACCCCCGTCGGGGTGATCGCCGAAGTGGTCGCCGACGACGGTGAAATGATGCGGCTTCCCGGACTGCTGGAACTGGGGCGCGAAAAGGGCTTGCCCGTTATCAGCATCGCCCAACTGGTGGCCGCCCTGGACCACTGATCTGATCCGGGGCCGCCACCGGCGGTTGCTACTGGGCGCAGAAACCGCCGTCGACAAGGAGGTCGATGCCGGTACAGAACGACGCTGCGTCCGAGAGAAGGAACACCGCCGGGCCGGCCATTTCTGACGGGTCTGCGATACGCTTCATCGGCGTTTCATCCGCGAAAACCGCCATCTGATCAACCATCTCCGGGCGGGAGTTCATCTTGGTCATCGTGTACCCCGGACTGAGTGAGTTGACCCGGATGCCGCGCTGGGCCCATTCCATGGCCAGCGATTTGCTCAGGTGCATCACAGCGGCCTTGGCGCTGTTGTAATGCGCCTGCAGCAGGCCACGGTTGACGATGGTCCCGGACATGGAAGCGATGTTGACGATGGAACCGCCGCCGTTCCTGAGCATGGCGCGCCCTTCGGCCTGACAGCTGAGGAAGACTCCGGTGACGTCAATGTCGTAAACCTTCTGCCACTGAGCCAGCGACATTTCCTCGGCGGGCGCGGCGTTCGCTATCCCTGCGGAATTGACGGCCAGGGTGAGCGGGCCAAGATCAGCTTCGATCTTGGCGACGGCTTCTCCCAGTTCGTCTGCATTCGTGACGTCGGCAGCGACGAAGATAGCCTGTCCTCCGGCTTCCTTGATGCGGCGCACCGTTTCGTCCGGTCCTTCTCCGGGCAGGTCAACGATGCCGATGGCGCCGCTTTGCTGGGCGATGCCGAAGGCGATGGCCTGCCCGATACCGGATCCGCCTCCGGTCACGAGAGCGGTCCGTCCATCCAGGGCGAAGCTGAGTTTCGGGTTCAATTGCTGTCCTTTAAGTTTTTAGGGCGCCTTGTCTGATTCCAGCTTCAGCGCGGTCTTTTTGTCCGTGATAAGTACGTTGATCCATTTGCCTTCGACGGCTGCCCGTATCGCGGCGTACTTCCTGGTGCCGCCGGCAATACCAATGCGCCTGTCGACCCTGAACATCTGCTCCGGGCTGATGCCCAGGACCCGGTCATTGAGTTCGGATTCGATCAGTGTTCCGTGTTTGTCGAAGAACCGTAGGCAGATGTCGCCGACCGCCCCCGATGCTGCAAGGGCGTTGAGATTGGATTCGTTAAGGGAATTGCCTGACTGGACCAGCAGTGGTGATGGTTCCATGCTTCCGATGCCCACCAGCAGGGTGTCCAGCCGGTCCCAGTCAGCGGCAACCTCAGCGACGAAGGGATCCTCCAGCAGGGCATCACGGCCGCCGCGGCTGGACACGATACCGGGAGCGGGAAGGTAGCGCGGTGTGCCCTTGGTGACAGTTGCCAGCCGGTCCGCCAGGTGCGTCGCCCTCACCTGAACTTCGGGATTCCCGACCCCGCCGATGACCTGGACGACGCTTTCCGCGGTCTTGACATTCCGCGGGGACATGGCGTCCACTGTGGCCAGTAGCGTTGAGGACCAGGACGACAGGCCGATCCTGTTCCCTCCGGTGAGCGTCACCTCGAGGTACCCCGCGGCTGTCGCGCCGATACCCCTGATAAGGGCTGCCTCGTCCTCGCTATGCAGATCGGCGATGGCAACCGCCCGCAGCCCGTACTTGGCCGCCACGGCGTCTTCCAGGTCCGATTCGGTTCCGGCGGGTGCCACGACAATGGTCCGGACGATGCCTTCGCGCACGGCGTCGGTCAGCCAGCGGGAGACCCGTGACTGGGAGACGTTGAGCTTTTCCGCGATCTCGGCCTGGCTCAGGTTCTGCTCGTGGTACATCCGGGCGGCCTTGACCATCAGGCCCAGTTGCTGGGGGGTGAAAGTCCTGGTTCTCGGTGCCACGGCGTTCCTTCGTTTGTCGTCAGGCAAGGGTGCAATTATTTCACGTTCCTCCTTTCTCTTAGAGTGTGGCCAGTGACATGACTTTGGACGGGGTGGCCTCGGAGGCATCCAGGATTCCCTGGTTCCGTCCGCGGGCGAGGACCATGACCCTGTGGGCGAGGCCGAGGACTTCTTCGAGGTCGGAGCTGACCACGATGACGGCGTTGCCATTACGGGCGAGGTCCGCCACGACTTCGTAGATGGAGGCCCTTGCACCGACGTCGATGCCGCGGGTGGGTTCATCGAGGATGATCAGGCGCGGATCGCGTTGGAGCCATTTTCCGATCACGATTTTTTGCTGGTTGCCGCCGGAGAGGGAGGACACGGGCAATGCCACGTTGCCCTTCATGCCGATGCCTTTCGCCACGGTTGTGGCGAAGCTGCGCACCTTGGACGGTGCTATCCAGCCCGATGAGCTGACCTTGCCCAGGTTGGGCAGGGCGATGTTGTTCTCGATCGTGTCGCTGACGACCAGCCCCTGCTGTTTGCGGTCCTCTGGAATCAGGACGACGCCGGCTTTGATGGCTGCCATCGGGTCGTCCGGCTTCAGATTTTTCCCGTCGACGACGACCGTGCCGAGCCGGTGCTCGGCTCCGGCTATCGCGCGGACGAGTTCGGTGCGCCCGGCTCCGACGATGCCAGCGATGCCGAAGATTTCCCCGGCCCGGACCGTGAAGGAAACGTCAGTGAAGTCCCCGGCTTTGTCGTGCAGGTCTTTGACTTCCAGCACGATCTCATCCCTGGGCGGGGGCACCTCGGGGAAGAGCCGCTCGACGGGGCGGCCGACCATTTCTTCGACCAGCTGGTGGGGGGAAACCTCACCGGAGGCGTGTTCGGTGATCTTCTTGCCATCCCTGAGCACGACGATGCGGTCGGCGATGAGGGCGATTTCGGCAAGGCGGTGGCTGACGTAGATGAACGACACGCCTTCGGCCTTCAGGGCCCTGACACATTCGAAGAGGGCGTCGGTTTCGGCTTGGCCCAGTGCGGCGGTGGGCTCATCGAGGATGAGCAGTGAGGCCTCGAGCATCAGGGCCTTGGCGATTTCGACCTGTTGTTGGCCGGCGACACTGAGGTCCCGGACTTTGGCGTCCATGCTGCCGTTGAAGCCCAAGCGCTTGAGCTGATTCTTGGCTTTCTCGCGCATGGTGCGGGCGTCGAGGAAGCCGTTGCGCATGGGCCAGCGTCCGATCATGACGTTCTCGGCGACGGTGAGGTCTGGCAGCAGGCGCATTTCCTGGTGGATGAGGCCGATACCGGCGGCGATGGCGTCACCCGGGGACGTGGGTGCGTAAGGTTCTCCGTTCCAGGTCATGGTTCCGGTGGTCGGCTGGGTCACTCCGGCGATGATGCTGGAGAGGGTGGATTTGCCGGCTCCGTTTTCTCCGAGCAGGGCGACGACTTCCCCGGGGTTGATGTCTAGGTCAATGTCCTGGACGGCGATAGTGCCGGGATATTCTTTCGTGGCGCCGCGGACGCGAAGTCCGCGGTTGTCCGCAGTAGGCATTTGGGGCTCCATTGGCTAGAGAAACGGCCTGGGCGGGTGGTGCCCCGGCGGGGCACCACCCGTGGGACGGGTTAAGGGTGGTTGGTGATAAAGGGCTCGACGTTTTCCTTGGTGGTCAGAACGCCTTCCTGGAGCTGCTCGGCCGGCAGCTTCTCACCGTTGGCCAGCTTGATCGCCGATTCGAGGGCGAGCTTACCCATGCCCTGGGTCGGCTGGGTGATGGTCGCGGCCAGAGTACCGTTCTTTACTGCTTCCAGGCCGGCTTTGTCGCCGTCGAACCCGACGATGGTGACACCCTTGACGCCGGCATTGCGGACGGCCTGAGCGGCTCCGAGGGCCAAGGCATCGGCGCGGCCGAAGAAGATGTTGATGCTTGGGTTCGCCTGGAGCATGTCGGTGGCCAGTTGGTAGCCCTCGTCCTGTGCCCACTGCTGTGAGGCCTGACGGGCGACTTCCTTGATGCCGGGGAACTGCTTCATGGCCTCCTTGAATCCGGTGTCACGGGCGACCTCAGGCGTTGTTCCGATCTGGCCCTGGATCACGCCGAGCTGTCCCTTGCCGTCAACCTTCTTACCGACCCACTCGCCCAAGGACTTGGCTGCCCCGACGCTGTCGGTGGCGATGAACGTATCACCGGGTGCGCCTTCGGGGTTTCGGTCAACAGCAACGATGGGAATGTTCGCTGACTTGGCCGCGCGGACCGGGACAGTTGCCGCCGTTGCACCGGCGGGGATGTAGATGATCGCGTCCACCTGCTGGGTGATGAAGTCCTGGATCTGCGAAACCTGGGTGTTGGAGTCGCCCTTCGCGTCAGCGACGACGACTTTGACGTTTTGTTCCTTGGCCGCTGCTTCGACCGACTGGCGGATCTGGTTGAAGAAGTCTGCCTGCTGGTTGGCTACCGCCAGGCCGATCGTCTTCTGCTTCTCGCCGCCGCCTCCGCCGGCGCCCGAGTTCCCGCCCCCGCAGGCTGCCAGGGAAAAGGTGGTGGCCACTGCAACCGCGGCTACTGCGATTTTTCTAAACATTTTCATCTCCATTGATAAATCCGATTGGGGTATTGCTTGGTTGGTGATGCTGGTGAGGGATGGGACCGGTTAGGCCTTCTTGCGCCGGAGCACGTCTGCCATCACGGCGATGGCGATGACGAGGCCGATGACGATCTGCTGGATGAACGGTGAAACGCCCAGGAGGTTCAGGCCGTTGCGCAGCACACCGATCAGCAGAACACCGATGATCGTTCCGCCGATGCGTCCGACGCCGCCGTTCAGGCTTGCGCCACCGATGACAACGGCGGCGATGACGTCAAGCTCATATCCGAGTCCGGCGCTGGGCTGGGAGGAATCCAAACGGCTGGCCAACGCGATTCCGCCGAGGCCGGCCAGGGCGCCTGCCGCGACGTAAACCCAGATGGTGACCTTCTTGACGTGGATGCCGGCCAGGCGGGCCACTTCTGCGCCGCCGCCAATGGCGTAGATGGAGCGCCCGGATGCCCGGTACTTCAGCCACGCCCAGGCTGCCAGGTACAAGGCCACCACGACCAGCAGCGTGACGGAGAAGAACCCGAGGTACCTTTCGGAGGAAAGGTTGAAGAACCACTCCGGGTATCCGACGATCTGCTGGCCGTCGGTGATCAGGTTCGCCAGGCCGCGGGCAATGGAGAGCATGGCCAAAGTGGCGATGAACGGTGGCAGGTTGGCGTAGGTAATGCCCAGGCCATTGAGCGAACCGGCGAGGGCGCCCACGGCGATGGCTGCCAGCATGGCGGCCCACATTGGCCAGCCGCCCTGGTGGGAGAGCCAGCCCAAGACCATGGTGGAGAGTCCGAGGACGGCACCCACTGACAGGTCGATGCCGCCGGTGATGATGACCGCTGTTGCTCCGACGGACAGGATGCCGAGAACGGTCACCTGATCCAGGATGTTGATGAGGTTGCGGCCGGTGAGGAAGAAGGGCGAGGCGAAGCTTAGGACGATGAACAGGGCGATCAGGCCCAGCAGGGCTCCGCCGCTACCCGAAAACATGCGTGCACTGAGTTGTGAAAACATTGGCGCCTTTGCACCGTTTTCCTGGGGTGCTCCACCGGGCCGGTGGGCTAGTTGTTGACTCATGATTGACTCCGTTGGCAGTAGAGGTTGGGCCCTAGTTCATGAACATTCCGCCATCAATATTGATGGCCTGTCCTGTGATGTAGCTGCCCGCGTCCGATGCGAGGAACAAGAGCAGGTTTGCCACGTCGGTTGCTTCGGCGGGGCGCTTGAGTGGTATGCCGTCGATCCACTCCTGGATCAGTTCGCCGGGCTTGTAGTCACCCAGGCGGCTTCCCCATTCACGGTCGTTGTATTCCCACATCTCGGTCTTGACGATGCCGGGGCAGTAGCTGTTGACGCGGACACCGGATGGAGCGAGTTCCTTGGCCAGGGACTGGGTGAGGCCGATGACCCCGAACTTGCTGGCGGCGTAGTGGGGCGTGAAGATAAAGCCTTGGCGGCCCTGTCCGCTGGATGCGTTGAGGATGACCCCGTGATTGCTGGCTTTCAGCAGCGGGGCTGCTTCCCGGCAGCACAGGAAGACAGCAGTGGTGTTCACGGCCAGGACTTTGTTGAATTCGTCCAGGCTGAGGTCTTCAAGGTTCGAGATGGTGATGATCCCGGCATTGTTGACCAGGATGTCCAGCCCGCCCCAAAGCTCGACGGTCTTGGCAAACGTCGCCTTGACCTGCGCCTCGTCAGTGACGTCGGCTACCGCGTGGTCGACGTCAAAACCGGCTGCCCGAAGCTTTTCCGCCGATTCGCTGACCAGCGGGCTGCGGTCAACAAGGAGCACCGAAGCGCCGGCTTCGGCGAAGGCCTGGCCGATGCCGTAGCCGATGCCGCTGGCTCCGCCGGTCACCAGGGCGCGGCGCCCCTTAAAGTGACCCTGAAAAATCTCAGATCCGATGGTGTTCATTGGTGTCACTCCGTTACTGCGGGGGCCAACGCGTCGTGCATTGTGCCGGGTGAGTTGGGGACGAGAGCCGTGGGTTCTTCCGGGGACCAGCGTGCTTTGGTGACCGCCCGGGACCAGCTTGAGCGCCGGCGGTCCGCGTCATGGACGGGCATGGCTGGCGCGATCGCGGTCCTGTTCCTCGGGAGCTTTTCAACTGCCTCCCTGCTGAACAGCCCTGTCTCAATGGCCGCCATGTGCGCGACTCCGAGCGCTGAAAGATCCGGCACCGCGCTGCGCAGCACGGTGCGCTGGCTCAGATCCGACTGCAGCTGCATCAACCACGTGTTTGATGTCGGGCCGCCGTCGGCCAGCACGGAACTGATGGGCGGCGAGACGGACTTCTCGGCCGCCCGCAGCACATCTTCGATCTGCAGGGCAATGGATTCGAACGCGGCCCGGGCCAGATGTGCCGAGGTCGTGCCCAGGTTGAACCCGCTGATCGTGGCTTCTGCACGTTCATCCCACCACGGGGCACCGAGTCCGGCGAACGCGGGGACAAGGTTGACCCCGCCGCTGTCCTCGACCGTCCGGGCCAGTGAGTCCAGATGTGAAACGTCACAATCCAGCACCTTCGACAACCAAACCGCCGTCGCACCCGTGGCGAGGATGTTCCCTTCGAAGGCGTAACGGGGTGTGCCATCATGCCATGCCAGCGTCCGGACCAGTCCGCCCATGTCACCGGGGTGAGCTTCGTCCGGGAGAAGGCCCATGACGGAGCTGCCCGTACCGTAGGTCGCCTTGACTGTGCCCGGACCCCGGACACCGTGTGCGTACAGCGCCGAGTGTGAGTCACCCATGACGGCGTGGACCCGGGAGCCTCCGGCCAGACCACCCAGCAAGGGGGAACTTTCCGCGGTGGATGCCACCACCTCCGGGAGGACCTGGCGCGGCACATTGAAGAGTTCCAGCAGCTGCTGATCCCAGTCGACCGCATCCAGGTTCAGGAGCTGGGTGCGGCTCGCGTTGCCCGCCTCGATCCGATGTTCACCGGTGAGGCAGCTCAGCAGCCAGGAATCGACGGTTCCGGCCGCGATTTTCCCGGCCTTGCTGAGGCGGCGGTCCGGGTCAGCGTCATCGAGCAGCCATTGGATTTTCAGGGCTGAGAACATCGGGTCGATCGGCAAGCCGGTGGACCGGCCAACCAGGTCGCCTGCACCGTCGCCGATCAGGTTCTTTGCCTGCTCGGCGGTGCGGCGGTCCTGCCATCCCAGAACCGGCCCCAAGGGCTGTCCGGTTTCACGGTCCCAGATCATTGCTGACTCGCGCTGCGTGCTCACACCCAGACCCAGGACTGTGCCGTCCAGTCCGCTGAGGCTGTCGGCGACTGCCTTAATTACACTGTCGCGTATGACGAGCGGGTCCTGTTCGACCCACCCGGGTTGGGGGTGCTGCTGCGTGAGACTAACCTGCGCCCGGGCGATGATTCCGCCCGAGCCGTCCATGACCAGGGCCTTCGTTGCGCTCGTGCCTTGGTCCACCGCAACAACGACGGCGGATCCGGCAGGTGCAGGGGCCAGGTTAGTCACGGTTCAGAACCTCGCGTGCTGCCGCGGCGATATGGTCGGCGGTAAGGCCGAAGTGGTCCAGGAGGAAGGCGGTGCTGCCGGTCGGAGCAAAGTGGTCTTTCAGGCCGAGGATGCGCATCGGAACTCGGGCACCGTCCTCCAGCTGGCCCACGACGCTGGCTACTGCGGCGCCAAGGCCGCCGGCGACGTTGGCTTCCTCTGCGGTGATGATTCCGCCGGTCTGGCGGGCGGCATCCTTGATGGCGTCCTCGTCGAGGGGGCTCAGGTAGGTGGCGTTCAGGACTCGTGCCGAGACGCCCTCGCCGGCAAGCGAGGCAGCGGCCCACAGCGCCCGGGACACTTCGGTGCCGGTAGCGATCAGGGTTACGTCGGTACCTTCACGGGCAACGACGAATTTTCCGCGTTCCAGCCCGGCATTGTCCTCGGAGACGTGCGGAACCTTGAAGCGGCCCACACGGATGTAGGTGGGCCGCGGGTCGGCCACGGCGTTGCGCACGGCGGCGCGGGTCTGTGCTCCGTCGGCGGGAACGACGATGTCCAGGCCCGGTAGTGCCCTCAGCCAGGAGAAGTCCTCGACGGAGTGGTGGGTCGGGCCGAGTTCGCCATAGGCCATGCCCGGGCTCATGCCGCACAGGATGACCTTGTGCTGGCTGTAGGCCACGTCTGCCTTGATCTGCTCCAGGGAACGACCTGTCAGGAAGGGTCCCGCTGCGCACACGAAGGGAATGAAGCCGGCGTTGGCCAGACCGGCGCCGACGCCGACCATGTTCTGCTCGGCGATGCCGACGTTGATCAGCCGGTCCGGGAACTCGTCACGGAATTTGGTCAGGTTGCTGGAGCCGACTGAGTCGTTGCACACGGCGACGACTCGGTCGTTGGTGCGGGCCAGCTTGATGAGTTCGTCCGCGAAGTCCTGGCGGTTGTCGAACGTGGGTGCGTCGGTCTGCACGGTTGTTGTCGTCATGACAGCTCCTGGAAAGCCTGAAGGGTTTGTTCTTTGGACGGTACTTTGTGATGCCACTCGACGCGGTCTTCAATGAAGGAGACGCCTTTGCCCTTGACGGTGTTGGCGATGATGGCGACGGGGGAACCCGTGGTGGATGGGCTCAGTGCCTCGATGAGTTCGTTGTAGTTGTGGCCGTCGACGATCCGCACTTCCATGCCGAAGGCGGCAAGCCGGGCATCGAGCGGGTCCAGTCCGTTCGTTTCTTCCGTCCGCGCGCCCTGCTGGAGCCGGTTGCGGTCAACGACGAGGGTCAGGTTGTCCAGCTTGTGGTGGGAGGCCGACATCAGCGCCTCCCAGTTGCTGCCTTCCTGCATTTCACCGTCGCCCGTGACGACGAAGACGCGGGTGCCGGTACCCAGCAGCTTGGCACCGATTGCCGTGCCGACGGCCACCGGGAGGCCATGGCCCAGCGGGCCGGTATTCGTTTCGACACCCGGGACCTTCACCCTGTTCGGGTGTCCGTTCAGCGCCGACAGCGGCGCCATGAAGGTGTCCAGTTCTGAGACCGGGAAGAAGCCGCTGTGCGCCAGGGTCGAGTACAGCGCGGCTGCACAGTGGCCCTTGCTGAGGATGAAGTGGTCGCGGTCTTCCTTGCGGTGATCCTCGGGATCGACGTTCATGACAGCGTCAAAAAGCACCGTCAGGATGTCCGTGACGGAGAAGTCTCCACCGATGTGCCCCTGGCCTGAGTCGGAAATCATTTTCAGGATCGAGCGGCGGGTGGTCTGGGCACGCTCGTGCAACTTCTTGGAGCGGAAGTCGGCGTCACCGGCCAACACCTCTTGGCGGAGGGACCGCCAGGATGCGGCCTGGGAAGCATCTGCAGTTAACATTTTGCATATCCATTCAGTAGTGACTGTATGTGAATCCATGTTACCCACCCCACAATTCGAGTGTCAATAGACGGGGTGGAGGACAGGTTCCCAGCGGAGCATCCTCAAGGATCGCCTCAGTGGCAGTGGTAATCGACGCAGGCTGGAGAGTTCTTGCGGCCGGCAGCGTGTGGGCTTGCCGCTCTGCGGGGGCTGGCGACATTCCTAGGGCGTACCGTTGAGCTGACTGGACGCCGCTGTGGTTTCGGACGCACGAACGTGTATAAATGGGACCAGCCCACCAAGGGCAGATTCATTACGACAGGGGAGCGCCGCCGTCGGGCATCACTGGCACAGCCAGGAAGCCGCGGGTGGGCGCTGAGAGTGCGGACAACCGCAGACCCTCGAACCTGATCCGGCTAGTACCGGCGCAAGGGAGTCGAGTTCTCAAAGTGTCCGGCCGCAGGCACCCCAAAGCCAGCAGCCGGGGAGCGCTTTCCCCTCCTGATCCTCAGGAGGACCATCATGACAACAGCAACAGCTAAAAAGTCCGGGTACAACTGGCGCGTGGCCGACATCGTGGTGGCGGCGCTGATCGCCGTCGCCGGAGGTGTCATTTTCTGGGCCTGGTCCCAGGGCGCCAACCTCATCTCCGCACCACTGAACGCGGTCTACCCGCCCCTGACCGGCCTGTACGCCGGCGGCTGGATGATCCCGGCGGTGCTGGGCATGCTCATCATCCGCAAGCCCGGTGCCGCGCTGTTCTGCGAAACGGTGGCAGCCACGGGCGAGCTGATCATGGGTTCGCAGTACGGCACCACGGTGCTGATCTCCGGCGTGCTGCAGGGCCTGGGTGCGGAGCTGGTGTTCGCCGCGTTCCGGTACAAGAAGTTCAACCTGCCCGTCTCGCTGCTGGCGGGTGCCGGCGCCGGGCTGTTCTGCGGCCTGAACGACTCGTTCGCCCCGTGGGGCTGGAACATCGCCTACGCCGCCGGGGACAAGCTGGCTTACATCATCTTCACCGCCATCTCCGGCGCCATCATCGCCGGCGCGCTGTCCTGGATCGCCACCCGCGGTCTGGCCAAGACCGGCGTGCTGAGCTCCTTCGCGTCCCGCAAGGCAGCCACAGAGCCCGTATTTTCCTAAATCCCTGGACCAGCAAGACTTCCCGCCGTACAGCCGGTCGCATCAGAGGGCGCCCGCTCAATTGAACAGGAATCAACAACTGTGACTTCACCCAATGACCTTCCCCGTGTCCATATCGCCACCGACCACGCCGGCATGGAGCTGAGTGCCCACTTGGTCAAACACTTGTCGGAGAAGGGTTATGCCGTCGTGGATCACGGACCCAAGGAATACGATGCTTTGGACGACTACCCGGCGTTCTGCATCACTGCAGCGCAAGCGGTGGTAACGGACCAGGAAGCGGGCGTGCACGCTCTTGGCATCGTCCTGGGCGGTTCCGGGAACGGGGAGCAAATCGCCGCCAACAAGGTCAAGGGGGTGCGGGCAGCCCTCGCTTGGAACCACTCCACCGCCACGCTGGCCCGACAGCACAATGACGCCAATGTCGTGGCAGTGGGCGGACGCCAGCACAGCGTCGAGGAGGCCGCGGCCCTGATCGAAGCCTTCCTGCAGGAACCCTTCAGCAACGACCAGCGCCACATCCGCCGCATCGGAAAAATTGCCTCCTACGAGAACACCGGCGAAGTGGTTGAGTAACTCCTGCTAGACCCTGGCGGTGCCCATGGAAGGGTGCACCGCCAAGAGCTCCTCCGGATCACTGAGTCCGCGTCCCGCCCCGCTGCCTGGACACATATGCGCCGAGGTCAGTATCAGCATGAAAGAATCCTCCAATGACCTCCCAAAGAAAGGAACTACCCTTGTCACCTCTGGACACTTCCTCCTTCCGCGTAGCGATTGTTAGCGCCCAATGGCATGCTGACATCGTTGATCGCGCCGTCGACAGCTTTCAAACGCGGCTCAAGGAACTTGGCATCACCAACGTCGATGTCCACCAAGTGCCCGGGGCCTACGAAATTCCGCTACTCGTCCGACGGCTCGCAGCGTCCGGCCAATACGACGGCATCGCCACCTCTGCCCTCGTAGTTGACGGAGGTATTTACCGCCACGAATTCGTCGCACAAAGTGTCGTGGACGCCCTGATGAGAGTGCAACTGGAAACGGACGTACCGGTATTCTCCGGTGTCTTAACTCCTCACCATTTTCACGAGCACGAAGAGCATCGCAACCAGTTTTCCCAGCATTTCGTGACCAAGGGGAAAGAACTGGCAGACGCTCTCGCCTCAACTCTTACAACGTTGGCGTCCCTGTAAGTCTGACTCTGGCGTAATATCCGCCATCAGCCTCCAAACTCGGAAGGGGCGCGGGCCTCCCGTTGGAGCTTCTGCCGAGTTAGCGATGGCGGCGGTGTCACCATGCGGGGCGATGTTTGGCCGATATAAGGCGTTATGGAAAGGCTTCGGGTCACCAGAACGTCCCTGGGGGACGTACGGTCATGCCAGAAAATACGTGACCACTGACCTTGGCCAAGAAGGGCCGTCGGCCAAAGACAAGCGTGCCGATCAATCGTTGGGCAGCCCCCCTTGTGAAGGCCAGCGTGACATAACATCGGCTATCGTGTCCAAATCCTTAGGCTTAGGCTTGATCTGGAATGTTTCCAACTCCTAGGGAGCCTGTCAGCACACTGCTGAAAGGCTCCCTAATTCATGGCACACATTTCCGCGCCATCCGCCGCGAGAAGTTGAAATTCGCCTGCGTGCGGCAGAGCATTCCTGTGGCGCCGCTTTTTCCACCACACTTCTGGCCGCTTCTTAACGCGATAACCGATATTCCGTCAAGCTAGCTGCGGTGTCCGGTTTGGTTGTACTTCACCTCGGGACAGCTGATGGCCTCCGGCGGGCGTCTCAAGAGCGGCCCAGCGGAGAGGGAGCTGAGGAGTCAGGTCGTACTGCGACCTCAGGACGTCATCGATCGACGTTTGCCCTGCCAGCGGGGGAGAAGCCCTCTGCCGTTCTCTCCATTTGTCCCTTCGAGACTCACCTCGACCCTACGGGCGTTGCGTGGGTGTGCCCAGCTGAGACACGGCTGCTGTCGGTGCTTTTCTCGAAATAGGGATTCACAATCCTATTGGCATGCCCGGTCGTCTGAGCAAGGCTCTGGAGGGCAGCAAGATGCTGCTGGCAAGCACTACCTTCGCAGATCCTGCGGGATTCTATAGAAGGGCCCGCGGCTGTTGCCGACTTTTAGACCCCTAGGCCCGGGCTGAAGCGGTCGTTCCAGCGCCGGAGCTCTCCGTCCGGCTTAGCCTGCGAACGCTTCAGCTCCAGCAGTAGCCGGTCCCTATCAGTCAGGAGGTCCACGGGGCGGGAGCCGCCCAACTGCCTTGAGGGCGTGACCATCCAGGGCGTGAAGTAGTTGTGTGGAACCTGCAGCTCCATGGCCCTGACGAACAGCGCCGTCACCGTGGAGTGCAGTTGCCCGCCGGGAAGGAACTGGAAGCCGGGGCAGTAGGTGCCGTGGCCAATAAACACGCGGACCAGTTGCCGCATGGCCGGTTCAGGGTTCTCTATGAGCTCGGTGAGGCGGCCCCGAACCTGTTCCAGGGACGGGAGGGTGAACTCGGCGCGGATACTGTCCCAGACCGAGTCCGGAACCGGCCCTCCCATGACCGGGGGTTGTTCGTGCGCTGACTTAGCCCTCACAGTCGACGCAGTAGGCGTGGCCGTTCTTCTCCTTGGCCACCTGGGATCGGTGGCGGACCAGGAAGCAGGACCAGCAGGTGAACTCGTCGTCGGCTTGGGGGATGACCTGAACGATGAGCTCTTCGGCGATGAAGTCGCCGGGCAGCTCGATGCCCTCGACCGTGTCTGCCTCGTCCAGCTCACGAACCACGCTGCGGGCGTCAGGGGTGTTCGCCGAGCGGAATGCCTCCAGGGAGGTGTCCTGCGATTCTTTGACGTCGGATCGGACTTCGTCGTAATCAGTTGCCACTTAGGTATATCTCTTCTCTCTCAAGCTTGCGTTGTCGCGACTGCAACATACAGCATGGCGTTCCTATTCCATAGCCATGGGACAGAATGGGCGCATGTGCGGCAGATACGTGATGTCCAGGGCCACGGGTGACCTTCTCAGTCAGTTCGATGCGAAGGTGGTCGAGGGCAGGCCTCCGCCGCCGAGCTGGAACGTGCACCCACGCAGGACGTTCCGATCATCGTCGGGCGCTTCGATGAGGGTTCTATTGACCGGCACCTGCTCATAGCGCGATGAGGGTTGGTGCCGTCCTGGGCCAAAGACATCAAGATCGGGTCCAAGCTCATCAACGCGCGCAGCGAATGGCGTACGGGGGCAACGCTGTGGTCCAGTGGTTTGATGAGGTCGACCCACCGTCAGCTGAGTGGCCCAGAATGAGCCTCTAACTTATGTAGACCTGGTCGCTACCAGTTAGGGGCCTGCGGTGCCTGTGAGTGGGTTCCCGCTACGGCGTACGAGAGCTGCTCCAGCTCTTTCTTCACTGCAGCATAGCGATCCATCTTAGGGCCGAGACTATTCACAGCGGCAGGGCCTTCCTCCAGGAGTTGGTCTGCTATGTCACGCGCCTGCATGAGCAGCTGTTTCGTCAGCCGGCGCCACTGGCCGCGTTCCCAGCGCCTGGAGCTACCGCCGGCATCGGGCTTCCGATCCTCTAGATACGGCATGTTCGCCAGGCCGTGCTTGATCTCCCGATATAGTCCCATCTGAGGGCCCAGACGATTCACCGCGCCGGGCCCTTGGACCAGGAGCCTGTCGGCGATGGCACGCGCTTGTGCATCCAGCCGACGCCACTCTGCGGATACCTCTGCGGCATCGCGGTCGGAGCGTTCCATGTCTCCAAGACTAATTCGTGGCACAGCGAGTACCTCAAACCGTGGCCGCGGCGGTGTCACACGGGCAGTCATTCCCGCCCCTCCCCTAGCCAAAAATGGGACGCCGATAACCGTGATTCTGTTAAGCTCGCATGGTTCCCGCTTCGGCGTAGCGGCTGGGCCAGCAGGGGAGGACTTTAGGAAAGTTTGGCCTGGCGCAGGTACTGGTAGACCGTTTCCCGGCTGATGCCGTAGTCGCTGGCGAGGACGGACTTGGGGACGCCGGTGGCCGCACGCTGGACCAGCTCCGCCGCCTGTTCCGGTGAGAGGGTCTTTTTCCGACCTTTGTAGGCGCCGCGCTACTTAGCCAGGGCGATGCCTTCCCGCTGCCGCTCCCTGATCAGGGAGCGCTCGAACTCGGCGAAGGCCCCCATAACGGAGAGCATGAGGTTTGGCCATGGGGGAGTCCTCACCGGTGAAGACCAGACTCTCCTTGACGAACTCCACCCGCACCCCTTTTCGCGTCAGGCCCTGAACGAGTGCACGCAGGTCATCGAGGTTGCGGGCGAGCCGGTCCATGCTGTGCACGACGGCTGTGTCCCCGTGACGGGCGAACCGCAGCAGCGCAGTGACTCCGGCCTGGAGGCGTCCCTGCCCGAGGCGTTGTCGGTGAAGACCCGGTCCAGAACCTGGCCTTCGAGTCGGCGTTTCTCATTCTGGTCCAGCGTGCTTATGCGCACGTACCCGATCCGTTGTCCAGCCACCTGAGCCTCCAAACCCATCAACTGTCAGCTTGAGTTCTATGGCCTTTATTGGAGCAGGTCAAGATACGTGGATCGTTTGATGTCAGAGTGGGGTGTGCCCTACTCGAATGGAATATTAGGAGCGCCGGGGCCAGACCAATTACTGGCATCCTCGCATCGGCCCCAGCCATTGGTAGGAGCCTGAGGTGGCGGTGGAGCTGCCCCAGAGCGACTACGGCAAGATGACCACGAGAGACGTGCTAGATGCCGAGCTCAGCGGGCGCCGCTCGACGGAGTGGACGAGCGGTCGGGGACTGCAAGCCGCCGGTTTCCCGGGCAGCCACACTATGGACCACTTTCCCTGGCCCCGTGCTGCCGCCGACAGGCGCAGAACACGGGCCACCGGTTGGCCAACCCCCTTGAAATCATGCGACTCGTTACTGAGTAGTATTGACTGATTGAAAAAATTCCACCATCCTAAGGATCCGTGTGATGAGCTTGCAAGATCAGCGCAACAACGGCCTCAGGGAGCGTGCGATGACGGCTTGGCAGGAATATAGAGGAACACTCCCCTACGCCTCAGAGAGTTTTGGTATATATCAGCCACTACTGGGCTGGAAATCTGGACGTCTTCAGAAACGGATTAGACGCGAGCGACGTGAGATTTATGATGCGCTCGGGAAACGTCTTGTAAACCAGGGATTCTCAAGAGTAGAAGTAATCCAAGAATTTCCACCCCTTAAAGGCCGACGATCGGTCATCAAAGTCAAGCCTTTGGAGCCCTTCGACTATAAAGCGCCGCCAAAGCTTGCTGTCGATTCTTCCATAGACTGTGCGGTTGTGAGACTCCTCGCACAGCAGCTGGGCTCTCAACCACCTACTTCTTGGTCTAGTGTTGTCTCCCCTCCAGCCATGACGGCCCTCTTAGAAGAGCTGGTTCGAACGATCAACAATCCAGATGAAGTCGCATCCGAATCCCCCGCGGCCATCTACGCTAGAAGCTTCCTAGCGGCGGTTAGCCCTGCAACCAATTCGCAAGTGGCCATACGTGCTCTCTTCGATAAAGAAGTGCGTATCGCTGGGTATCTCATATTTTTGGCACAAAACAATCAAGACGAACTTACAGCGCTCTTCTATAATGCGGACATCGAACAAGGGGAAATTTCCGCCCTGCAGGCCGACCCCATGCTTAGCTTCAACGCGGATAGCTGGGAGGCCGTGCTTTCCCCCATTGGCCTGATTCATCTCTACCGACAGTATTTTTTTGAGTTTGATACCTTTCTCGGTCCGCCTGTTGGACATATCTGGTTGAGTCCAGGCGGAACGACCGAACTCATAGAAACAAATACCCGAAGAACTACAAGTGAGCGGGCTACCGAAATCGGTAATGAGACAATCAGTAGAAGCGAGTCTGAAACTACCCGGCAGGACGACCTCGCCGACGCGGTCAGGGAAGAGAACACTTCCAGCGTGAAACTGGGTGTGACCAATGTTGCAAACTACAAAACCCCGGTCTTTCAAGACACCGCTACTGCCAATTTCTCTCTTGACGAGGCAAGCACCGCTGCAAAGGAAACGACGCACAAAATGATGCGGTCACAAACAGACCGCCTCGCAAGTGAAATCAAAAAGAATTTCAAAACAACGTACAAAGTAACGACGGAGACCGTTGACACGGCAAGTAAGCGTTACGTGATTCAGAACACGACCAAGCGCCTTGTCAACTACGAATTGCGTCGAAAGATGCGCAAGGTAGGCGTGCAAGTCCAAGACGTCGGAGTTCAATTGTGCTGGCACACCTTTGTTGATGATCCAGGGGGGGATTTGGGGATCAGTCAACTCGTGCACTTAGGTAAACCCCCTGAGCTTGCGGACCTGGTGCAGCCTGATCAACCGACACATGCTGATACTAAGTTTTCTGATTGTCCCCTAAAGATTCCCTTTTCCGCAATCGACAGTGGGCCGAATGATGTCTCATACGTGAATGGCGGTGAGGCCGAGATTACAAGCACCTTTGGTATTAAAGAAGTGAAGAATCATATCGTCGCCAATTTCCCCTTCACGGCCACACTGGAAACGCCGGGCTTCACCCTGCAGAATGTTGAAATCGATCCTGGCGGGGCCGACCTGCTAGCTTCTATTTCAAGCATCACCTCAACCGCCGCTTCCAGCAAAGGATCTTTTATCATTCATCTGGACCGTGTGAATTTCCACGGAAAGGGTGAAATTGTTGTCACTGCCAAGTGCACATGGGCGCCAGATGCAACATTGATAGAAAAGCTTGATCTGGAATACAGCAAGCGTATGGAGATGTACAACGAGGAACGCGCCCAGCGGTATCGAGATGCATTCATAGAGCAATCCCAAGCTAGGATAAAAGCCGCGAGTGCTATACAGCCTCGCAACGCAGGTATGCTCCGTGAAGAGGAACGTACTGTTATTTTCCGCCGACTTATAGCACAGCTAATGGATGTGGGTGGTGATGCGCCGACGCACGTTACATCAGAGCTCGTGCGGTCGATTTTCGACGTTGACAAGATGCTGTACTTCGTAGCCGCGGAGTGGTGGATTCCGAGACGGCACCGTAGCACCCAGTTCATTGGTTCCCCAACTTCGCCTAACGGCGATAAGGACGCCGGTAAAGACGACGACACCGGTAAAATGGATATCAAGGACATGGTTTTCAGTTCCCTCATCAACTGGGAAAAAATCTTGCCTCTTGTGGGTGCGCCGCAACGTCCGGCAATCCCCATCGCAAACACCGTCGATTGGGGAGGCGCTCGGGAACTAGGCCGTGACAACTACTACATCACTGAGGACTCGTCCCCTGCGAAACTAGGTAGCTCGTTGGGGTGGCTTCTGCAGTTAGATGGGGATGAGTTGCGCAACGCGCTGCTCAACTCTCCTTGGGTAAAGGCAGTAATTCCAATCCGGGTCGGGAAAGAGAAAGAGGCTATCGCCTGGCTACGACAGGCGCATGTTGAAGGGGCCGAGGGGCTTTCCGATGATTACAGACTGCACGACGATAAAGGCACGGAGAACGTTTCTGTATTAGATGCCCTGCATGGCTTGATACATCAAATCAGTAGTTTTCATAAAAACGCGAAAACTCCGATACCTGATGAGGGGGACAGTGACTCGGCTTTTGACAAAGAGATGGCGGGAAGTCTGCCATCCGAGGCTGTGTACGAACACGGCTTTTACCCCTTAGCAGGAGGCGTGCGGTTTGATGGCAACAGTGAGAGGCAGGAACTGTTCTCCCAGTGGATGGAAGTGCTACCGACGGACCAAATTGCCGCAGTGGAAGTCGAGTACCACCCTAAAACTTTGCAGGTCAAAGTAGTCGATCAGCCCTCAATCGAGGAGAGTGCTACGACTACAAAAGAGCAGCGCGGTTCTGGCGAGGACCAAGGTTGATGCGGTCCTACTGCTCGTGGTTCGGGTATCCGAAGAGTTCACTACCCCGGACTCTCGTCCGTTGGGATGTATTGGAAGCCTGCCGTCCGAATTGAGGGGCTACTTAAGAGTGCATACGGTGAAGTTTTCACTTTGGCAATCTCCCTTCCCTATGTCTTACACGTGAAGTCACTACTTCTCTACTCTTGGACAACTGATGGCCCGTCTTCACCCCCCACAACCACCTAGCGCGCCCCAGCCTGGGGAGGCCCCCGCTCTCCCCAAGCCGCCTTCTTCATTCCCCAGCTCTATTCCTCGAAAGGCTGAGGCAGTCTCTCTTCCACCGCGGATTCGATTCGCTAGGCCCAGCCCGGAAAACCGTGTTCTCTCTTTTGACCCGACAGGCCTATACCAGCAGAACGGCGTTCCGATCGAGTTCACGAGACCAAGCACCTACAACAGGAAGCGGTCTGTTCGACAAGTTCGACGTCCCATGACTGTTCAGATCTGTAGCGCGGGGCAAGCTATCGTAGGCTGGTTCGCTATGCCCCCTGGCAGAGGATTCAACGCGCACTTGGGTTCCTGGCCCGACCAGCGTGAGGTGACGCCACTTAACTCAGGCGCCTTTATCGTAGACACCCGTCATCGCTTCAGTAACGGTGAATTTCTGATGCATTGGGGGACTGCGAATAATCGCCAGGATGAGCCGAACAGCGCGGACCCGCATGTGACGGCAGGAACGGGCTTTCCCCCCAGAGCGGAAATTTATCAAAATGTGGGCTGTTTCTCCTGGGCTTCCTCTGCGGATGGAGGCGCGCAGGCGTTCCTCAGATTCGATATGTCGAGTAGCTATGCAGACGTGTTCAGCAGGTATGACACCAGCCCGAGGTTACCTTGGACTGTCATTCAAACTGCAGAAACCTCGACGCGCGAGTATCTAATTCAGCAGCAGGTATCCCCTATGCACCAAGGATGGCAGGCTGCAGTCGTAGATCACTTTGTGAACGCTAAGGCAGACCGACTCCTTGAGGCTTGGCGGCAAACAAGCAATGCCATGGTTCCTCTCGACCGTAGAACAGCATGTCGCAGAATTCTTGACCATCTGGATCAGGTGACAGAGCTATCACCGGGGGAACTGCCGGAGGCACATCAGAAACTTCTCGTATCCACCTTGCGCGGTGTCCTCGGCGGCACTAAGCCGAGGGCTGGCGACGGAACATCTACGCGTCTTGAGCTGTATGAAGCCCTAGCGGCTGGCATTGAACCCGAGGATGAGAAGGCGAAACGCATCTTCGGGTTGTTGAACATTATGGTCGGGGGGAGCAAGGGTTTCGCATACATCGTGGACTTTCTTCCTGTAAGCCCTACGACTTGGTCAAAAATGCTCGTGAAGAACTCCGGGCAGTCAGAAAAAGACAAGAAGCTGCTTGCGGCGGACACAAAAAATACGCCGACAAACGAGATCGATGCTGTTAAGGGGACCTTTACAATCTTCCAACTTGTGGTGCGACGCATCCTTGTGGAATTTGAAATGCGCAACAATTCGCGCGTAAGGGATAGCGATGGGAATTTTGTTTTAAAGGAACCTAATGTCTTGCTGGAAGCGCAAAAAGAATCGCCAACATTTTCGACTACTACGTCAGATTGGTGGAAACCAGCAAAGTCTGAACGCATTGACAAAACCAGCGAATGGTTGTTAGGTGCTTTTTTGGATATAGGCACTGGCTTGGCTGTTAGCTCGAGTATTTTCGATCTATTCGACATCGAGGAGGAACCTAAAAGCGTCAAGTCCGACAAAGAGAAGGAACCGAAGAGTGCCAAGTGGGACGGAGGTGGAAGCGCATCCCTCGGTCAACAGATCTTTTTTTCGTCAGCCCCCGTGAACGCCATTGACTTTCATGGGGCCTGGTACCACGCTGCCAATCTGAAACTACCAAGCGTTTCCGGACCTGGATTTTCCGCGTCCTACCCCAACACCAGCTTTCATACAATGTGTTTAAGGAACGGCACCGTTCTTGAGAGTGTGCGGACAAGTGGACCTAAAGTAGCGCCTGTTAATCCGAATGTTCAAACCGTAACTACTCCTAAGAGTATAAAAGAGGGCTGGGATAAGTTCATTGATGCGTACAAAAAGATCAATTTTAAAGTGCAGCTGTTTACTGTTTCGGCAGGATACGGTGCCATAGTTCACTTCGGGCACGACTCGAAAGTCGCAAAAAATCAAGTCCCTCTCGAAGTTCATCATGGCCTTCTCGGTCAAGAGCATGGAGTCGTGCTGTTCGAGGTTAATTCGCCAGAACTTAAGAAAAGCAGCCAACCATTCCAGGATAGTCGATTCCTTTTAGAAGTTTTCTTGGCAACCAATCGTGCCATCGTGCTGGCCTCCGCATCTCAGATTGAAATACACGGTTTCGCATCCCCGGAGGACACATCAGAGAACAACATGGAACTCTCGGCGGCGCGTGCAGCGACTGTTGTTCAAGCTTTCAAGGATGCTTGGGGTATCCCCGCTAGCGCAAATTCTCCGAAACCTGTCGCACACGGCGAGATTCCTGCACGGGAAGCACTGGGAGGGGACCCGCCAAACGATGCAGGTGATCTAGAAAATTACAAAAAGACCCACCAAGACATTGTGCTGAAAAAGTGGCCATTATGGCGGAAAGTTGAGGTGAACTTACGAGGAGAAGTCATCTTCCGAGCTTTCGAGACCCGGAGGTAGTAGGGCAAGTTCGTCTCCAGTCACGTAGCTGCTTCTACCAGCTACGATGCGGTGTCTGAAGCGCGATGCCTCACGACTGACCGTAGATCAAGGTGGGCGGGGGCGGCGGGCAGCGCACGGCAACTTGCGGGCACCGATCCGCCGTCCTCACCTGAGTTCTCGCACCCACTTCTCCTCCCGTGGCTTGAACGCCTGTGAGGATTGGGGTGGCTGGTCTGGGATTGGCTGGCAGAGTAGGTGCAGGTCGTTCCACCCGCGGTCGTGACTCATTAAACGCTTGGCCCCGTGCCCGGGTGTCTTGTTATCGTCACAGTGCTGTTCCGAAGTGACCTCTACCCGGACTGGTACCGGCCCGCAACGGCCTGACCATGTCCGCGAAATGAGGAAGGTGCCAGAACCGCTATGACTATCGTTGCGTATTCCCACCCGTACGGCGTGGGTGTCGACACCCACGCCCGGAAGCACGTTTTCGCCATCATTGCCGCGGCAAGCGGCGAACGGATCGAAAACCGGTATTTCCCAGCGACGGGCGCCGGGATCAACCGCGCCATTGCTTGGGTTGCGCGTCGCACCGAAGCCGATCTGGCCACTCTATGGGTGATTGAGGGCACGGCTTCTTATGGTGCCGTGTTGGCCGGTGCTGTCGCAGCAGCCGGCTACCAGGTTGCTGAAGCCACGCGCATGGACGCCCTGCCGCGTCGTGGGGTTGGAAGTCCGATCCGTTGGACGCGCACCGGAACGCTTCTGCCGTCCTTTCCTTGGAAGAGGATAAGTTGCGCCGGCCACGGTTGAACGAAGGGGTCCGCGCAGCGTTGCGGGTCCTAGTCAGTGCGCGTCATTCGATGACAACCGACCGGACCAGTGAACGCGTTGACCGCGCTGCTCCGGATCAATGATTTGGGTTTCGATGCGCGCAAGTCGTTGACCGGAAGTCAGATACTGGAGGTGTCCCGGTGGCGGGTCCGTGAAGAACCTCTTGCTGTATCGGTGGCCCTCTCTGAAGCGGTCAGACTGGCCAAGCGCATCGGCGACCTCGACGCTGAGATCAAAACAAACGGCTCCCGGATCACCGAACTGGTTGAGGTCAGCGAAGCCGCGCCGCTGCTGCAGGAATCCGGCTTCGGACCCGTCACGGCAGCTAGTTGTCTTACCGCTTGGTCTCATCAGGGCCAGGTACGTTCCGAGGCGGCTTTCGCCTCCCTGGCCGGGGTCAACCCCATTCCCGCTTCATCTGGAATTACCGTCCGTCATAGGCTCAACCGCGCCGGCGACAGGACTCTGAATAAAGCCCTTCACCTGGTTGGTGTTACGAGGATGGCGTTCGATCCAGCGACGGTCGCATACGTAGCGAAACGGCAGGCAGAAGGGCGATCCAAGAAAGAAATTCCTCGGTGCGTGAAACGCTACCTCGCCCGACGGATCTACCGCACACTCAATGCCCACAGTCCCCGGCCATTGCTACGTTGACAACCATAGAAGAGTCGATAACCGTGATTCCGTAAAGCAGGAGGGCTCCACGTACGTAGGCGCTGGACCGGCAGGGGAGGGTGTCAGGCCAGCTTGGCCTGACGGAGGTACTGGTAAACCGTTTCCCGGCTGATGCCGTAGTCGTTGGCGAGGACGGATTTGGGAATTCCGCTGGCGGCTCGCTGTACCAGCTCGGCCGCTCGTTCCGGTGTGAGGCTCTTTTTCCGCCCGCGGTAGGCACCGCGCTGCTTGGCCAGGGCGATGCCTTCCCGCTGCCGTTCCCTGATCAAAGAGCGTTCGAATTCGGCGAAGGCCCCCATGACGGAGAGCATGAGGTTGGCCATGGGGGAGTCCTCGCCGGTGAAGACCAGACTCTCTTTGACGAACTCCACCCGCACTCCTTTACGGGTGAGCCCTTGTACCAGGGAACGCAGGTCATCGAGGTTGCGGGCGAGCCGGTCCATGCTGTGCACGACGGCTGTGTCCCCGTGACGGGCGAACCGCAGCAGCTCAGTGACTCCGGCCCGGAGGCGTCCCTGCCCGAGGCTTTGTCGGTGAAGACCCGGTCCAGAACCTGGCCTTCGAGTCGGCGTTTCTCATTCTGGTCCAGCGTGCTTATGCGCACGTACCCGATCCGTTGTCCAGCCACCTGAGCCTCCAAACCCATCAACTGTCAGCTTGAGTTCTATGGCCTTTATTGGAGCAGGTCAAGATACGTGGATCGTTTGATGTCAGAGTGGGGTGTTCTTCAACCTGACATATTCAGCCCTGACTCCTTCAACTTCAACTACTAGCACGAGGGTCCCCTTGGCACAGTGATTGAGCCTTCCCTGTCTCGTTCCACCCATTTGCATCGGGGCGGAAGGCCACTGCCTCGCCGGGCCGAACCGGGGCGGACTCAACCCTCGCCTCCGGCGCACGCGTCACCGTCGTCCGCACACTGCTCTGGTACACCGGCCCGCATAAGGAAGCAGTGGAAGCTTCCATTAATATCGCCGTGGACACCCTGACGCCATTGATGTCCGAATGTGGCGCGATCTCCTCGGAAATGGCCATGGTCAAGGCTGAGGGCTACATGTCCCTGAGCGGGACGCTGTCAAAAATGTGGTCGTCATGCCTAGCATGCGTACGGACGGCGGCAGCAGCGGCGTCCCTCCAGCCGAGGCTGGAGGCACGTCTAGTTGAACTGTTTGGGCAAGTCACTACGGTGCGGCTTTCCCTAGTCTGGAGCGCTTGCCTCTGATGTCTCCTGTCTATTCTGACCGTAAGAATTGAGAAGCCATTCGGCAGTCAGGACGTCAATCACCTTCTCCTGATAGTGCTCTTCGATTACTGCCCGCACAGCAGGGTCCTTGTACATCCGAAGGCATGCGTGGCACCGATGGGCGTACTTGTCCTCCCATCGGATAGACGGATCATGTTCTGCCGCCCAAGCCAATATGCGTTCGGGGCCTTCGACGGCTATCCAGTGCTTGAGGAAGTCTTTGTCCCCAGTCTTGACTGCATCAGCGATTTTCCCTGTAACGATGTTGCCGGTATGGAGTTCAGGGATCAGCCGGACGCCTATTCCGCAGCACGCCGAAATCGTTCCGTCGGACCCTACAGTAGTCGTGTTCAGGACGCTGTCACATCCTGTCCTTGCGGATAAGTTTGCGCGGTTGGCCGTAAGTTCGGGGCTGTATTCGATGTCGCTCTCAAGCGTCAATGGCATCCACGGACTTTCGAGAATATGCAGTGACGCATTCGGACTTCGCCCGAGCACCTCGCGAATGAGCGGGCTCTCGTCGATGACCTGTCTTGTTACGGCTCTGCCATCCTTTACCTCAACCATTACTGAAGCCGGTAATCCCTTTTCCAAGGCGGCGCAGGTAGCAAATATGACCCTCTCAACTGGGACGAAGCGGGCATGCTCATCGCCAGTGCTAAAGTTGATCTCGTCCAATCCTGCTGTGTCCAACCGGTCGAGCCATTTCTCCGCGGCTTCCTTGGTCCGCGCCCACCAAGCGTTGGTGACAAGCCTGGTCCGTAGTTCTCGTTCCCTCGCGTATTCGATGAGTTCGAACAGGGCGTCGCCAGCCAGAGTTGCTTCCCCACCGGTAAAAACAACCAGCTCAAAGCCAAGGTCTGATGCCTCCGTGATCGCTGCCCTTAAATGCTCTGCATCGAGGCGTGTCTTCTCCTGTGGCTTGCTCAACGTCCCGCAATGTGAACAGGCTGCCGTGCAACGGTAGGTAGGCATCAGTGAGAGGGTGCGCGACGCCTTCGGCGTTTCATACGGTTTCATCTTGCAGCGCCACGGTCATTAGGATCAGTGGACCTGAGGGTGCCTGCTGCCCTCATGGCCTCGGCTTCATTAGTGAGCCCCTCAAGTAACAATCTGCTTAGCCTGTCCAGATCAGTGCGCGCGAAGCCCCCTGGCGCGTTCTTGCCATAATGATGGTTAAGCACTGTGGCTGCTATCACAGCGAAGACAGCTATAATCACAACGACGTAGGCTGCAACTATGTTGACAGGAGGTGCGTCGCCACCTCCTGGGCGGCCAGCCAGCACACTGTCTAGTTCATGATTTTTGACAGCGAGCAGCGTCGCAAGCAGCTCGCGGTCGACGTTAGCTACGGCCGCCCCAATGATCTCTTCATAAACTTCTGTGGCTTCAAGCTTTGAGGCTAGTGCCCGTCCCGCTTCCTCTTCGCTGAGGTTCGGAAATTCTGTTCTCGCTCTTTCTCCGAGTGCAGCTCCGTAGCCATCAGCCCAGGCCATGAAGCCCTGATTGCTGAGCAGTGAAAAAAGGAGCCTGTTGCTTCGGCTAACTACGCTCTTGGGTAAATTGGGTTGGCCGGGGAACAGAGCCTTGGTCAAGATCGTGCTCGGGTCTCGTAAATATAATTGCCGCAGCGTTTCATCGCTTTCCATGCGCGTTAACAGTGCTCCAAGCCGATCACTGTAGTCCGGGAGGTCAAGGAGTAAGAGCCGGTGAATTTCCATTTTCGGTCCCTTCGTGTTGCTCTGTGGAATTAGGACGTCGTTGACCTCCCGAAGACACTCACTGACGGCGTCGTCGAGCGACAAACGATTGGCTTAGTATGCGCTTCCCGTGGCCGCGGGGGAACACGCAAAATGTTCTCGTTGAAAATGCCTCAACCAAGTGCACAGCAGCCGACAACTAGCTCTTTTGCCTAGTATCTTCAGCGGCAACGCAGACCATAACGCGGGCCACGACGGAAACGCGCAGCGGGCACTGCAGCTTGGTCGGAACTGCCCCGTCCAAGTCGTGAAGGGCTGGTCGGAGACGAGCAGCACCGAACCGCCGCACAGGGCCTTGGGGGAGAGGTTGCCCAGCACGTAATGCTGAAACGAAAACGCCCTTGTCGTAGAGGCGTTCTACTGCCGGCTGATCCGGCTTTCCCCAGGCGGCGATGACCTTGCGGCGGAAACGGTGGTCCCCAACAAGCCCGTCCAGCAGCTGCATTGAAGGGCCTCTCGATGACGAACGCCGTTCCGGTGTTCCAGCCTGGTGGCAGCGAATTCCCGTCGTATGCTTGCTTTGGGATGTTTCCACTCCCACGAAGCCTGTCAGCATTGCTGACGGGCTTCCTAAGTTTTCAGGAGCCCGGCACGACCCTTGCGTCCGTTCACTAACTGAAGCCCAACCGACGAAGGCCAGCTGAACTACAGCCGGACTAGTTCTGGCGGCTTTTTTAGTCCCATTCCCAAACGCCGATAACCGCGATTCCGTCAGCATAAATCGATTAAGTTCATATCTACGGCATCACTGGCAACGTTGCTGGTGTCCAGCAGGAATCGGATTACTCCCAATGCCATACTTGACCCATGTCTGACGACGCTCTCACCGAAGACAACCAACCCGCGTTCACAGAGCAGATTCAGCTAGTTGGTGGCGTCAACTTCTCCACCTGGCCTGACCTGAAGTGGAGCAGAGCGAACACCCACATTGCGGCGTTGCAGTCGAAGTTCGGCGAGTGGCACGCCAGCGCCCCCGTATCGGTCCAAGCCGTGCTGCGCGAAGACCGGCAAGGTATCGATCTGGTTGCCCGAGTCCCACGTGGAATACCGAAGCACGAATGGTCACTCGATCTCGGCGATGCGTTGCACAACTTCCGAAGCGCATTCGACGCCGTGGCTTGGGGTATGGCCCATTTCAACGATGCGGAGCCAACACGACCGAAGAGCGTCACCTTCCCAATCTGGGAGGACGAAAAGCGGTGGAAAGATAGCGTCAAGGCTTGGATCGGCGATATCCGCCCGGAGTTTCAAGAACGGCTTCGGATTATCCAGCCCTTCACCTATGCAACTGGGGGTGTGACGGTGCTGTCGATGCTCCACGACCTCGATATCCAAGACAAACACCGCGACATCCTGACAGTCTCGGCCGACCTGCACCAAGTCAACCTCAACGGAACATTCGAGTATGATGACCGCGACACCCCAGCCATGCCACGCTTGGAAATGCACCCGGACAGCAGGTTTGAGGATGGTGTGGTACTCGGGACGATCCACGCCGGAGGGCATATTCGGATGGTCGGTGAGATGATCCTTCGCCCAAAGATGAAGGTGCAGCTGAACTACAAGAACGCAACTCACGACGTTGTACCGCTGCTCCAGCAGTTTGCCGTCGAGACTCGCAGGTACCTCGACATCCTTTTATATGGGCTGGCTGCGCCAGATGAATCCGAAGGGGCCGAGTGGTTGCCGATGGATGTAGGACCGCCCACCACATAGCTACTCAGCGTGATGGGCGGATCTCGCGCGCTCGGGCGCAAAGGAAACAATTCCGTTCGTCGCCTCCAGGGCTCACGCGCGTCACCGCAGTCGAATGAGTCTGTAGAGGAGGGGCTGCTTTGCATCAGATGCAATAATCGCGGTTTTACTGGCACCCCTGCGTATCCAATGTGTGCGTATTGTCGATGAATGGCCCGCTGGCGCAGATCGCTGAAGGGCGCTCTGAAGGCGTGGCGACGTCATTCATGCCCGGTTATGCTGAGCCATGAATTGGCCACGATTCGTATTACACGGGATTCTTGCAGTGCTTGCGGGTGTGATCGCCGCTGTCAGTGCCGGGGCGCTTTTTCCTGAGCTTCCGCAGTGGGCAATGACCGTGATCGGCGGGGCAGTTACTGGCTTTTGCATGCCAGTTGCCGTTGGCCGGAGTCGCAATTCCAAAGGTCCCGAGAAGGACCCGCCTAAAGAAGAACTCGACGAAGATCGAGGCTAGGCGGAGGCCCAACAATGAAACTCCCTAAACGTCGTGGGCCATGGCGGCGAGGTGCCCCGTACCGGAGTTGACGGGCGCCCTTGTTCATTCAGGGTTCCGTCCGCCGGTCGACGTACCGGGACCATGCGTCTCCTGCGGCGTCTGCGTGGAGGAATGCGACTTGGTAGCTGTAGCCGAGTGCGTCGGCGACCAGTGGTGGCGGGGTGACGGAGAGGTGGTGGCTGTGGGACGGGCGCTGGATGTTTGCCGAACGTGATGCTGATCGTGCCGGTAGTGGCGTTGATTCTGATGGCGTCGGTTCGGAGCGCCGCCACCCGGACCAGGGGCTGGGCATAGAGGAGGAGCAGTGTTCCAGCGACTCTGTAGGGCAGGGATTCGCTGGTGCCGGTGAGCAGTTCCCGTAGCCAGGCGAGGCGTTGTTTCTGCGGGATGGCGGGTCGGTCTTTAGCGGCATAGTGGCCGATTTCGACACGCATATTCGTGCCGGTCTTTTTTGCGAAGACGAAGAAGGTCCGGACGGCTTTCCTGGTTGTCGGCCCGGTCGTGAGCCAGGTGTCCACGTCCTGCTGGGTGCAGGTTGCGGCGGTGCGGTTGTGGGTCTGCCAGAGCCAGTCGAGGAACTTGATGGTTTCGGTGATCTCCTGTTTGGCGGAGTGCACCGGGCGCTGGGCCGTTTTGTTGCGGGTTGCCATGCTGCGGATCCGCCGGAGGTGGTGCCATTTGGCGAAATGCTCGACGGGTTTGGCCACCTCGGCGGGCAGGAGGCGGAGCTTGGCATCGATCCAGGTTTCGAAGCGGGTCAGATAGGGGTCCTGATAGGGGAGGAGCCCGTGATGGACGAGTATTGCCCGGAGGTGGTCGGCTGCCCGCCCCGCCGTTTCCCGGTGACTGTCGAGACCTTCGTGGGTCAGGGGAGTCTGTCCGCTCGAGACTGAGGTCAGGAGCGCCTGGACCTTCGGGGAGCGCTTCCAGGTGATGATGCTTTCCGGTCGATCGGCTTGGCAGAGGACGTCAACCAGACGGTTTGCAGTTGTCGGATCAGCCGGATTTGTGAGCAGCAGGGTGGTGAGATCATCCCTGAGTGCGCAGCGGGCGCAGATGCCGCGGCGGTAGAACTCACCTTCGTGGCTGCAGCGGGCGCAGTGGAAGTTGTGGAGGATGCCGGCGCACGGAGCGCAACGGGGTCCTCCCTCCTGTATGGGTGGGCCGGGGAGCAGTCTGTGCTGCTTGCAGTCGGGGCAAGTGCCGTGGGTGCGGGTCGCCACGGTGAAGCAGGGACCGCAGATCTTGCCTTCGGGCCAGGTTGCCCTGGTCCTGCCGGCGTTGCGGCCGCACCTGGCGCACTGGACGGAGCCGGTCGTGCGGGGCCTGCCGCGGACGGTGTTGCGCGGTGTGAGTCCTTCCGGGAGGTCAATGGTCATCGTCGATGATGCGGGCGCGGCGCGGGCGGACGGTGCGGTTGAGGTCCACCACGTTGGGGGAGTTGGCGGTTCCGGTCTTGCGTGCCCGGACATCGGCGGCGGTGACGGTGATGAGGTCTTCGGGGCCGCAGGAGAAGATGTCGCAGATCGCCGCGATGACCTGCAGCGCGACCCGTTCGGGTTTCTGGTTGACGATGCGGTAGACCTGCGGCCGGGAAAGGATGATTCCGCGCTCGGCTAGCAGTGGGATGAGATCGGTCGTGTTGTGAAGTCCCCGGGCCGCCATCAGCTCGGAGAGCCGCCACGTGTATTCGACCTTGCGCTTCATCCCCGGCCTCCCGACTGTTTGCCCAGCGCCTGGTCCATCGTGCGGTCCAGGGACGCCCGCAGGGTGGTGTTGCGGAAGTCGTCGCTGACGAATTGGTAGATACCGGTGGTTGACGCGTACTCGTGGCCCATTTGGTATTGCACGAATCTAGGATCCCATCCGGCTTCCAGCAGGTGCGTGGCGTAGGAGCGCCGCAGGGAATGCAGATCCAGCCCGTCTGAAGGTATTCCCAGCTCGTCGAGATAACGCCGGAGGCGCCGCAGGAGGGTGGATTCGACGATGAGTCCACCGCGTTCGCTGGGAAAGAGGTCCAGTGTGTGAAGGGTTCCGCGGCCGTTGGCGAGCCAGTCCTCAAGGACGCCGGCGGTCCAGTCGAAGACCGTCAGGACGCTGCGGGGCTTGGGCGGTGATGCCCTGCGGGATTTGCCGAACCGGACTTTGCAGACACCGTATTTCCCGAACTTGCGCGCGTGCGGGTTGGTTGCGAAGTCGACGCTCTGCAGATGCCGCAGCTCGTTGAACCGCAGCCCGTAGGAATAGGCCACCTTGAGCATCACAGCGTCGCGGTAGGCCGCCTGCCAGCCCTTCTTGCCGGAGGCTTCAATGAGTTCGACCTCGTCGTCGGCGTGGTCGAAGATCCGCTGGAGCTCCTCCCTGGTGAAGGGACGTTTCGAGGGGCGGCCCTCGAAGTCCTGCACATCGGTGGAGGTGTTCCACTCGTAGAAGACCTGGGCCGGATGCGTGCCGAAGCGCTGTTCACAGACCCGGTCCCAGCCATAGTCGGGGTTGGCGACGTAGGAGGTGAAGTGGCGCAGCGCGGACTGGTGAGCGCGCAGAGTCGAGTGGCTCAGGTGCCGGATCGAGCGCAAATCCCCGAAATACTCCTCGACATGGGCCGGGGTCCAATGCCACGGAAATTCATTGACGTGGTCGACGAACCTGCGGACGTATCGGATGCGCTGGTCAATGGTGTCGAACTTCAGGTTGCGCGATAACTGCTGGTTGCGCCAGCCATCCAGCATCTCGTCGAAGGTCTGCTGTTCGGGATGGAGCAGCTGGAGGGAGCCCAAAAGCCGGACCCGGCCTGATCCATCGACTGCCATTTCGCCTCCCGAACCTGCTTCAAAAACTGAATCAATGATTCATTAAATGCATCATCACAACAAATCTGCAGGTCAGAGGCCTTTTTTCTGTCGTTCAGTGCGTTGGCGCGGAGCCACGCGCCATGGCTGCTGGTATCGATCGGCCCCGGAGAAAACCCTTCAATGCCGCGCCATAAGGGCTCATTAAAGATGCGGCCCAGAACATTGCGGGAGAGGGCCTGATTGATTCATCTGATGAGATACGCAGAGTACTACTTGACGTAACGTCGGTTATCGGCGTTGGAAAATGGCTGGGGGAGAGCCGTAAAAGAGGCTCTTTCCTGGCTGCTATTCGTGGAGTTTTCGGTCGCAGTCCCAGCGTCAGAACAACGTAGACAGTGTCCGGTTGACATCGGCGATGTCCAGAAAGGCCGGCTCAAAAGGTTCAGTAGAGCCGGTTATATCGGCCGCCCAGGCACAGTACTCGGCATGGTCAGGATGAGACGGATCGGCCAAGGCGTCCATGATGTCCTCGTACCCGGGCAATCCTCCAGAGTCTTCGAGCGGGCCGCGTCGGGCGCCGTCGACCAGCCGGGCCGCCGGCGCGCCTTCGTCGGCGGGGCGTCGGGACACCAGCTCGAGCCTGTGAAGCCAGCTGTCACCGAAGTCGTATTCGTAAAAGGCCACCGCGGAGCCCAGCGCGAACAGCTGCTCGAGGGAGAGATCCTCCTCAGGTCTGTCGTCCGGATCAAAGCACTCCTGTTTCGGGAGCCACTGCAGGTCATCGGGAATCTCGCCGTCGACAGGCCGCAGCCGCACAAAAGGCTCCAGGGCTGTGAACCCGTGCAGATGCGCGTCTTCCCAGCCAAAAGCCACCTGCAGAACTTCGTGTACCTGGTCGAGTGCCATGGGGCTTCGAATCTCGAGCAGACGCCATATCTCAGGCACGCTGTCGACCAGCACCACGCGAACCTCCAAGATCGACTCCTGCCCGCCACCGCTCCCGGCCCCAAGTTTGCCCATCAGACCATTCTTTCAGCCCCTGCGGGCCGTCCTTCGAGGACGTCAGCGACCTCTGCCCTGCTTTGGGGCAACTTGACGAAAGATCAATTATCGGCCGTTGAAAACGGCTTGGGAGCGGCAGGAGGATGAATGTATTAGGTGCCCGTCTTGGGGAACGTGATATGTGCAGTTATTGCCTTGGGAGTGCGTTCACTTGCCCCCATGTGGCAGATCAACCCTTGGCTGGCTTGCCGTATAGCTGCGCGGCGAGTGTGATCATCGCCTCAACGCTTCGGGACGGCCGGATGGCTGCGGGCCAGGTGATGGATACGGGAACGTTACGCACTGGGGGCTCGATGGGCCGGACCGCGAGTGGGCGGCCCTCGTAGGATTGGTTGGATGCGGGTTGCTGGACTAGGATCGCGTAGCCCATGCCGCGCCCCACCAGCGATCTGGTGACCTCGTAATCCAGAGTCCTGAACCTGATGTTCGGCTCTATGCCCGCGCTGGAAAACATCATCATCGTGTTTTCCCGGCTGGGATTGACGTCCAGCAGGATCATCGGTTCATCAGCTACGTCCGTCAGTCCCAGTGCCGGGTGCGCGGCAAGTGGGTGGTCGGCGGCTAGGACGATCGCTGGCACGGCGTCGAAGAGTCTTTGGCTCACCAGCCCGTTGGGCAGTGACAGGTCGTAGGCGATGGCCAGGTCCAGGGTTCCAGATGTCAGGCCGCTCTGCACTTCGGACTGCGGACCAACGAAGAAGTCGAGTTCGACGAATGGATACAGTCGGCTGTAGTTGTCAATGAGTGCGGCCAGGACCGTAGGCGCCAGGGTTCTGTAGCAGCCCAATGTCAGGGACCCGCGCAACTCGGCTCCCGCATCCGCGGCATGAAGTTCCAGGTCGGTAGCCGCGTTGAGCAGTCCCTTGGCCCGGTCTAAGACGTACCGCCCGGCGGCAGTGAGTGCCACGCCGTGGGCCTTGCGCCGTATGGTCAGTTGCGCTCCAAAAGCATGTTCCAAGGCGTTGATTGCTCCGGCGACCGCCGACTGGGAGACGAGCAGAGCGTCGGCCGCAGCCGACATGCTTCCGTGCTCAGCAACAGCGATAAAGATTTCGAGTTGTCGCAACGTGTAGCGTGCCACTACCTCTCCTCACTAAAACCGTGGATATAGCTCAGATAGTTGTACTTTACCGGGGATATGTTCTAACCCACACTGAGTTCAGGCAAAGTCGCGCAACACTTAAGGAGACCAATGATGATCATCGAGGGAACGCCCCAAGCCCCAGGCTGCCAGTTCACGGGGGCGCTGCCGGAAGATGCAGCGGAGCGGAGCGCACTGCTGGCCGCTGTTCCAGCGGACCACGGTGTCGTCGCAGATTCCTCAGCTGCTGCGGCCGCCGTTGAGGCCCCGGTGGCTGACTGGGTGACCATACCGGACCTGTACCGCGACCCGTTCCCTATGTACCGGCGCATGCGTGAAGAAGCTCCGGTGCACTGGGTGCCGGCAGTGAACCGCTACATGGTCACCAGCTACGCTGCCTGCCACACCATTGAACAGGACGCGGATACGTTTTCCGCCAACGAATCCGGTTCACTGATGAAGCGGGCGATGGGCCACTCGATGCTGCGCAAAGACGACCCGGAACACAAAGTGGACCGGGACTCCTACGGCAGCACGCTGCGCCCCGGAACGATCAAGAATCACTGGGCATCAATCTTTGAGAAGAACAACACCAACTATCTGGAAGAGCTCGCCGTCAAGGGCCCGGGCGCTGATTTCGTCTGGGATTATGCCGCCCCCTACGCGGCAGAAAACCTCAGGCTGATCTGTGGCTTCCACAACTCCACCCAGGAGGACTTCCAGCGCTGGAGCCAGACGATGATCGATGGCACCGGCAACTACGCCGATGACCCCGCCGTATGGGCCAAGAGTGAAGCATCGTCCAAAGAAGTTGATGCGGCCATTGATGACATGATCCCGTACCTGCGTAAGAACCCGGATCCATCGCTGCTTTCCGGGCTGGCCTCCATGCCTATTCCACTTGAGTCCATCAGGGCCAACCTCAAGATGACCATCGGCGGCGGCCTCAACGAGCCCCGTGACGTGCTGGCCACAACGGTCTGGGCACTGCTGTCAAACCCGGGCCAACTGGCCGACGTGCTGGCGAACCCGAAATTGTTCTCCGTCGCGTTCGAAGAGTCTGTCCGCTGGGTCGCGCCCATTGGGATGTATCCGCGCCAGACGACCCGCGAAACAGTCCTCGAGGGTGTGCGCCTCCCCGCCGGAGCGCGGCTGGGTGTCGTGCTCGGCGCCGCGAACCGCGATCCTGCCGTGTTCACCGACCCGGAGACGTTCAACATCCATCGGCCGAAGAAGCCGCACCTTGGCTTCGGTGGAGGCGCACACTTCTGCGCCGGGACCTGGGTCGCCCGCGCCCAGGTGGCCCAAGTGGCGATGCCCGCGCTCTTCGACAGGCTGCCCAGTCTGCGGTTGGACCCTGATAACCCCTCTATCGACGCCGGCTGGGTATTCCGCGGACTGATCAAAATGCCGGTCCTCTGGAACTGAAACCAGCCCCATCCAAGCACTCCAAGGAAGAATCATGCCAACCATCACCTTCGTACAGCCCACCGGAAAATCCGACACCGTCTCTGTGGAGGAAAAGACATCTCTCATGCGCGCCGCGGTCGCCAACGGCGTTGAAGGAATTGTCGGCGAATGCGGCGGCCAAGCCATGTGCGCCACCTGCCATGTGTATGTGCGCCCCGAGTTCGAGGACGCATTGCCCGAGCTCAGCGAGGACGAAGACGAAATGCTCGACTGCACTACGGCAGAGCGGACAAGCCAGTCCCGCCTTGGATGCCAGGTGAGCGTCGGTGCACACCTCGACGCGATCATCGTCGACGTCCCCACGGACCAGGTCTAAACCATGGGGGTAATCATCATCGGAGGCGGCCAGGCCGGCATTCAAGCGGCCGACTCCCTCCGCTCCGGCGGATATACCGACAGCATTACTATCCTCGCCGAGGAAGAGGGCCTGCCATATCAGCGCCCGCCCCTGTCCAAGGACTACCTGGCCCCGGCCGGCCGTCCTGAGGCCCTGCCACTCCGGCCAGCAACCTTCTACACCGACAACGACATTGGCCTGCGCACCGGTGTCTCCGCCACGGACATCGACCGGGACAACAAGACCGTCACCATCTCAGACGGGACTGTGCTTCCCTACGACTACCTTGTCCTGGCCACTGGTTCCCGCAACCGCAAACTGACCTGCCCCGGAGCGGAAACGACAGGCATTCACAGCCTGAAGACTCTGCAGGACGCAGAAGAACTCCACGCGGCCCTCGCCCAAGCCCGGGACGTCATCGTAATTGGAGCAGGATTTATTGGCCTGGAATTCGCTGCAGCCGCAAGAGCCCACGGATGCTCCGTGACAGTGCTGGAATTTGCCCCCCGACCCATGGCCCGGGCCCTGACGCCTGTTATGAGCGAATGGTTTACCGACGCGCACCGACGCAACGGTATCGAGCTTCGTCTGGAAGAAGGCATCAGCCATTTTGAAGCTGGCCCTGATGGCCGGGTCTGTGCCGCCCACTCCACCACAAATCGGCGTTACCCGGCTGATCTCATTGTCGTCGGTGTGGGTGTCATACCCAACGACGAGATTGCCGCCAAGGCCGGACTCGAAACAAACAACGGCATCGTCGTAGACCAGTCCCTGAGAACTTCAGACCCCCGAATTCTCGCCATCGGCGACTGCGCGAACTACCCAAACCCCCACACCCGGACCAGAACCCGGCTCGAGTCGGTCCAGAACGCTGCGGCGCACGGGCGGCACGCAGCACAGGTCATCCTTGGCGCAACAGACCACTACGAAGAAACACCCTGGTTCTGGTCAACACAAGGCACACTGCGCCTGCAGATGGCCGGAATGTCCAGCGCCGGTGACACAGCCACACTCATCGGAGACCCCGCTGCAGCTAAATTCTCGGTCCTGTGCCACCGGGACGGCCAACTCGTAGCAGTCGAATCCGTAAATGCCGCAGCAGACCATATGGCCGCCCGGAAACTTCTATCCGCAGGCCTGGGACCATCACCCGAAGAAGCCCAAGCCCCAGGCTTCAACCTGAAAGCACATACACAGCAGGCACTTCTAAACCCCGCCTAGCACTCTCCCCCCAAGACACCGCCTTCACCCAAACGCAGGAGAAACCATGCCCAGTGCATTAACCGACGCCGCGGCGAAAAAGACGCAACGCCGCGTCGCCTTCGCCACCATCGTCGGAACCACCATCGAGTGGTACGACTTCTTCATCTACGCCACAGCCGCAGGACTCGTCTTTGCCCAAGTCTTCTTTGCCCCCGCGGGCGAGTCGATCGGGCTTCTGCTGGCATTCGCATCCGTGGGGATAAGCTTCCTCTTCCGCCCGCTCGGAGCCTTCCTCGCCGGACACTTTGGCGACCGCATCGGCCGACGGCCAATGCTGGTCCTAACACTCATCCTGATGGGAGCCGCCACCACACTCATCGGAATCCTGCCAACTTACGAAACTGCAGGAATCCTGGCCCCCGTCATGTTGCTGCTGCTCAGGATCCTCCAAGGCATCTCAGCAGGCGGCGAATGGGGAGGCGCAGTACTCATGGCCGTCGAGCACGCCCCAAGGGACCACCGCGGCCGCGCCGGAGCCTTCCCTCAACTCGGAGTACCGCTGGGCATGCTCCTGGCCTCCGGAGTCACAGCTGTTATGACCGGATGGGTCTCCCCCGGAACAGCCTTCATCGAATGGGGCTGGCGCGTGCCCTTCCTGCTCAGCATCGTTCTGATCGGCGTCGGATACATGGTCCGGCGCGCAGTCGACGAATCCCCCGTGTTCCAGGAAATCGCCACCAAAAAACAACAGACCAAAGTCCCGGCCGCCGAACTGTTCCGCAAACACTGGCTGCTGGTCCTGCTCGCCGCACTCGTCTTCGCGGGAAACAACGCCGCCGGCTACATGGCCACCGGAGGATTCATCCCCAGCTACGCCACAAGCCAGGTAGGCCTGGACCGCACCGACGTACTCCTTGCCATCACCTTTGCCGCCGCCATGTGGTTCCTCTTCACGCTTCTATCCGGCTACCTGGCAGACAAGATCGGGCGCAAACGCACCTACCTGATCGGCTTCGCCTCCCAGGCACTCATGGTCTTCCCACTGTTCTGGCTCATCGACACCGGCTCACTGCCCCTGCTCTACCTCGCCCTAGGCCTGTTCACCATCGGACTAGGACTCAGCTACGGACCCCAGGCAGCCTGGTACAGCGAGATCTTCCCGGCCTCAGTCCGCTTCTCAGGCGTTTCCATCTCCTACGCCATCGGCGCCATCCTAGGCGGTGCGTTCGCACCGACCATCGCCCAGGCACTCATACAATCCACGGGCAGCAGCGCTTCGGTTTCCCTTTACCTGCTCGGCATGACCCTACTATCCGTAATCGCCGTCCTAATCCTGCGGGACCGGCCAGGCATCGACCTCTCCATCAACAACCAGGCCGAACAGGAAGTCGGAGCCACAATCTTCGATAAACGCAGAGAACCAGCCTACGAAAACGCATCCGTCTAGCAGCACAGGGCCCGTGGTCAGACAACGAACAAGTGGCAACCCATGCACCCACGGCTAAACGCCAGCACCGTTTACATCAATGGAGGGAAATTCAAGCCCATCGCTCCCTTCGGCGGGACCAAACGCTCGGGCTTCGGTCGAGAAAGCCGCATCGCGGGACTTGAAGAGTTCGTCCACTCTTAATCTCTCCAGTCCTGACCCGAGCACGCTCCACATCCGCCAGCAATCCGCCGGACAAGGCAGTCATTACAGAGGCAGTGCCCGCAGAAACTCCGGCACGCGTCCTCGGAATGCTGGACTAACAGTCACAGGCCCCGGGGCCCGCCCAGTTGGAGTACACCCCAACCTGACGTCAGGGACGTAACCGAAGAGTCGTCAGAATAGAGTCCAGATTCTGCTTTTCTGACACAGGCCCAAGAAACTATCTGAGCCCAACCTGACACTATCGACGCATCCCAAGGTCGGTCACATATGGATATTCCGCGGACATCGATCAGTCGTGTCGGATAACCAACGGACTCATACCTACCTAATGACCAGCCAGCCCAAGGGCGGCGTCCACCGGAGACCGCCTTGTGGAGACATGTGCCGATGCGGCGTACAGACTGGACCCGCACCCATGAGGTGACCCCTGTGGGGCCGGCGGCGGCTGGGGGGAGGTGCCCGGTCTCAGAAGGCTCCTCTCGCCGCCGGCCCTAGGTCCAGTCAACCGGGATGCGGCGCTGTGGGCACGCGTAGCGTCTACCCGTTTCTCACCTCCCGGCGCTACCCGTCTGCGCAGATAGGGCCCGCTGCCTGTGTCGCAGCTCGCCGCCGGCCTGGCACCGCTCGCTTCCAAACCGGCACGCAAGGCAACCCGGCTGGTCCAACCGGACAGCAAGGGGCTGCGCGCAAGGCCATTAGGGAAGCGAAGCGGAACCCCTACTCATCTCGCTACGCGACGAACCCCTGAGGCCGCGCGTGACGGCACACTGGGAACCGCATCTCAGCATCATCGCCCGGGACGAGCATGCTTTAGCGGACGATGGCGGTTGCGTTGGAGAGGCCGGATCCGCTCAGGTATCCGGTTCTTGCGGCGACTACCTTTACGGAGACCTTTCTGCCTTCGTAGGCCGTGGTCAACCGGTAGCTGGCGCCGGTTGCTCCCTTGACCGCGACGCCGTTTCGCGGCCACTGGTATGAGTACCGGGTCGGAGTGACGTGCCACGTGCCGACGCTCACGGACAGTGTTCTGCCCACGAGGGCCACACCGCGGACCGTGGGCTTGACGACATTAAGTACTGTCGGGGCGATAACGGTGCCGGTCGACGCGGAGGTCCAGGAGATCTGCAGGCGGCCGTCGAAGAGGTTGGTCAGCATGGTGACTGTGATCTTGCGTCCTACATCGGCGGCGGTGAGCTTGTAGGTGGCTGCCCGGGCCCCGCTGATGGGTGCACCGTTTCGCTGCCACTGGTAGGTGAGCAAGGGTTCCACCGGGAATCCTTTGCCAACGGGCGCTCTCCAGGTCGATCCGGGGGCTGCCTTCAGTGTCATGCCCTGCATTACGGTTCCGCTGATGGAGGGCACTGTGGTCTTCAGGTCGGCGGCGCAGTGCAGGACCTGGTCGGTGCTCGATACGAAGCCTGACTGCCCGGGGCCGCAGAATGTTGCGGCCAAGGCCGGTGCCGGACCCAGGAGGAGTCCTGCGCCTGCCAGAACCGCAACAGTCGCGGCCGAGAGGTTTCGCTTGAAAATTCCGGACATGTTCCCCCAATGTGTCGGCTGCTGCCGCTCGGTTAAGGGGGATTTCAACGGGCCGCTTGGGTCCACCCCCCACGGGTAGCAGGCATCGGTGAAAAGCCCTGTGAATGAAAGTACTCGGCCTCAGGGGAAGGATCCACCGATTCCAGAAGTCCTGCGCCAATCCTGAGATTCAAGCGCGGTTATCTTGATGGAACCTTGAGATCCCCACCTGAAAATGGGTGACGTGACGTTCTTGCCGTTCCTGTCCCAGCCGACGAAGCTTCCGTAGGAGTTGCCTCAAAGTTCAGGGCCTTGGGACCAGGGAACGGTCGTCTCACCCGCAGGCTGGCACCCTGGGCGGACTATTCATGGGGAACGGCAGCGGATACGTAGTCGGCCCTCGAAGGTTAGGCATCCTGCCTGTGCCTGCAGCATTTCACTGTTAGCTTCAAGCAATAGCTCAAGTTGTCCAGGCAATATCTCTTTGCGTTCCATTGGGGGAAATCATGTACGTCAGCGGTTCAGCACGATTCCGGGTCACGGCGAAGCTCATTTTCCAACCCGGGCGGGCGATGTCCCTGGCGCGGGCGGCCGCCGCAGCCGGTGTCGCTGCCGGCCTTCTGCTTACCGGGCTCTCCGTACCGGCTGAGGCCGCGACGGTGTATAAGGCACCGCTGCGAACGGCGGTCCGTGCCTTGGTTGTTTCTGCCGAGGTCAACGCAGGGTATGACAGGGACCGGTATTTTGGCGTGTGGAAGGACACCAATGGCGACTGCCAGAACACGCGCCATGAAGTCCTGGTCTCGGAATCGAAGGTCCGGCCGACGTACACAAGCCGCGGATGCACCGTTAGCAAGGGACGGTGGGTGACCACGTGGGACAACCGTGTTCATACCTCTCCTTCCACCGTGCAGATCGACCACACCGTTCCTGTTGCCGAGGCGTGGGGATCGGGGGCCCGGTCCTGGACCCAGGCACGCCGCGTGGCGTTCTACAACGATCTGGCCGACTCCCGCACCTTGAATGCTCAGACGTCGGCGCTGAATGCCTCGAAGCAGGCAAAAGGACCGGAAGCGTGGCTGCCGCCGGCCAACAAGTGCTACTACATCGGTCAGTGGGTCGCGGTGAAAATCCGTTGGGGGCTTAGGGTCGACAGCTCCGAAAAGGCTGCCTTGACGCGCTGGGCAAACGCCTGCCCCAACGTCACGCTGACAGTCACCCGCGTCTAGGACCTCCCCATCCAGGAAAGCCGCGCGGCCACCTTCGTCCGCGGGCATCTGGCTTCCGCATTGTTCAACTCTTTCTCGTAGTATCCGAATTTGTCTTGACGGCCGTCCATGTTGCCGGTCCGCCAGTTGGAGGGAATCAAAAACATGGTCGTGTCACGACTCCTGAGGTTTTCGGCCCTCACGGCTGCCGTTGGTCTTGCCCTAGGCATGGTCGCTGGGCCAGCGGGCGCCGCCATAACTCCAATGGCCCTGGTCGGCACGGACCACTCTGCCCCTGTGTTGGTCGGTTCCTCGATGACTCCGGCGAGTGTGAACCCGGCGTCGGGCCTGCCCAAGTGACGGTCAGCGTGCACGTCACCGACGTTTCCGGCGTTATGCCCCCGAAGATTGAGATGTACCACCCGGTTGTTGGCCAGTTCCTGCCCAGCGATCCCATGGTCCTGACCAGTGGGACTGCGCAGGACGGTATCTGGAAAACGACGGTGACGGTCCCCCGCGGCACGCCGTCCGGAAGATACAAGATCATGTGGACGCAGTCTGGTCTCCAGGACGTTTTCGGAAACTACATCGACCCCCCGGAGATCACCCAGACCGTCACGGTTGCAGCCTCCGGCACGGACACCGAGAACCCAATGCTGTGGAGCCTGACTGCCTCCGAGTCGGAGCTGGACGTCACCGGCGGACCCGCGCCAGTCAACCTGACCGCCCACATCACCGACCCCGCCGGTACGGTCGCCCCAACAGTTACGCTGACCAACTTTGAGGCCAACCAGTTCCTCCAAGCACCGATGACGCTTATCGCCGGAGATGTCACAGACGGAACCTGGGAAGGAACCATTAAAGTCCCGTCAGGGGTGGCTTCCGGCCTGTGGACGCTCCGAACATCCGCCCTGCAGGATCTCCTCGGCAATACCGACTGGATGGGCGGCAATGAGCGGGAGGTCATGATCACCGCGGGGGCTCCTGACACCGACCCACCAGTCCTGGTCAGTTCGTCGGTTTCGCCAACCAGCGTGGACCTTAGCGCCGGTCCGGCCACGATTGTCGTCAGGGCCCACGTGACCGACACTGCCGGTGCGGAAATGCCGGGTTTTTCGCTGTCCAACGCGGCAGGGCAGGAGTACTTTCCCGGGCCCATGGTCCTCACAGCCGGAGACCCCCGGGACGGATACTGGGAGCAGGAGATCACCTTCCCCCAGGGAACGATGCCCGGCCAATGGGATGTGACGTTCGTGCCGACGCCGGACGTGCTCAATAACGTGGACTACTACTACGAACCCGTCACCGTCCCCGTGACCGTCAAGCGTTCAACTCCTGTGATTCCGGCGGCCGTCCTCTTCGCCGGCGTCGACGGCAAGACAACCCCCACATACACCATCCCCGCGACAACCGGTATCGACTACCTCGTCGCCGGCAAGGTTCTCACCGCCGGGAAATACACCGGAGCCGGCACCGTGACCGTGACAGCACGGGCCCGCAACGGATACATCCTTGCACCGGGAGCGAAGACCACATGGAGCGCGTCGTTCCCCGCGGCCCTGACGGGACCCCTTCCGACGATCACCGGTACCAAAAAGGTGGGCTACACCCTCACCGCAGTCCCCGGTACCTGGGGTCCAGCGCCCGTGACCCTCCGCTACCAGTGGTACCGCGCCGGCGTCGCCATCACCGGCGCGACCGCGAAAACATACGTGCTCTCCGGGGCGGACGCAGGCAAACAGATCAGCGTCAGAATAACCGGCGCCAAGACCGGCCACCTGCCGGTGACAAAAGCGTCCGCACCGACCGCAAGCATCACCCCGGGCACTCTCGTCGCGCCTACCCCTACGATTTCCGGCACCCGCCGGGCAGGTTACGTCCTCACCGCGAATCCGGGAACCTGGACCAGCGGGACAACCCTGCGCTACCAGTGGTACAGATCCGGCGTCGCCATAGCGGGAGCCACAGCAAAAACCTACAAGCTTGTTACCGCCGACAGGTTTGACACCATCAAAGTTCGGATCGTCGGATCAAAGGCCGGCTACACCACGGTTACCAGGTTCTCGGCCTCCACATCCCGGATCCCCTAAGCCCCATAAACTTTCATTGCTGCGAGCAGGGCCCGAAGGGTCCCCAGGCGCAAAACATCACGACCCTCTAGTCCGCAGACATAAACCCAACCGACCTGTGTCGTGAGGTCAAGACGCGCCGATGTTCACCCACCTGATGGACCAGTTGAAGATCAATCGAGCCGGCCCGGGCAGGCCACGAACCCGCCCGGACCGAGTCCGCGGTGACAAAGCCTACTCATCCCGTGCGATCTGGACCCACCTGCGCGACCGCGCTATCGTGGCGGTCATCCCGCAAACCTCCGATCAGATCGATCACCGAAAACGACGCGGCTCCACCGGCGGCAGACGCCGGCCTTCGATAAAGACGACGACACAGGCCGAAACGTTGTCGAACGGAACTTCAACATCTTCAAGCAGCGGCGGGCCTTGGTAACGCGCTAAGACAAACTCGAACTCACCTACCGCAGCGGAGCCGTTCTCCGGGCAGGTAGCATCTGGCTGACAGCTTTAGGAGACACGCCCTAGTTCGTTTCCCGCCTGCCGGGGGCGATCCTGGCTGTCATGCCTGGAAAAGCTGGCAGAGCTTGGGAAGCGGAGCCCGCCTGCTGCCAGTAGTGTTAACCGCAGCTTCTCTCTTCTCAACATGACATTTCCTTGAACAAAAGGCGAACCTCGCTCAAACCCCCGGAATAAGCTGAATCACCTTTGTGAAGCTAATCGGTTCGGAACACACTCCTTCAGGAGTGCACGTCACTAGAGTCAGGGTCGCTCGTGCCGGTCCTGGCGAGAACTTCCCCCGAACAGGTTCGGCAATGTATTTATGGCCTTGCTCAGCGCCTGAGCAATCGAAAGTATCCGTGGACGTTGCTGTCACTGGCTCGCCCCGTTCCCTGTTTCCTCTCGGTTGGGAAAGGGCCAGAGTTGTATGCGCGGTGTCACCTTCATCGCAAATGAATGAGAAGCTGCCCCGCACAACTTGGGTTTCCCGCAGTGTGGCATCGTCTATGTTCACAATGCTGGCTGCAGCGACAGCGGGCTCGCCGACAATGTACCTCCCAGCCAGATCAGAGCGAGCAATCCTACCGTGATTCTTGTGGTTCTCATGAGGACGTCCTCAAGGTTCAACAGATTAGAAAGACGCCGCATTTTCAGAACATCTTCTGAATCCACTCGGGCTTCGGTTGATTTGCGGCGTTGGAAAGGCGTCTTGGAAGATCGCCGACGAAGCAGTTACCTGCGCGGTTAGCCGTCATGCAGTGCAAGTGATTTTAGCCCCGGACAAGTTGTGGACAAAGTAGTAGAAACAATTTTTTCCTAAAGTGATCCTTTCTGCCTGCGTTCGGCAAGGCTCTGACTTCCTCATTCGCGGAAAATTCATGTCGGCCCGCCGGCTTCCAGCACACGAGCCCGGCGGTTGTCCGCGTTCGTCCATCAAACCCTAGCCCGTGCAAGCACGGTGCCCGTTCGCTACAAGCTCGGTGAAGTGGTCATCGGCGACGACTCCTTCAACGGGCGCATTCAAGACCTGGTGCCGTCAAGGACGGCACCATGTTGGGCTGCAAATGGCAGAGGAGATCGTCCTCTACGACTACCGGCAGCTGAGACGGCCGGATTAGCAACCAGACCAAAACACGCTAACCCGCCCAACCCAGCTCGAATCCGAACGCAGGAGCCAGACTGCCACCCTCTGGAGTCAGAACCCGCAAAGCAAGGAATGGCTCTACCTGCTACACGGAGGCGTTTTGCAACCCTTGCCATTCAAAGTCGACGCGAAGCCCGGGAACGGGTTGGTCTTGGACCACGGACGTTCAGGGGCCGGCTCCCCTCTAAGAACGGGTCCCATATTCCTGAAAGACACGAACTGCTGCGGCGACCAGCGCGTCAAACCTGAGAGCCCAGCGATTGTCCCCGGGTGCGCTCACTCTGGCATAGCCGATTACGTTTCCCGGCACGTCAGTCACCCTTCTCCGACCGTCTTGAGCGGTTTTCTTTTCGCGCAACTCTCCGCTGAGCGAGGTGAGCCGGCGCTCCTTTGCTGCTCGTCGGACTTTCTGGGGTGCGTCCGTTTTATGCGGTCGTGTTCAACATCGGCTGCGAGCGGTATCCTCTGTCCGGAGGTCACCTGTCCGCGCACCTCTTCCCTTCGGAGAGCAAATTGAAGACACGCAGCATGCACCACTCGATGGCAGCAGCCGCTCTGGCAGGCGTTGTGCTCACCGGGACGGCCTGTAGCGCCCAGCCGGGTGGGCCGCAGCGGTCCGTCGCGTTACCAGTGGCTACCCCGACGTCCACGGCTGTACCGACACCGGCAACGACCACGTCCTCATCTACTCCGAACGGGGAGACTCTGCAAGGGCACAGTTTCACTTTCCCTGACGGGCACATCTCGTTCAGGTACCCGGCCGGCTGGGCGGTCAAGACCGAACAGGGTCCGTACCTGACCGAGGAGGATAAGGCCGGTTCCGTGATTGCTGTGGTGACAGACAGCTCCGGGTCAGAAGTTGCCCGTGTCCTCAGCGGCATGTATGGCGATGCCGCTGCCGGTCCAGCCAAGCGGACCGTCCTGGATCACGCGCCCGTGCTCGGAATCACTGATAAGGCTGGGAAGCCCACAGAGTTCGGTTTCGGTTACGACATCATCGCTGGCCGCCCGTTCTATTTCATGGACGTCAGGATCGCCGACGAGTTCCTGCCGTCCCAGGACAATTCCGGAACAAATCAAGTGCTCCTGCCCAACGGGGTCATCTCTGCCTTTGTGGTCTTCCAGGACGAGAAGAAGCCCGCCTTCGCAACCCCTGAGGTTGCCAATGCCTGGACGGGAACGGAGAAGTTCCGTCAACTCAAGGCCCTCTTGCTCAGCCTGGAATATAAATAGGCACCATTACCCTAGTGGTCCGCAAAGTCATTATGTGAAGCGTCTTTGCGGAATTGCAACGGGCAAACCAGCCACCACGACCGACTGTTAGCCGAGAATGGCGGTTAGGTCGCAGCTTGAAAAGGCGGTTTGCCATAGGGGCGGGCATCTATGTCTCAGAACCCTAGCGTTTTGCGACAAGGGGCAGGACTCAAGAGTTGGGTTGCGCAAGAGCCTCTTGCGTAAAAGTCCAACACCGTTTCTCGGACTATTGGCTCGGCTGCCCACAGCCGGGGACAATCTTGATGGGTTATCCACCGCTACTGCTGCTGAGGGAGCTTTCCTGATGGCTCCCGATTTCCAGCCGTGGATAACCCGGATTGACCCCAACTGTGGACAGCCCCGCGTGGTCACCTTGAGCGTTGGCTACCAACACATGGTTTAGAACAGCCCGGGGGGGGTTCCTCGCACGGCAGCCCGGGAGAGGGTGACGGCTGTTGAGTTTTTCCATTTCGGCTCCGGGGAGTGCGCCGCAGACGACCATCCCGGAGCGTTCGACGAAGCCGCGGGCTTTCTTCCGTTACATGGTCTGGAGCACCATTGCCACGCCAGAATAGAGCGCTACCACGCCGCTGGATTGTTGTCGCTGCCACGCAAGCTCAAGCCTCCACCGTTCCTCGTCCGCCCTCTGCACGAATCGGAGAGGGCGGACGAGATCGGTTGTTGTTCTCAGCTATGTCACCGACGGGCATTACAAACAGTTTGCATGCTGAATATGGATTGCTTCAGCAGGGCTGGAGATCGCCCTCAGGGCCCATGAAGTGGATGAACCCGGCCCAGTTGAAGTCGATGTATATACCCTCGGACCCCATGCGTTTGTTGATTAGCCATTTGTGAGCGGCGATGGCTGCCTTGACTATTGTTCGCCAAGGCTCAGGTATCGCATCCAAGAGCTTTTCAAACTCGGGGTGGCCCATGCTGGCCCAGCATCCGGCCTCGCGGTTAAGGGATAGACGGGCCCCCCACCAGTGAAACTTTAGGGAAACCGGCGGTTTGTTGGCCAACAACTGGGCAGTCGGGGCGGCGTCGTATCTATTAGTTCCGGATTGGGCGAAGGTACCGCTTGCGGTACTGGCTGGCACAGAGAGGGTTGCCGCCGACGCGGGAACAGCGACGCCCGTTAACGTCACTCCGGCCGCGAGAATGGCAGCTATGCCTGCAGTGCGAAACGGATGGGTGTGCATTGAAATCCTCCGATCACTCGATAGTTGAAACTTTGATTGCAGAATTTATGCGTGAGGGCCGATGGGAACGACCCTGTATGTGAGCTGATAGTTCGCTCCGTCCTGGGTAAACGAGGCATACTGTTCGCCGCGGTTGGCCTGGCTGGCGGACGCTGTAACCTCTCCGAGGAAATCGTCATTGTCGAAGATCCCTGTGTCGGCGTCGTAAAGACGGATCTTGGCGGTTGAACTGAAGGGGACGCTGCGGTTGATGTCGAGCGAGTCTCCGTCATTCATGCTCTGCGGGCCCCAGACCGTAACGCCATGCACACGGAGGTATGCTTCATCGGCTCCTAGCCAGTCCTCGGTCTCCCTGCAGTCCAGGGAGACGAGAACCAGGCGGTAAGAGGTACTCGATGAGGGCGATGGCGCAGTGGCGGAGGCGGCTTGAGTGCCGGTCAGGAGCGCCGCTAGAGCGAGGGTTGATCCGGCCAGAGTGACTCCAAGCCGGGGGTTTCGTGACTGCATTTTCTTCTTCTTTCCCTGAGGGCGGTTCCGCTATTCGGATCCAGGGTTGCCCTGCAGCTCAAGAATGAGCCGAATGAGTCAGAGAATCGTCGGCCTGACAGGGTATATACGGCCTACTGCATTTGATGCATTTTAGGGAGCCAGTAAGGCAGGAATCTGATGCCTCATGCGGGGTGAAGTTCGGAGATGAGGGGGCGCCGGGAAGCGGGGCTCTGCCGAGAGCGGGGTGACTAGTGTCTTCTGCTGAGCAGTTATCGCCCCCTGCCCTGCGGACACCGCTGCTCTCGCTATTTCGCTTACGGCGTCCAAAAGACCGGTGCTATCAATCTCAAGCGCGCACCTTCGCGTGCTTGAGCAAGAGCGGTTCGAGCCTGGGCTAAGGGGGCGCTTCCCGCCGTTTCGCCGGAGCGCAGTCGCGGTAGCAGGTCGGCCGACGGGTTAAGACCTCGGTGGAAGCGGATCGTCGGAAGCGACGAGTCCGGTGCGGTATGCCGTAGCAACGGCGCCGGCTCGATCGTGTAGCCCCATCTTCATCAACAGGCGGCTGATATGAGTTTTGACGGTGGCCTCGGAGATGAACAGGTGGTCCGCAATGGCCCTGTTGGGCAGTCCGTGGGCGAGAAGTATCAGGACTTCACGTTCTCGTTGTGTTAGGCGAGCGATCTGTTCTGATTTGGGCAGAGGCGGCTCCGGCCGACCCTTAAAATCGGCCAATAGGTGTTTCGCTACGGCTGGATCGAGCCAGGCCTCTCCGTTGGCAACGGCATGTATGGCTGCAACAAGTTCCACTGGTGCGGCATCCTTGAGCACGAAACCAGAGGCCCCCGCACGCAGAGAGCTCCGGACCGCCTCGTCAACGTGGTAGGTCGTTAGCACGAGAACTGCAGGACCTGGCTGACTGGTGGGATTTGATCCGATAATCCGCTTGGTGGCCTCGACTCCGTCCATCACGGGCATGCGAACGTCCATCACCACCACGTCTGGTTTCAGCTCGTCCACGCTGGTGACGGCTGCACTGCCGTTGTCTACGACGGCTACAACTTCTATGTCAGGCTCGGCGTCAAGGATCATGGCTATGCCCGTACGCATCAAGACTTCATCATCGGCGAGCAGCACGCGGATCATGATGGAACGGCCGTGGGCAGAGTGGCATGTACCCGGTACCCGCCGTCGTCGCGGGGGCCGACGGAGAGTTCGCCGCCCATGAGCTTCACCCGTTCGCGTAGCCCGACCAGGCCGTACCCGCTGCTGAGTTCTGTGGTTACGGATGGGACCGATCCGGCATGATCGTTGTCGACATCGATGGCTAGGCTTTCTTCGTGTTTGAACAGCACTACATAGGCATGGGAGCCCGGGCCTGCGTGGCGGGTTACATTGGTCAATGCCTCTTGCACGACGCGGTAGGCAGCCATCTGGACACTTGGATCGAGCGAGTCGGCTAGCCCCCGTATGGAGAGGTTGACACTTATTCCGGCAGCCTCGGTCTGTTTAACGAGTGTTTCGATATTCTGCAGTGTCTCGGGTGTCCCAGCCCCGGGAGCATCCTTGTCGGCGACTGACCGTAGGACTTCGAGAAGCCGGCGAAGTTCCCCCATTGCTTGCTTGCCGACGACCTCGACGGACTGCAGAGCAGCCTCGGCGAGTTCCGGGTCTCGGGTAAGTTGCCGCCTAGCGCCCGATGCCTGCAGAACCATGACTGTCACAGCATGGGCGACAATATCGTGCAACTCGCGCGCAATCCTCAACCGTTCTGAGGCCACGGCCTCCGCTGCCATAGCCTCCCGCGTCTCGACCAGCTCCTGTGCACGGCGGCTCGTTGCGGCGGCCGACCTCCCGAAAAACCAAACCGCGAGGTCCATCATCGAAAAGATGGCAACTACTCCGATGACAGAAGCCCAGCTGCTCAGTGCGGCCGAGCTTTCATAGAGGGCAATGAGTGAGTGCGTCCCTAGAGTTGCCGCCAGACACCATCCGCATTGTTGCAGAGGCCGCAGCGCCGCCGCGGTATAGAGCGCGACGAACAGGCTCAGTAAAGGACGCGATCCCACAGTAAGAGTAAGAGTGGCTGCGAAAACGCATAGCCCGAGACTAATAGCGATAGGTGCGTGACGGCGAAGAGCCAAGAGAGGCAGGATTGTCAGGTTGAAGAGGACAACCATCGCGGAGGACGCATCAACTGCGGACCAACCCCTGCTCCCCGCAGTTTCCACCAACGATGTGAAGAAGACGGTGTCGAGTCCTACGGCCACTGTCGCGACCGTGAAATCACGATACGAAATGGCAGGCATCCGCACTGGAATTTCAATCCCAGCGCAAGATGTGTTGGCAAACAAAATCACCAGGCGTGATGCCAGCAACGTTTAGGGGAGGGGACCATTCCGGCATCGCGGCTGTTTTTGGAATAAGCTTCCGCTTTGGCATTGAACCGTCGAGTTTGGCGAGCTTTTCGAGGTTACCGCCTATGGATGCCCTCACCGCATCCCATCGGGACGCGTTCGGCCGCGCCAATGCCTCATCGAACTTTGCTCTCGAGGCTACCCCGGGCGTCCGGGTGGGAACTGATGTTGCTGTGAAGCTGACAACGCCCAATGTGCCACCCTGGTTGTCGACGCCCTCGATTATCTGGACTTTGGCCGGGGCCAGCCACTGGGCCGGTGTCCCTTTGTAGGCCGGGACGTAGACGGCGAATTCCTTCCCGGTGATGGACTTTGGCCACGGGCTAAACACCCCGGATACTCCGGCCTGTCCAAGCATCAATACACCTCTTGCCAAAGGTGATCCCAGGGCAGGTGCGAAAAGCGAAATGACGGGAGCAACTGCCGGGTCACCGTTCACGGTCTTGCCACCTCCTAGACGGCAGTGTCGGGGATTTGCTGCGCTGTGTTCTCAGTGTGCTCCGGGCATCAACGTGGAGCAAGACGGTCAGCTCTGCTGATCAAGTGGCGTTACGTCAGGCAATGCTGTCGATGCTCTACTCCTTGTTCGCTAGGTTCCGGAGTACCCCTGCCCTCGAGTTTTCGATGGTGGATAACGAAACCTGACTTCGCCACATCGATTGCGATCTGCAGAAGGTCGGCAGGAGTAGGGCTGAAAATAGAGTTTTGGCCGCGTAGTGCATGGGAGGTAGCAGCCAACCGCCACCAATACAGGCGAGCCGCGTCTTGGCTAGGTTCCCGACCGTCCGCGGATCCTGAGCCGGACCTCGGCTAACCCAAATTGTGTACGTTCTTGGTTGTCGTCCGGTCCAGGATGTATCGATGAAGTCAGCCGCTAGCGAGACGCGAGTCAGTGGCGCCCCTGCCATTCTGGGAGTGCCTGTACGGGGAAGGAAACTAAGAAAGGATAGGCCATGACACGCGAAGAAGCCTTCGCGAGGTGCACCCCGGACTCGTACGTCGAGTTCTACGGCGGCCGGTGGCTCATCGTGCCGCTCGCACAAGTGGACCAGCCCCCGTTCTTCGTCTGCACACCCCAGACGGTTAGCAATCGATAAACCTCGGCCGGACTCAGTTCAAGCCCGAAGGTGCCACCGTCTCCGGCGCAACTCACCTCTCGCCGACGGCGTCACCGTCATCACCAATCACGTCCCTCTCACCGTCCCCGGAACACCGTGCCACGAGGTGTCCACGCCATTGCACCGGCGACGCATTCCGTTCCCCCAAGTCCCTGCCAGCACAGCATCCTTATTGGGTGCTCCCGGGCATCCCCTTCATCAGATTTCCACTAAATCCACGTGTGCCTGTGTGGAAGGCCCTTCCGCCAACGATTACCCCCAGTGGATGTGGCGGGCGCTTTGACGGTCACGGCCGGTATGTCTGCCCTGGTCTATGGACTGGTGAACGCCGGGGCCGCCGGGTGGGGGAACCTGGCCACGATCGTTTCACTCGGGGCAGCCCTGGTCGTGCTCCTGGCGTTCGTTCTCATCGAGCGCCGTGCCGAGCGGCCCGTCACGCCCCTCCGCCTATTCAGGGACACTACCCGGTCCGGCGCCTACGTCATCCGCATCCTGATCGTGGGGGCCATGTTCTCCACCTTCTATTTCCTATCCCAGTCCCTCCAGAACGTGCTGGGATTCAGTGCTTTCGAAGCGGGCATCGCCTACATCCCGCTGACGCTCCTGTTCTTCCTCATGGTTTATGTGACCAGACCCCTCAGTTCGTTGCTGGGCAAACCCGCGCTGCTGGTGGCTTCGCTGGTCCTTGCCGGCTTAGGCATGCTCTGGCTTAGCACCACTGGCGCGGGCACCGCGTACTTTCCGGGCGTCCTGCCCCGCTGATCGTGCTCGGAATTGGTCAGGGAATCGCGATCATCCTGCTGACCGAGTTCGGCATGTCCGGGGTGGCCTCGGCCGATAACGGCGCCGCTTCCGGATTGGTCAATACGGCACACCAACTGGGCGGTTCCATTGGTTTGGCACTGCTGACTGTGGTTTTCGCTGGCTCCGGCGGAACCTCCGCAGGACTGGCGGAAGCAAACTCTTATGGAGCAGTGTTCACTTCGGCAACGTGGTTCTACGCGCTTGCAGTCCCCTGCGCTGTGCTCATCTACCTCGCTCAACGCAGGGCAGCGGCAAGGGCATCAGCCACCCGTTGGTGACCCAATGGGCAGCGATGGCATTTGGGTGAGTGACCCGTCATGGTCCAGGCTCAGCACCAGGTCCAGATCGAGGCGGGCCAGGAATCCGTCGTCGTGGCTGACCAGGATGACGGCGCCGCGGTAAGCGTTCAACGCTTCCACCAACTGGTCCACGCTCTGGATATCGAGGTTGTTGGTCGGCTCATCGAGAATCAGTACCTGTGGCGGCGGTTCGGCAAAGAGAAGCCTGGCAAGCGAAACCCTGAACCGTTCGCCCCCTGAGAGAGTATGAACGGGCCGGTAGACACTGTCGCCCCTCAGCAGGAACCGCGCCAACTGGTTGCGGATTTCACCTGCAGGGAAGCTTGGTGCAGCCGCCTGGATATTTTCTAACGTGGTTGCGGCCTCGTCCAGGCCATCGAGTCGCTGCCGCAGGTAACCGGCCCGCTCGGTGAGAAGACGACCGCCCGCGGCGCCGAATCCGCCCTCGTTGTCGGTCGAAGGTTCGCCGCTGACCAACCGTTCGAGCAGCGTGGTCTTTCCCACCCCGTTTGCGCCGATTATGGCCACCCGTTCCGGCCCTTCCACGAAGAAGGCGCGATTGGTTCCCCGCAACTCGGCGATCCGGCGTCCGCGGGGAACGTCCGGATCGGGAAGATTCACACTGATCCGCTCCTCTTCCCTGATCCTGGACGAGGCCGCGTCCAGGGCAGCCTGGGCGGTGTTCACCTTGTCATCCGATCCCGAACGCAGCTTCCCAGCTGACACCTGTGCGTCGGAGGCCCGCTGGTTCATGAGAATCTTGGAGCCCTTCTTGTTGTCATAGCTGGTTTGACCGGTGCGGGCGCGTTTTGCCAGCTTCGCTTCAGCTTCCTGGCGTTGGCGCTTCTCAATCTTCACGGCCTGCTTCGCGGCTTGGGCAGCCTGAACCGCTGCGGCCTGCTGCTCATCCACGTGGGATCGCCAAGCACTGTAGGGCCCTCCGAAGACCGTGAGTTCCCCGCCATGCAGTTCCGCCGTGTTGTCCATCAACTCCAGCAGGGCGACGTCGTGGCTGACCACAACCAGCGTTCCCGGCCAGGAGGACAGGAGGCCGGACAGTTTGGCTCGTGCATCCCTGTCCAGGTTGTTCGTTGGCTCGTCCAGGAGCGTAATGGCTGTTCTCTGGAGCCTCAGTCCCGTGATGGCGACCAGCATGGCTTCGCCTCCCGAGATTTCGCCAACGTTCCGGTCCAGGTCCGCGCCTGAAAAGCCGATGTGTCCCAGGGACTCGTCCGCGCGGGTTTCAATGTCCCAGTCATCGCCCACAATCTCAAAGTTCTCCAACGAGGCGTCGCCGGATTCAATCGCCCGCAGGGCCTTCACTTTGTGACCGATGCCGAGCAGGTCCGCCACGGTTGAGTCCGTGATGATGGTGAGTGTCTGAGGAAGGTAGCCGACGTGGCCATTCGTGGTGATTCGGCCACTCGTCGGGGTGAGGATCCCCGCAATGAGGCGCAGCAACGTGGATTTTCCGGCGCCGTTGGATCCCACCAGACCTGTGCGGCCAGTTCCGAATGTTCCGGAGATCCCGGCGAGGGCACTGGTGCCGTCCGGCCATTGAAGGCGTACGGCGGCCAGGGTGATGGACGGGTTTTTTGTTGTAGACATGATGCTCCGAGGGCTCCTGTGGTTTCAGCGAATGCGCTGCACCCACCGGCCCACCAGGGGCATCAGGGAAAGGTCAGCGCACGGTTGGCGTCGTGAAACCTGAAATACCCGTCAAAACATCGGCCTAACACTGGGGAATAGAGGAAAACAGTCTTGCAAAAGCGCTCAACAAAGGCAACTTTGCCGGCCACGACCTTTGCCGCTGGCCTAATAACGGGCCGAATGCTTCCCGCTTCAGGTATGGCTGCACTACCAGCGCGCCAAACTCCACCGCGGCGAGTTGGACGAGGTCAAGATTCAGGAACTGGACCGGGCGCTGCCAGGCTGGCAGCGCGGCCGGCGGCGGGGCAGGAAACCGCGACAGGACGGCTGACCATCTTGTGTCTCATTACTAATGATGACCACCCGGGCGGATTCAGTCGGAAGGTTATGCAACACAGTTACGAGAAGCGCAGTCTGCCGTCCAACTTGCGCTGTTCTGCAGAAACTCTCCCAGTGCCGTCGAAGGGCTTACTCACACAGTGAGACGTCTCGGTTATGAGACATACAGGATTCGGAGAAGGTGGCCCATGTTCAGTGCGCCAGAATGCGGCAGGCGGTCAGCCGCCCAGATTCTCCAGAACGTGAACAGCGGCAG
>NZ_JBNHFL010000004.1:0-214415 GCF_059090205.1 Arthrobacter sp. CMU6
CCGCGGACCCATGGTCCGCGGCCGTCGCCTTTTCGTCTTAGCGGTTTGCCAGGCTCAGCACAATCTGCACAGCAGTGCCGCCACCCTCGCGGGGCTTCCACTGGATGGTGCCTCCGAGTTCGCTCATGACTAGCGTCCGGACAATCTGAAGCCCGAGCCCCTCCACGTGCGGCGTCTCCGGCAGGCCAACGCCGTCGTCCGCCACGGTGACGGTGAGCAGTTCCTCGCCGTCGTCGCCGGCCGAACGGTCGGCAAGCAGCCACACCGTGCCCGTGCGTCCCTCCAAGCCATGCTCAACAGCGTTGGTGACGAGCTCGTTGATCACCAGTGCCAGCGGCGTCGCGAAGTCACTGGGAAGCTCGCCGAACAAGCCCGAGCGCTGCGTCCGCACCTGCTGGGACGGTGAGGCCACTTCTGCGGAAAGTCGGAATTGGCGTCCGATGAGTTCATCGAAGTCAACGCTCTGGGTCAGGCCCTGCGAGAGCGTCTCGTGCACGAGGGCAATCGTTGCCACCCGGCGCATGGCCTGTTCCAGCCCCTGCTTTGCCTCGTCGCTGACCATTCGGCGGGACTGCATGCGCAGCAGCGCGGCAACAGTCTGCAGGTTGTTCTTGACCCTGTGATGGATTTCACGGATGGTGGCATCCTTCGTGACCAGCTCCATTTCCCGGCGCCGCAGTTCGGACACGTCACGGCAGAGGACCAGTGCACCGAAGCGCTGCTGCTCGTCGCGGAGCGGGATGGCGCGCAACGACAGGCTGACGCCGCGGGATTCAATCTCGCTGCGCCACGGCATCCGCCCGGTAACAACGAGCGGCAGCGTCTCGTCCACCATGCGGCGGTCCTTGAGCAGGCCAGCCGTGACCTCGGCCAGCGAGCGCCCCTCGAGTGATTCGCCGTCGCCGAGGCGCCGGAACGCCGAGACCCCGTTCGGGCTGGCGTACTGCACGATCCCCTCGGCGTCGAGGCGGATCAGACCGTCGCCCACTCGCGGGGCGCCGCGGCGGGAGCCGGTGGGCGAGGCGAAGTCCGGCCAAAGCCCCAGGGTACCCATGCGCAGCAGGTCATAGGCGCACTGGCGGTAAGTAAGCTCTAGCCTGGACGGCATCCGTGAGCTGGAGAGGTCCATGTGGGAGGTGACCACCGCCAGGGTCCGGCCGTTCCTGACCATCGGCACGGCTTCGACCCGCAGTGCCATGTCGCTGCTCCAGTTCGTCTCACTGGAACGCTCGATGGTGCGGCTCTCCCACGCCTTATCCACCAGCGGCCGCAGGTCCGACCGGATGCCCTCCCCGACGAAGTCGGCGTGGAAAACCGTATGGGTCGTGGAGGGCCTGACGTGTGCCAGGGCAACATAGCCGTGCTCCGGATGGGGGAACCACAGGGCCAGGTCGGCAAACGCGAGATCGGCCACCATCTGCCAGTCGCCCACCAGGAGGTGCAGCCACTCGGCATCCCCCGGCCCGAAATCAGCGTGCTCCCTGATGGGGTCCGTAAAGATTGCCACTGCACCTCCAGATTTTCGACGGCAGGACCGGGGTCCTAGCGTCGGACGATTGACCTCAAGAGCCTCAATGCTACCGAGAGCGAAGCCATGTCGTCCGCTTCGAGGGCGTTGACCTCATCGAACATGGTCTTCGCACGGCTCAAATGTTCCGCATTTAGCTGCTCCCAGGCCCTGAGCCTGTCCTCGGCCGGCGATCCTTCGTCGGTCGAGTCCAGGACCGCCGTCGTCATGTCTGAGACAGTCGAGTACAGGTCGTCGCGCAGCGCCGCGCGGGCCAGCGCCTGCCAGCGGTCCTTCCGCGGCAGGGAACTGATCCGCTCCAGGAGGGAGTCCACGTGGAACCGGTTGAACACCGTGTAGTAGACGTTGGCGATGTCCTCGACCGGTTCCTTGCGGCTGTGCGCGATTTTCGCAATGTCCAGCAGCACGAAACTCTCGAACAGCTCGGCCCAGCGGTGGCCCAGGTCTTCGGGCAGGCCCCAGGACCGTGCCTTCTCGAGCCAGGAGGCAACCCGCTGGTGGTCGTCACCGCGCAGGTAGTCCAGCAGCCGGGCCCGCATGGGTTCCATCGGCGGCTTGAACTCGGCGACGATGTCGGCGATGGGCCGCGACGCGCTGCCCTGGGCCAGGACCCAGCGCACCGAACGGTCCAGCAGCCGCCGGATATCGAGGTGGACGGTGCTCCAGTGCTCCGTGGGGAATGACGCAGGCAGGTCGTTGAGCTCGGACACCATGACGTCGAGTTCGTAGATTTCCCGCAGTGCCACGAAGGCCTTGGCTACGGCCACCTCGCTCGCGGAGGTCTCCTCCATGGTCCGGAAGGCAAAGGTGATGCCGCCCAGGTTGATCATGTCGTTGGCTACGACCGTTGCGATGATCTCCCGGCGCAGCGGATGGGTGTCCAGTTCGGCGTCGAATTTCTCCCGGAGCTGAACCGGGAAGTACTGCCGCAGCGTCGCGCGGAACCAGGGGTCGTCGGCCAGGTCGCTGTCGCGCAGGGCCGTCGCCAGTTCGATCTTGGCGTAGGCGGCCAGCACCGACAGTTCGGGCGACGTGAGGCCCTGCCCCTGCTCCAGCCGTTCACGCAGGACAGCGGTGGACGGCAGTGCCTCCAGGTCCCGGTTCAGGTCCGCCGTCTTCTCCAGCCAGTCCATCAGCCGCTCGTAGCTCGGGCTCCATTCCGCGACCTTCTGGCGGTCGTTCAGGAGCAGGATGTTCTGGTCGATGTTGTCTTCCAGGACCAGCCGCCCCACTTCGTCGGTCATCGCCGCAAGGAAGTCCGAGCGCTCGGCTGCGTCGAACTTGCCAGCAGCCACCATCCGGTCCACGAAAATCTTGATGTTGACCTCGTGGTCGGAGCAGTCGACGCCGGCGGAGTTGTCGATGGCATCGGTGTTCAGGATGACGCCCTGCAGCGCCGCTTCGATACGGCCCCGCTGCGTCATGCCGAGGTTTCCGCCCTCGCCCACAACCTTGACCCGAAGGTCACGGCCGTCCACCCGTATGGCATCGTTGGACTTGTCACCCACCATGGCGTGCGTCTCGGAACTGGCCTTCACGTAGGTTCCGATGCCGCCGTTGTACAGCAGGTCGGCGGGTGCCAGCAGAATGGCACGCAGGAGTTCGGGCGGACTCAGCTGCGTCGTGTCCTCGGGCAACCCCAGCGCGGACCGGACCTGGGCAGAAACAGGGATCGACTTGGCCTGCCTCGGGTAGACCCCGCCGCCTTCACTGATCAGGCTCTTGTCGTAGTCATCCCAGGACGACCGGGGCAGCTCAAACAGCCTCTGCCGCTCTGTGTAGGAGGTTGCCTCGTCCGGGTTCGGATCGAGGAAAATGTGCCGGTGGTCGAACGCCGCAAGCAGCCGGATGTGCTTGGAGAGGAGCATACCGTTGCCGAAGACGTCCCCGGACATGTCGCCGACGCCGACCACGGTGAAGGGTTCGGACTGGGTGTCCAGATCCAGCTCGCTGAAGTGCCGCTTGACCGACTCCCATGCACCCCGGGCCGTGATGCCCATTGCCTTGTGGTCATATCCCACCGAACCGCCGGAGGCGAAGGCGTCGCCCAGCCAGAATCCGTAGTCCGCTGCCAGTCCGTTCGCAATGTCAGAGAAGGATGCCGTGCCCTTGTCGGCTGCAACCACCAGGTAGGAGTCGTCGCCGTCGTGCCGTACAACGTCCGACGGCGGGACGAGCCGCTCGCCGTCGGCTCCGGTGACGATGTTGTCAGTGATGTCCAGCAGTCCGCGGATAAACGTCTTGTAGCTTTCAACGCCCTCCGCCATCCAGGCCGACCGGTCTTTGGCGGGATCCGGCAGCCGCTTGGCGAAGAAGCCGCCCTTTGCGCCCGTAGGAACGATCACGGCATTCTTGACCGTCTGCGCCTTGACCAGCCCCAGGATCTCGGTGCGGAAGTCTTCCCGCCGGTCCGACCAGCGGAGCCCGCCGCGGGCCACCTTGCCGAAGCGCAGGTGAACGCCCTCGACCCGGGGAGAGTAAACCCAGATTTCGAACATGGGCCGCGGGAAGGGCAGACCGTCGATGGCCGCGGGGTTGAGCTTGAAGCTCAGGTGCGGCTTGTCCTGGTAGAAGTTGGTGCGCAGCGTTGATTCGATCAGGTTCGTGAACGTCCGGAGGACGCGGTCCGCGTCCAGCGTCGCGACCGCTTCGATCGATGACGACAGCTCAGTGCGGACCTTTTCCTGCCGTTCGGTCCGCTCCAGCTCGGTCAGCGCCGGATCGAAGCGCGCCTCAAACAGGGCACTGAGACCGCGGGTGACGTCCGGGTTGCCCAGCAGCGTGTCCGCCATGAATTCGAAGGAGTTGGTGTTGCCCATCTGCCTCATGTATTTGGCGTAGGCCCGGAGCACGATGATCTGCCGCCATGTCATGCCCTCGCGCAGCACGAGCCGGTCGAAGCTGTCGGATTCAACGGCTCCCGAAACGGCTGCCCCGAACGAATCCGCCAGCAGTTGCCCAGTGGACACCGGATCCACGCCGGCCGGGTATTTCAGGCCGAGGTCGTACAGGAAAAAGTCCCGGCGGTCCGCGGTCTCGATCTCGAACGGTCGCTCGTCCAGCACCTCCAGCCCCAGATTATGGAAGTAGGGAAGGATCTGGCTCAGGCTCTTCGGCTCCAGCATGTACAGCTTGACCCTGGCGTCCTCCTCAAGGGTGGCGCCGGCGCCCTCGGGAAGATAGACATGGACTCCCGGCCGTTCCTGCCGGGCGCCAACCGCGCGTTCGGCTGCAGCCCCGTACTGTTCAAAGCGGGCGATGTCCTCGAGTGCGTCCTCGACTTCGTAGTCGACGCGGTAGGTTGCCGGGAAGGCCTCGGCCCAAATGGCCGCCAGCTCGTTGGCCCCGTCGTCGGCGCTGCGTTCGCGGAGTACCTCGGCGATCCCTTCACTCCAGGACCGGGCGGCACGGACGAGCCGCTTTTCCAAGGCATCGGTGTTGACGTGGCTGACGTCCGCGCCCTTGGGTAGGCGGATCCGGAAGAACAGGCGGGCGAGCGCCGACTCCGTCATCCGCGCCTCATAGTCAATGGACTCAGCGTGGAACGTCTCGCGGAGTTCCTGCTCAATCCTCAGCCTGACGTTGGTGGTATACCGGTCGCGAGGGAGGTAGACGACGGCGGACATGAACCGCCCGTAGATATCCGGCCGGAGGAAGAGCCGGGTCCGGCGCCGTTCCTGCAGCCTCTGGATTCCTGTTGCCGTTGCGGCGAGGTCGGGAATTTCGATCTGGAAGAGCTCGTCACGGGGGTACGTTTCCAGGATGCCCAGAAGGTCCTTCCCGGAGTGCGAATCCGGCGGGAAACCGGCGCCGCGCAGCACGGCCTCGACTTTTTCCCGGACAATCGGGATGTTGCGCACGGAACCGGTGTAGGCGCTGGTGGCAAACAGTCCGATGAAACGCTGTTCACCGTTGACATTGCCGGCAGCATCGAAGCTTTTCACGCCGATATAGTCCAGGTACGCAGGCCGGTGCACGGTCGAGCGGGAGTTTGCCTTGGTGATGACCAGGGCTCGCTTTTCACGGGCCTTGCGCCTGCCCGCGTCGGTGAGGTGCTGCACCTGATGCGTATCGTGGTGCGCCCGCAGCAGACCCAGGCCGCTGTCCTCGCGCAACTCCAGGACATCCTCGCCCTCTTTGTTGACCAGGTCATATTCCCGGTAGCCGAGGAACGTGAAGTTGCCCTCGTCCAGCCAGCGAAGCAAATCCTGCGCCTGGCGCAGCTCTGCGATCTGTGTGGGATTCGCTACCTTATCCAGGTCCTGGGCGATCTGCAGTGCCTTGTTGCGCATTTTCGGCCAGTCTTCGACGGCGGCCCTGACGTCTCCTAGGACCCGCTCCAGCCCCTTCTGCAGCTGCTCAGCGGCCTCATCACTGGCGCGGCCGATCTCGACGGCAATCCAGGACTCCATGTGGGACGCGTTGTCGCCCTGGGCAATCAGGTTGGACAGGACAGGCAGCGCCGCAGTGTCACCGCTGGAAATACCGATGCTGGACGGGACCCTGTCCACCTTGACGAGCTCGTTGGTTTCGCGGTTGCGCGTGACCACGAACATTGGGTGCTGCACGAGGTGGATGGCCGAATTCTGACGCACCAGCTCGGCGTTGACTGAGTCCACCAGGAAGGGCATGTCGTCCGTGACGATGTACACAACGCTGCGGTCGCCCTCAGGAACGATTGAGATGTTGGCCGTGCCGGGCTGGCGTTCAAAACCCACTGCGCGGTGGGTCCCAGCCCGCGCCATCAGCAGCTCGTGCGGGTAAGCGCGCGCGTCCTCCTCAGCCAGATGCTCGTAGTAGTCCGCAAAGAAGCCTTCCTCGGCTCCGATTGAACGGGACTGATCCTCCACGCTGGACCCAGACGACATCGACACACGCCTCCATCAAACAGTTTGCGGCTGCTTCCTTGCAGCCCTCACCGTGAGCCTAGTCCGTCAGCCGACGCCTTGCTGTGGAGGAGAACACAGAGGATCGGCGTTTTTGCTGGACAGGTGCACAAACCAGATCGGCAATCGCCGAGCGCAGCCTCGATTCCGGCGCCGATTCCAGCAATAACGACCCCGAAAGCAGCGCGGCGTCGGTTGCGCCCGGCTCCCACGGGAGGAAGGCCTTAATGCCCGTCGATGGGCCGAAGCGGTCCCACGCCTCGCGGAGCTGACGTTCGGGCGAACGGCCCACAACTGAGGCCCGCACCTTGTTGAGCACCACCTCGGGACAAACCCCAGGCAGGGAACCCTCGAGTTCCGCCAGCCCCCTGACAAGGCGGGGAACACCAACTGGATCGGCCGAGCCAACAGCGATCACGGTGTCGGCGAGCTCAAGGCTCCTGAGTGTTGCGGCGTTCCGCCGCGGTGCCATGGTGTCGAAGCTCAGTTCCTCGTCCGCCTCGAGGCAAAAGCCGGCATCGACCACGATGACGTCAGCTACTTCCCGTGCCCGGTCCAAAACAAGCGCCAGCGCGGCCGCCCGCAGCTCGGTCCAGCGGTCGGCCCGGGTTATGCCGGTCAAAACCCGGAAGGTTCCTGCCGTGGCAGCAACCGGTACGGCGACCCGGAGCAGGGCCTCCCGGTCCAGGAGGCCCTGGTCGGCCAGCCGGCAAGCCTGTGCCAGACCCGCCGCTTCGTCCAGGAGCCCAAGGACTCCGGCAACGCTGGCCCCATAGCTGTCGGCGTCGACCAGCAGGACTGATTTGCCCTGCGCAGCCAGCTCCCCTGCAATGTTGACGGCAACCAGGGTTCTGCCAGGGGCCCCGGCCGGCCCCCACACCGCCAGGAGCCGGCCGGTTCCGGCAACCGCCGGCTCCGGCTCGGCGTCGACAGTCTCCGGTCGCAGGGCAGCACCGGCATCCGCGAACCCAGTGCTGTAGGCGGGGCCGGCGCCGGAGTCCAGTCCTGGCCTACGCGAGCCCGCATACCTGCTGACCGCATCGGCAATACACTCCGCCAGCGCTGTGGACTCAACGGCCGAGGGCGCTGCAGTAACTCCAATGCCGCGAAGCCTCAACCGCTCCTCGGGGCTGTCGGTCAGGGCAATGATGACGACGCCGACGGCGGCGAGCCTGTCCACTAGCGAGGCAGTCAGATCCGGACTTCCCTCAGCAACAACGGCCGCCCGGGCCAGCCCGCTCTGGCACGCGGCCAACAGTTCTGCGAGCTCCGTGCAGCGCCGGACTACTGTGACTGGACCGTGGAGCCGCTCCAGTCCACCAACCAGGTCTTCCTGCGACTCGCCGACGGTGACGACCGGGATGCTCACTTGGCTGACCCGCCGGGATTCCACACCACGGAGATTTTGGCCTCGTTGGCCTGCGCGCCAAGAAGCGAGGCCATCTGCGCGTCCCCCACCAAAACCATCAGAACCGTGGACTTCGACGCACCCAGCGCGGTTGATCCGTCTGAGACCGCCGCGATTTCCGCGCCCGGGAGCAGCAGCTTCGGTTCGGCAAATCCGTTCCGGGCGTCAGGCATGGAGACCCAGACGTCGACCCGGGTACCCGCCACAGCCTGCTCAGGCAAGGCCTCCTGAACCGTAATGGCCACCGGTTTGCGGTCCAGGGCGTCAACACTGCCCAGGCTCTCACGGGGAACCAACTGGTCCTTGGCGATCCGCTGGACCGCCACCTGCCCTTCCGGAATACCTGATTCCGCCGTGACATAGTGCGCTTCAACGTCGCCCAGGCGCACCTTGACCCGGCTGATGTTTTCCGGAGTGAGTTTCTGGCCGACGGCAATTGGCTCACGGGCGGCAAATACCTCTGTGGTGCGGTCCGCGCTTCCGACGAGAGCAACGACACCAACGACAGAGGCGAGCACAAGGAGCACGCCCACCAGAAGCCTCGGGTCCTTCCAGGAAGGCTTCTTCAGCCGGGCTCCGGTGGCCGCCGTGCTTGCACTCATGCGTACTGTTCCCCCTTGACGCCTGGGCGCTTCAATCGCGCCGGTCATGATCATTGTTACGGCATGCCTGGCCGATCGGAAAGGGATTCAGACAAACAACATCAAACTGTGGATAACGGCACCACGCGAGCCCAACGGTGGCACAATTGGACTATGCCCCGATTCCTTACGCTTGCAGATGTAGCCGAGCAGCTTCAGATCAACGCACCGGCAGCGTATGCCCTCGTCCGGAGCGGCGAACTGAAGGCGATCCAGGTGGGCGGCCGCGGCCAGTGGCGTGTCGAGGAAAAGATGCTCGAGCAGTACATCGAAGAGCGTTACGCCGAGGCAAGCCGCATGATTCAAGAGGCGAAGTCCAAGTCCGCCTAGGCACGGGAAGGTCCTCGTCCAAGTCCGTCTAGGCACGGAAAGGTCATCAGAGTTCCGCGCCGCGCCGTGAGCGGAGCGCGCCCAGCGCCTGAAACGGGACCGTTACCACCTCGGAAACGCGGCCGGCCCTGCGCGCTTCGCCGGGCAGCGTCATAGCGAGGTCAAAAAAGTCCCGCCCGACGCGGTCAATCACGCCCGGGAGCTGCACATCCGGTGACAGGCATGCCAGCAGGACGGTGAGTTCAGCCCTGTCCCGTGCCAGCCCGCGCAACGCGCTGGCAAGGCCGAGTTTCCGGCGCACAGGGGATGCCTCGCCTACCGCGAACCGGCCGAGTCCGGTGTAGCGACCGACGGCGGCGTATGGAATGAGCACCTGGTGTGCCGCCTCGTCTATGACCAGGCTTTCGGACCCCGCATGGCTGAGCGTGCCTGCAAAGAGGAGCCCCGAATGCAGATGGACGCGAACGTGGCAGCCCAGGGATCCACGCAGCCTGTCATCGAGCGCGATGGCAGCCGAGTCGGCCCGGGAGCGCTCAGCGATCTCGGACTCCAGGCCCAGAACCCCGGCTTCAGCAAGCTGCAGCTCAAGATCATGAAAAAGCGCATTCCATCGCATGGCGACAGCGTAGGCGCGGTCGCGGGGGCGGTCAATTGATCCAGAAACTTTGCTATCCCCATGGACAATGAGGGGAGATCTGGCGCAAACTGGCTTCACCGGCATCAAACGAATCAAACTGCATCAAACTGCATCAAACGGACTGGTTGGGGGAAGTCGTGACGGAGGAAGTACAGCGCCCGGTGCGCGCAGAAGCTGTTCTGGCGGTTGCCATCCTCGGGCTTGGAGTCTTTCTGGCCTTCACTGGGGCGGGGATAGTCGAACGTTGGCGACAGTCCGCTGCACGCCAGCAGTCCTTGATCTTCGATGACCTGCTTGGCCTGCTGGCCCTCGCCGCCGGGCTGACGGTCATCGCCTGGTGGCTGCTGTCCCTGGTAACCGCCTTTGCATCGGCGCTCCTGGAACGGACCGGGCACCATGCAGCTGCCCGTGCCACGGGCCGGTTCAGCCCCGTTTTCATGCGCCGACTTGCGTTGGCCGCGGTGGGCGTGCAGCTCCTCGGCGCGCCGCTCGCCCATGCCGATGCATTGCCTGCCGCCGCCTTTTCCCCGGGCAACGGATCGTCAATTTCCGCAGCATGGGCGCCCCTGACCGACAGGCGGCCGGACCTGCCCGCCGGCGATTCCGCGGACTCCGGAATCATCGAAAGATCCGGTGCGGAGGGCAACGGGCTGCAGCCGCAGTGGAAGCCGCGCGTCCCGGTTGTGGAACCCGGTCTCGTGACCCCATTGCCGGCCAGGGCAATGGCTGAGCCGGCCAGGGCCCGCAGCGCGGTAGCCGTCCGTGCCGGCGAATCACTCTGGACCATCGCCGCACGCGAGCTGGGGCCCGGTGCCTCTGAGGTGGAAATTGCAGCCCGATGGCCGCTCTGGTATCAGGCCAACCGGACACTCATCGGAGCCGATCCCAGCGTACTTCTCCCGGGCCAGCTCCTCAGCCCGCCGCCGCTGTAAGCGGCGCCGGCATGCTTTGCTTCCGCGTCACCTGCTCGCGGCCGCCCTCATGCGGCCTTCCCAAACCAGTTCCCATCGAAGGACCGATCATGACTGCAGTAACTCCAATACGGCGTGCAGGAAGCGCTGTTCTTGATACCCGCCCGGCCGCACCCGTCCGCACGGCAGCGGCCCCCTCGTATCCTGGCGACACGCAAACCCCGCCCGCGCAAAGCCGGCCCGCGGAAACCCGCCCAGCGGAAACCCGGCTGGCGACAGCTCCCGGCCGCGGGGACGAGGCGCGCGAAATATGCGCCATTACCAGGGCCACGGTCCAGGCCGCCATTGAGGTCCTGGCGGGAACGAGGCCCATCCACCAGTTGGCGCGGCGGCTGGACCAGCGCTGCCTGACCGTGCTCCAGCACCGGGCGGCCCTCACCCGGCGGGTGGCCGCCCGGGCTCCCCGCAAGATGGGGCTGCTCCACCGCAACGCATCAGTCCGCTCGGTCCACGCCTGCGCGGTGACGCCTGACGTCTACGAGGCCAGCGCGGTGGTGATCGATGAACTGCGGGTCCGGGCGGTCGCCGTCCGGCTCGAACGCAGCAAGAACGTCTGGCGCGTGACCGCACTGGAGATTGGCTAACGCGAAAGCAGGAAGGGACCGGAGCATGAGCTCCGGTCCCTTCCTGCTTTATCCGCGGGCTAGCGCTTTTTCTTCTTCCCGTCACGCCGCTCCTGCGAAGCGGCCTTGGCGGGGTTGCCCGAGCGGCCCGTAGCGCGGCCTTCGATCCGGGTCTCGGCTCCGCCGTCTTCCCGGGGCGCGGTGTACTGGAGCTGCGCGGGCTTCTCCGGCGCCTCAAGACCGGCGGCCCGGATCTGCGGCTCGTGGTGTTCGGTGTGGCCTCCGGCGGCATCGGCAACCACGACGTCCTCGGCCGGGGTGACCTCCACCTCGAGGTTGAAGAGGAAGCCGACGCTCTCCTCCCGGATGGCTTCCATCATGGACTGGAACATCGTGAAGCCTTCACGCTGGTATTCCACCAACGGATCACGCTGGGCCATGGCGCGCAGGCCGATGCCCTCCTTGAGATAGTCCATCTCGTACAGGTGTTCCTGCCACTTCCGTCCGATGACGGAGAGCACAACACGCCGCTCGAGTTCACGCATGCTCTCGGAGCCGATCGCCTCCTCGCGTGCCTGATACACCAGCTTGGCATCCGACATGATTTCTTCCCTCAGGAACTCCGCGGTGATGCGCGACTTGCCGCCAGCCTCGTCGATGACATCATGCGGCGTCACCGTGACGGGGTAAAGCGTCTTGAGGTTGGTCCAGAGCTGGTCGAAGTCCCAGTCGTCGCCGTTGCCTTCAGCCGTCGCTTCGTCGATCAGTGCGTTGATGGTGTCTTCCAGGAAGAACTGCACCTTTTCGTGAAGGTCGTCGCCTTCGAGGATCCGGCGGCGGTCGCCGTAGATGGCTTCGCGCTGCCGGTTGAGGACGTCGTCGTACTTGAGGACGTTCTTGCGCTGCTCGGCGTTCCGGCCCTCGACCTGCCCCTGGGCCGAGGCAATGGCGCGCGAGACCAGCTTTGATTCCAGCGCCACGTCGTCGGGCACGGAGCTGTTCATCAGCCGCTCCGCGGCACCCGAGTTGAACAGGCGCATGAGGTCGTCGGTCAGCGAAAGGTAGAAGCGGGATTCGCCGGGGTCGCCCTGGCGGCCCGAGCGGCCGCGGAGCTGGTTGTCGATGCGCCGGGATTCGTGGCGCTCAGTTCCCAGCACATACAGTCCGCCCAGGCCCAGGACTTCCACGTGCTCATCCTTGACGGCCTTCTTCGCAGCCTCCAGCGCCCCAGGCCACGCGGCCTCGTACTCGTCCGAGTTTTCCTCAGGATCGAGTCCGCGCTGCGCCAGTTCGGCAATCGCGGTGAACTCGGCGTTGCCGCCCAGCATGATGTCCGTGCCGCGGCCGGCCATGTTGGTGGCGACAGTAACAGCACCCTTGCGTCCGGCCTGGGCCACGATGGCGGCTTCACGCGCGTGGTTCTTGGCGTTCAGAACCTCGTGGCGGATGCCTTCCTTCGCCAGCAGGCGAGAGAGGTACTCGCTCTTTTCGACGCTCGTGGTGCCCACCAGGACCGGCTGGCCCTCAGCGTGGCGTTCGGCGATGTCCCGGACCACGGCCTCGAACTTCACGACCTCGTTCTTGTACACCAGGTCGGACTGGTCGATGCGCTGCATGTCGCGGTTCGTGGGGATGGCCACTACGCCGAGCTTGTACGTGCTCATGAATTCGGCGGCTTCGGTCTCGGCCGTGCCCGTCATGCCGGAGAGCTTGTCGTACATGCGGAAATAGTTCTGCAGCGTCACCGTGGCGAGGGTCTGGTTTTCAGCCTTGATCTCGACGCCCTCTTTGGCTTCGATCGCCTGGTGCATGCCTTCGTTGTAGCGGCGGCCGGCCAGAATACGGCCGGTGTGCTCGTCGACGATAAGGACTTCGCCGTCGAGGATGACATAGTCCTTGTCCCGCTTGAACAGTTCCTTGGCCTTGATGGCGTTGTTGAGGAAGCCAATCAGGGGCGTGTTGGCGGATTCGTAGAGGTTCTGGATACCGAGGTAGTCCTCAACCTTTTCGATGCCGCTTTCGAGTACGCCGACGGTCCGCTTCTTCTCGTCGACTTCGTAGTCCTTCTCTGGCTGCAGGCGCAGGACAACCTTGGCGAACTCGCTGTACCAGCGGTTGGTGTCACCCTGGGCCGGGCCGGAAATGATCAGCGGCGTACGGGCCTCGTCGATGAGGATCGAGTCGACTTCATCGACGATCGCGTAGTTGTGGCCGCGCTGGACCAGTTCGGACTTGTCCCAGGCCATGTTGTCGCGGAGGTAGTCGAAGCCGAACTCATTGTTGGTGCCGTAGGTGATGTCGGCAGAATACTGCTCGCGGCGGACCGACGGGTCCTGGTTGGCGAGGATGCAGCCGCTGGTGAGCCCCAGGAAGCGGTAGACGCGGCCCATGAGCTCGGACTGGTATTCGGCCAGGTAGTCGTTCACGGTGACAACGTGCACGCCCTTTCCGGTGAGGGCATTGAGGTAGGCCGGAGCAGTGGCCACCAGAGTCTTGCCTTCACCGGTCTTCATTTCTGCGATGTTGCCCAGGTGCAGTGCGGCGCCACCCATGAGCTGAACATCGAAGTGCCGCATCCCGAGCGTACGGGAGGACGCCTCGCGGACTGCGGCGAAGGCTTCCGGCAGGAGGTCGTCAAGCTTCTCGCCGTCTTGGTGGCGTGCGCGGAGCCGGTCGGTCTCTTCGCGCAGTTCCGCGTCCGAAAAGGTTTGGAAGGAGTCTTCGAGGGCATTAATGGAATCGGCATAGTTCCGCAGTTGCCTCAGGAGCTTTTTGTCACCTGTGCGGAGAATTTTTTCGATTAGTGATGCCACGTGAAGTTGCTCCCAGTCTCATGCTGCCGAATTCTGGCGTGATTTAGTCTACGGGAGAGACGCATGGCACGTTGCCCTGTTCCCTCAGAGCGGATAGCTCCCTCACAGCGGATAGCCGTTGACTGCGGCCGCGACCGCGGGGGCAAGATCCCCCACCGGCAAGACGGCCACCCCGTCCAGTCCCAGCCAGCCTGCCATCAGCTGCAGCTCAGCAGCGAGTTCTACGGCGGTGTCCGCCGGAGCGTCCGGTTCACCGAAGCACGCCTTGGCAAGCAACAGGCCCGCGGCCCGGTCTGCCTTAAGGTCCACCCTGGCTACAATGCGGTCGCGGAGCAGGAACGGAAGCACATAATAACCAAAGCGCCGCTTGGCAACCGGGGTATAAATCTCGATGCGGTAATGAAATCCGAAGAGTTCCTCGAGCCTGCGCCGTTCAAACACCAGCGAATCGAAGGGGCTGAGCAGTGCCCTCCCGGAAGCCTGGCGGGGCAACCGCGCCTGGGCGTGGCGGTACACCTTCCGGTCCCAGCCTGCCACGGTCACCGGTTCCAGGTTTCCGGCATCAACAAGGCGCTGAACCGAGTCCGCGGCTGCCTTTACCGGAGTCCTGAAGTAGTCGGCGAAACACCGCACGGTCCCGATCCCGTGGGCCTGCGCCGCAGCATCGATGAGCCGGTCCATGGCGGCCGAGGGGTCGGGGACCGCGTCGAGGTCATGCCCGGGTAAAACCTCGCGGGTCAGGGCATACTGCCGTTCGAACTGGTCCGTCCTTGACGCCGACGAGACAACTCCCTCCTCAAACAGGTGCTCCAGAACCCGTTTGACGGCGTTCCAGTTCCAGCCCCAGTTGACGTGCTTGCGGTCTTCCACGTGCCCAAGCTTGGCGGTGAGTTCGGCGGCGGTCATCGGCCTGCCCTCGGCGAGAGCATCAAGGACCCGGCCCGTTACGCCGGAGCGCAGCCCGGGGTCCATCCCAGCAGCCCCAACCCACTTGCGGTTCTGCCATACCACCAGGTCCAGGAAGTGTTCCGGGCGGATGTAGCTGGCTTCGTGGGCCCAGTACTCCAGCATTCGCCGCGGATGCCGACCCGCCATTTGCTGAAGGATGGAGCGGTCATAGTCGCCGAGCCGGGAAAAGAAGGGGAGGAAGTGGCTCCGGGCCAGAACGTTGACGGAATCGATCTGGACGAGTTGGATCTCGGCAAAGGTCCGGCCCACCGCCCGTGAGGTCACGGGTCCGGCGGGCCGTCCTTTGTCCAGTCCCTGGGCTGCCAGTGCGATCCGCCGTGCCTGCGGGAGGCTCAGCGATGCACCCATGTCAGCCCTTTCGTTGCCTGGGCTCCATCTTAGGCAGTTGCGGCCGCATCGTCCGAGCGGTACGCAAGGATTTTCTCCTCATGCGTGTTCTCGCCGGGTTCGCAGTAGTGGTCCAGGGTGATAACCCCGTATGTCCAGCCGCGGCGACGGTACACGACCGATGGAGCGTTCGTGGCCTTGTCCACGAAAAGGTAAAAGTCGTGACCGATAAGTTCCATGTTGTCCACGGCGTCGTCAAGGGTGAGGGACGCGGCCGGGAACACTTTGCGCCGGATCAGCACCGGCGAGTCGCCGGCGGGAATGTCGTTGTCGACGTCGTACGGCGATTTCTCAGCCGGTTCCGGAGCGCTCTGGGTGTTGTTGCTCGCTTCCACGTAGATCGGCTGGTTGGAGCTCGCGGGCTCCAGCGTTGCAGTTGCCTCCCGTACGGCCTTGGGCGTATGCCGCCCGTGGTGGACCTTCTTGCGGTCCTTGGCCCTGCGCAGCCGCTCAAGCAGCTTGTTGTAGGCGAGGTCGAACGCGGCGAACTTGTCTGCGGCGCTTGCTTCGGCACGGATCACGGGGCCGCGGCCCAGGACTGTCACTTCAACCGTGAGCTGGTCACCGGTCTGCCGCGCATTTGTTTCCTTTGAAACCTTCGCGTCGACCCTCTGGACCTTGTCCCCAAGCGATTCGATCTTCGAGATCTTCTCGCCGGCGTATTCGCGGAATCGGTCCGAGACCGTCAGATTTCGTCCGCTGATCATGAACTCCATGGTGCCCTCCAAATGACTTCGGTGACACGACGGCGGCACTTCCGGGGGACGATCTGATTGACAGTCGAGCCCCTTTCCGAGCCGCTATCGAAAGGTACAACTGATCTTGGTACCCATATCCGACGTTAGTTCATAGCAACAAGTTATTCATCCTTTCGCAGTTTATTTTTTTCTATGTCTCAGGTAGGCCACAGGCAGTCCCCAGGATCCCCAGACTGCGCCGGGACTGGGGCCGCATCGGGTGCGCGGGTGGCAGCAAGGACCACGGCGCCGCGCACGATTCCGCCGGCTTCGTGGATGGCCCGGGCGGCTTCGGCCAGGGTGGCGCCGGTGGTCAGGACGTCGTCGACAATGATGCACTGCCTTCCCCGCAGGGAGTGTCGGCGGGCTCCGCGCGCGGCGCGCATGGAGCCGCGGACCCTTCGGGACCTGTCTCCCCTGCCGAGTCCCTTCTGGCCTCCGGACAGGCCAACTCCCGGCAGGCCACCTCCGGCTCCGCGGTTGCTGACTTTGCGGAGTGCATCAGAGCATCCGACGTGATGGTCGTTGAAGCTCCGCCCGCCGCCGGCCAACAGCAAGTGAACGGGACTGAACCCGCGTTTCCGGTAGGCGCTGCCGCTGGTTGGGACCGGAACCAGGACCACGCCGTCCGTTCCCGCATAAGCTGCGGCAAGCGCGCGGGCGAGTACCTTGGACAGCACGCTTCGCAGCTGACCCTGGCCGTGGCGCTTAAAGGCAAGGATGGTTTGTGAGAGCTCCTCGCGGTAAATGCCTGCTGCGACCACCGGCAGGATCACGGAGCCGTCGGTGTCCACGAGCGCCGGCGCCCCGGTCTCCGCCCGAAAGGGATGCCGGGTGAGCATCCGGAGCCTTCGCTCGCAGCCGACACACAGCGCCAGATCCTCCTTGCCGCAGCAGACGCATTCCACGGGGAGCGCCAGGGCCACGATGTCGGCCGTAGCCCCGGCCAGCAGGTCCCAGGCCTGCAGGAGGCGCTGCCGGTGCTCCCCGCGGTGGCGCGCGTGCCACAGCGGCTGGGCCAGCAGATCGGGGTCCTCCCCAGTGCGCCGTCCGTCGCCAGTCCTATGACTCCCCACGATTCAAGGGTGCGGCACCGGAGCCGGCCGGCAAAAGGGTTGCGGTCGCCATGTGGAAAACGCCGCGAGCAGAAAGCACCGGAGGACGGTCAGCCGGGGAAGGACGGGTCCGTGGGTCCCCTGAGCTGCGCCGACCATCCGTTGCCGAGCCGCTGGAAGATGCCGTCCCGGGACTGGGCATAAATCTCCTCAGGACCGTTGCCGGCGCTGAGGGCAACCAGGCCCGGCCACGGTGCAAGCTTCTGCGGCTGGGGCGAGGTGAGCGACAGCAGTTCGGGTGTGACATTCGCCGTGCCGTCCCCCTTCATAACCACGGCCGTGGTGTCATTCACCCACACGCCCTGGTCCGGATTGCCGCTCGCCTGCAGCGTGATGGGCGCGGTCAGCTCCTTGGGAGTGCCGTCAGCACCCCGGATGATCCCCGTCACCTGCACCCGCGTTGTGCCGTTCTGCTCGGAGATGACCAGTGCCCGGACACCTTCCCGGGAAACCCGGAAGTCCTTCACCGTGCGGCCGGCCAGCCAGGACGGCGTCAAAGTTACCGAAGGCACCGCCGCGCCCTGGGCTATCCCGGTGGGCCGGAAGGCGGTCAGCTCCGTGACGCCCTGGGCCCCCGGCCCCGCGGTCCACACCCAGTCGTACAGGCTGAACGACGGGTGTGTCAGCGTGCTGCGGGTGGTCAGGGCACGCGCGGGCTGGCCGGGCACCATTGAGTAGAGGGTGCTGCGGCTGCCGTTCAGGAACGCCACCGTCTGCGAGACGGGCGACTCGGCCGGCGACCGCGGTTTCAGGGCAACCACCGGCTGCATGTCGGGCAGCGGTGACACCCTGTTGTTCTCATACCGCACCAGCTCGTTGTTGCTGACGGCGATCTGGCGCGCGGGCACATTCCTGTTCTGGACCGGCGGCAGCACGGAGCCGTTGTCCTCAACCCGGACGAGGTCCTGGTTGGCCCTCAGCTCGACGTTGATCACGTCCGGCTGGCTGCGGAAAGTGAGGGCCAGCTGTGTCTGCATCCTGAGCCGGTCCTCGGTGGACGCATCGGTCAGCTCCTTTGCCGACAGGTCCACCTGGGCTGCGCCCGACACGACCGGCACCGACTCCCTGGCAAGCTTCATGCCCGACGGGAACGCACTGACGACGGCGCCCTTCAGGTACGGGGCGGGTCCGCCGAGCAGGGCGCTCGTCATGGATTTCACTGTCTTCTTTTTAATGAACCAGCGGACATCCGGAACGGCATACGTGAAGCTGGGGTCGTAGAAATAGATGGGATAAGCGCCGTAGATGACCTTGAAGGTCTCCTCGGGAATGGCGGTGCCGTCGGGGATCTTGGAGATGCGCCATTCGCCGTCAACCTGCACCAGCGTCACGGGGATGTTTTCCTTGGTGCCTTCAGGCATCTGGGTGGCGACGCCGTCGGAATCCACTGAGTACGCGACGTCCAGTTCGTAGTTGTAGACGCCCTCGACGCCGGTCTTCACCACGCGCTCGGAGCGGAATACCAGGGTTCGCTGGTCCGGTTTCCACGCTACCGAGGAAGCCTGCGTCAAGTACTGCCGCGCCACGGCATAGTCGTCCTCATACCCGCTGCCCGCCAGGTAAAAGTCCTCAATGACCGCTTCGGGGCTGGACCCGGTACGCGGAGCTACGGGGAAGAACACGGGGGCGTTGGGATTTCCGGCGCTTTCGTCCGTGCTCCTTCCAACGGGACCGGAGCGCGGAATCTGGGCGCAGGATGCCAGGAACAGCAGAATGAGGGCCAGCAGCGCCGCGGCCAGTCCGCGGGCGCCCGGCCGCACCCGGCTCACGAACGCTCCCCCGTGCGCGCTGCCTCCGGTGTGCCCGCCCCGGCAGCTGCAGAAGGCCCGGCGTCCGTCGCCGGCGCAGCGCCAGAGCCGAAGCCATCCTCTGCTGCCCGGTCCGCGGCAGCCGACTCCCCGGCAGTGGAACCCGTCGGAACGGAGTCCTCGGGGGCTGCGGGGGCACCCGGGCCCAGGACAAGGACACTGTGGTCGCCGGGGCTGCCGAGCCCCACGTCCGCAGGCTCAAGCGGCAGCGGCGACTTGGTAATGGTTCCGCCCTGTTTGAGCGGCAGCGTGAGCCTGAAGCTGGAGCCGACGCCGGTGTTTCCCCAGGCCTGCAGCCAGCCGTTGTGCAGTTTGGTGTCCTCGGTCGCAATGGACAGGCCCAGCCCGCTGCCGCCCGTGGTCCGGGCCCGGGCAGGGTCGGCGCGCCAGAAGCGGTCGAACACCCGCGCCGCCTCGGCGGGACTCATGCCGATTCCGTGGTCCCGGACGGTGACGGCGACGGCGTCCGCGTTGGAGGCGACGGAGATATTGACGGGCCGGCCTTCCCCGTGCTCGAGGGCGTTCAGAATCAGGTTCCGCAGGATCCGGTCGATGCGGCGGGAGTCCATTTCCACCACGACGCTGCCTTCGGGCGCACTCAGCGTCATCTTCGAACCGTACTCTTCGGCGACGGGGACCGCGCCCTCCATCACATGCGAGATGAGCTGGACGATGTCCGTAGCCTCGGCATCGAGCATGGCGACGCCGGCGTCGAACCTGGAGATTTCCAGCAGGTCCGCCAGCAGGGACTGGAACCTCTCCACCTGGTTGTAGAGCAACTCAGCCGACCTCTTGTTGATGGGGTCGAAGTCGTCCCGCGCGTCGTACAGCACTTCTGCGGCCATCCGCACTGTGGTCAGCGGGGTGCGAAGCTCATGGGACACGTCGGAAACGAACCGCTGCTGCATCTGTGACAGCGTGGCCAGCTGCGTGATCTGCTCCTGCAGGCTGGCTGCCATGTGATTGAACGACGCCCCGAGGCGTGCCACCTCGTCCTCGCCTTTGACCACCATCCGTTCCTGCAACTGGCCTGCTGCCAGCTTTTCCGAAACCACGGCGGCGTGGCTGACGGGGCTCACCACGTTGCGCGTGACGTACCAGGCGATGGCGCCGATCATGAGGATCAGTGCTGCGCCGCCGGCCCAGAGGACATTCTGGATTTCGTTCAGGGTCCGCTGCGCGGTGTTGAGGTCGTAGATCAGGTAGAGCTCATAGACAGTGCCGTTGAAGGTCACCTTGTTCCCGACGGCGATGCCTGGCCGGTCTTCGGTCCCCACCGGGAATTCGGTGGACGCCCAGAACTGTTCCTTGCCGGAATCCTGGACTGCCTTCCGGAGGTCCGGCGGGATGACGCTGATGGTCAGTTGGTCGGATGCGCGCGACTCCACCCACCGGTTGCGGGGTTTGGTCTGTTCGGGCATCGCCTCGAACACGTAGCGGCGCTGGATCACCGAGCCCCTGCCCTCCACGGCGTTCAGGGTGTCGTAGACGAGGGTGATCACGCTGGACTGGTCGGTGACCTGGGCGCCGTCGAACGTGTCCTGCACCTGCTTGACGTTGTAACGGGTCTCGGATTCCGCCTGCGTCAGCCGCTCTTGGAACAGGTTGTTGGCAATCTGGTTGGACAGGTAGGCGCCGACGATCGCGAACGAGCTGATGGACAGCAGCAGGGTGGTCAGGACGGTGCGGAACTGCAGCGACCGGCGCCAGCGCCGCTGCAGGGAATGCAGCAGATACCGGATGCCGGGAAAGATACGGTCGACGCCGGTCCGCACCAGGCGGGCGACCCGCAGCACGACGATGAGGGCGCGGCGCCGCCAGATCCGGGCCTGCGAAGGCAGCCGTGCCAGCCCGGCGCTAAAGGCGTCGGTGTGCTCCGGAACCGGATGGGGACCGGGCTTGCGTGAACCGTCCGCATGCTCCGCCGCGGGAGCGCTTCCGGGTGTTTCGGAACCGGATCCCACGGGCGTCTCAGGGGGATTCTGGCCCTGGGGTTCAGGACCCTGCTTTGTAGCCGACACCACGAACCGTCATTACAACTTCCGGGGCTTCCGGATCACGTTCAATCTTGGACCTCAGCCGCTGGACGTGGACATTGACCAGCCGGGTGTCAGCCGCGTGACGGTAACCCCAGACCTGCTCCAGGAGCAGTTCACGAGTGAAGACCTGCCAGGGCTTGCGCGCCAAGGCCACCAGGAGATCGAACTCGAGCGGGGTCAGCGAAATCCGCTCTTCCCCGCGGCTCACGAGGTGGCCGGCGACGTCAATGGTGATGTCCGCGATGCGCAGCGTCTCGGGCGCCTTCTGGTCACCGGGGCGCAGGCGCGCCCGCACCCGGGCAACAAGCTCCGCCGGTTTGAAGGGCTTGGGCACGTAATCGTCGGCACCTGACTCCAGTCCCCTGACCACATCGGAGGTGTCCGACTTGGCCGTCAGCATGACGATCGGGACGTCCGACTCGGAGCGGATCTGCCGGCAAACCTCGATGCCGTCCGTTCCCGGCAGCATCAGGTCGAGCAGCACGAGATCCGGCTTTGACGAACGAAAGACGTCCAGAGCCTGTCCGCCGTCCGCGCAGAAGACGGGCTCAAAGCCGTCGTTGCGCAGGACAATGCCGATCATTTCTGCGAGCGCCTCGTCATCATCAACCACCAGAATGCGTGCCTTCATAGTTATATATTCCCTTATTGGTGTTGCTTTGTCTTATTGATGGAGTTTTCGGCGGGGCGCGTGCCGGGGCACCGGCCACGGCACACGTGGTCTGCACCGGGCGCCAACCGGCCCGGAAGCTAGGATGCCCGACGGCGGAACTATAGTCTGGAGGTGCCTGGCCGTTGGCCGGTGCGCACCGTGGGGAGGAACAGGTTGTCAGAGCAGGATCCGCAGCACCCGCCGTCCGGACAAACGCCGCCTGAACACCGCCCCCCGGTGCCCTCCTACGGGCAACAGTCCCCGGACCGCCAGCCAGCGGACCGTCTGCCACAGCAGCCCACCAACGAAAGCACCGCCGAAAACACCGGCGAGCCCCATACGCCATGGGCTCCGCCGATGCAGCAGCCTTGGGGTGCACGCCCGCAGTGGGGCAGCCAGCAGCCCGGGCCCAGCGTGCCCAGCCATGCCGGCCCATTCCAGCCAGGCGCCCACCAGCCCGGAGCCTTTCAGTCTGGCCCGTTCCAGCCCGGCCCGTTCCAGCCCGGCCCCTTCCAGCCAGGGCCGCCGCACCAGTGGGGTGCAGGCCCGAACCCCGCCATTCCTTATCCCATGTACGCGGCCCCGCCGAAGCCCGGTGTGGTGCCGCTGCGTCCGCTGATGTTCGGCGAAATCCTGGACGGCGCCTTCCAGACGATCCGGCGGAATCCCAAAGCGATGCTCGGGGCGGGCCTGCTGGCCCAGGCGCTGGGCGCCGTGATCGCCGGCGTCCTCCCGCTGGTCACCCCGGCCTCCGATGCTTCCGCGGAGGCCTGGCTGGCGAACCTCAGTACTTCCGAGATGACCGGCCTCTTCGCGGGCATGGCGGGCGGCTTTGCACTTTTCGGCCTGGTGACCGTGTTTATCTCCGTGGTCATGCAGGGGGCCATGGTGGTCCCGGTGGCCAGGTCCGTCCTCAACCGGCACACCGGGTTCCGGCAGATGTGGCTGCTGGCACGCGGCCGGGCCTGGGCACTGGTTCGCCTGGCCGGGATGGGAGTCGCAGCCGTGCTGCTGGCGATTGCCCTCATCGCGCTAGCCACCGCGCTGCTGGCCAATGCGATGGGGACGGGGTCGCTGGTCATAGTGCTTCCCCTGTTCCTGGCCTTCATGGCGGCGATGATCTGGGTGTCCGTCAAGCTCACGGTCGCACCTGCGGTCATTGTCGTCGAGGACGTGGGAGCGCTGGACGGCATCCGGCGTTCCTGGGCAGTCACCTGGGGAAGCTGGTGGCGGGTTCTCGGGATCGTCCTCGTGGTGTCGCTGCTCGTGGGCATCATTGCCCAGATCGTCCTCATCCCGGTCACCCTGCTCTCCGGTCTGCTTACCACCGTCGCCGGCCCCCAGGACCTGGCCAGCCAGGTGGCCACCGCGCAGGTGGTGGCCGGCGTGGCCACGGCTGTTGTGTCTGCCGCTGTCGGCGCGGTGGCGTTCGCCTTCCAGACGTCCGTCATGGCCTTGCTTTATGTGGATTTGCGGATGCGCAACGACGGACTGGACATCGCCCTCCTCCGGCTGCTGGAAACCGGGAACGACGACGGCGGCATCCCGGGCCGGGGCGTGCCGGTCTACAGCTCGGGCCGGAACGGCAGGGCTTCCGGGCCTTACGGAAATTCAGCAGGCTGGCCGCCGCCCCCGGGGCCGCCAACGATGCCGGGATGATCGCCGTCGGCCTCCTTCAGGGACTGCAGCGCGCCACGGGCCCGCTGCACCGAACCCTGGAGCCGCCGGTACAGCCTGACCGGGACGAAGCACGCCGCTGGGCGGCGGAAGAGCTCTCCAAACGCGAGTACCGGGAGGCGGCCCCGGGCTGGCTGGAAACGCTCTGGCAGCAGTTCCTCGACTGGCTGCAGTCCGTGACCGATGGCCAGTCCCCGGCCGATGGACCTCCGGTGGCGCCCTTCATCGGCCTGGGCATCGCCATCCTGGTGGGCGTGGCCATCATCCTGGCACGGCCCCGGCTGAATGCCCGCCGCCGCGCACCCAAGGAGGTCTTCGACGCCGAGGCAGCCGCGACCGCAGCCGACTACCGGAGTCTTGCCAAAGCGGCAGCCGCCCGCGGCGACTGGGCGGCCGCCGTCGTCGAACAGTTCCGCGCGCTCGTGCGTTCAGCCGAGGACCGGGCCGTCCTGGACCCCCAACCCGGCCGGACGGCCGACGAGGCGGCCGGACAGCTGACGCGCGCGTTTCCCTCAGCCGGCGACAGGCTCGACGCCGCTTCCCGTATCTTCGACGCTGTCCGCTACGGCAGCGGGGCCGCCGTCGCAGCCGACTATGAGGCGATGGTTGGGCTGGACGCAGCTCTGGAAGGGCTCACGCCTTCCTACGCCGAGGCCGCACCCGGGGGACTGGCGGTGCCGAGGTGACGCAGCTGCCCCGTACCGGACCCGGAGTTCCGGTGGCGGCCCGGCGCAGGAGAACCGGCTGGTTCCGCAGGCACCGGGCGGGAGTGCTGTTCGCCGTCGCCATGGCAGTTGCCCTCGCAGTGATCCTCGTCCTCCAGTCGGCGCAACGGGCTGACAACCAGGAACTGTCCGTCCGCAACCCCGGCCCGCAGGGGGCGAGGGCAGCAGCCCAGATCCTTGGCGCCCAAGGCGTCACCGTTGCACAGACGGCGTCGTTCGACGAAACCCTGGCAGCGGCGCGTGCGGCCGGCAGCAGCGGATCCGGCTCAACGGTCCTGGTCTACGACCAGCGCGGGTTCCTTGCGCCCGAACGGCTGCGCCGGCTGCTCGCCGAGACCGACCGGCTGGTGGTGGTCTCGCCGCGGCTGGCCACACTGACCGGCCTGGGCAGCAGCATCCGGCAGGCCGGGGTGGTGCCCGGTTCGGAGCGGACCCTCGAGCCCGGGTGTGCCGTTGCCGATGCCCAGGCCGCCGGTGACATCAGCCCTGACGGCGGCTTCCTCTACACCGGCGGTACCCTGTGCTACGGCCCCGCCCGCAGCGGGCGGGGCCTTTACGCCACGGCAGAGAACGGCAAGCTCGTAGTCATCGGGAGCACGGCCGTGCTCAGCAACCAGTTCCTGGCCGCCAACGGCAACGCCGCACTCACCCTGCGGACCCTGGGCAGCCAGCGACACCTCGTCTGGTACCTTCCCGGTCCCGGGGACCTGGCGGCCAACCCGGCACCGAAGACCCTGGCCGAACTGGCGCCGGCGTGGTCGCTGTTCGTGGCCCCGTGGCTGATTGTGGTGGCCCTGTTTGCCGTGCTGTGGCGCGGACGCCGCCTGGGCCCGCTGGTCTTCGAACCCCTGCCGGTGGTGGTGAAGTCCGCGGAAACAGCCGAGGGCAGGGCCAGGCTGTACCACGAGGCCCACGACGTTGCCCGGGCGGCGGACACCCTCCGTGCCGGCACCATCGTCCGGCTTGCCTCGACCCTGCGGGTGGGCACCGCAGCCGGGCTGGCTGACGTGGCCGGCTCTGACGTGGCTGCCGGCGCCGCCCGGCACCTGGGCCGCAATACCGCCGAAGTACAGCAGATCCTGCAACACCGTCCTGCAACCGAGGCCCAGCTTGTCCGCTGGGCCCAGGACCTTGTCCGACTAGAGAAAGAGGTAAAGGACAGATGAGCCACCAGCCAAACGGCCATGAGCAGGGCACCTACGGCGAGGCGCCGGTGGGCACCATGGCCGCTCCGCACGCGCCGGACCCGGTCCGGCAGGCGCTGCTGGATGTCCGGCACGAGGTGGCCAAGGCAGTTGTAGGCCAGGATTCCACGGTCACCGGCATGCTGATCGCCCTCCTGTCGCGCGGACATGTGTTGCTCGAAGGCGTGCCGGGCGTGGCCAAGACGCTGCTGGTCCGCGCCCTGTCCGCTGCCCTGAGCCTGGACACCAAGCGTGTGCAGTTCACCCCGGACCTCATGCCCGGCGACGTCACGGGGTCTTTGGTGTACGACGCCGCCAATTCAGAGTTCAGCTTCCGGGAAGGTCCCGTCTTCACCAACATGCTCCTGGCGGACGAAATCAACAGGACGCCGCCCAAGACCCAGGCCTCACTGCTGGAGGCGATGGAGGAACGCCAGGTGTCCGTCGACGGCGTGTCCCGCCGGCTGCCGGTGCCGTTCATCGTGGCGGCCACGCAAAACCCCGTGGAGTACGAGGGCACTTACCCCCTGCCCGAGGCCCAACTGGACCGCTTCCTCCTGAAGCTGACCATGCCGTTGCCGGACCGTGCGGCCGAAATCGAGGTGGTCCGCAGGCACGCCGCCGGCTTCGATCCCCGCGACCTCGCCGCGGCCGGTATCCGCCCGGTGGCGGGTGCCGACGAACTTGAACGGGCACGCCGGGCAGTGGCCGGCGTCGAAGTGTCGCCCGAGGTGCTGGGTTACATCGTGGACGTGGTCCGGGCCACGCGAGCCGCTCCGTCTTTCCAGCTTGGCGTCTCGCCGCGCGGGGCAACCGCGCTGCTGAACACCTCGCGGGCCTGGGCCTGGCTGTCGGGCCGGAACTTCGTCACCCCGGATGACGTCAAGGCTCTGGCCCAGCCGTGCCTGCGGCACCGTGTGGCGCTCCGGCCCGAAGCCCTGATGGACGGCGTCCAGGTGGACGACGTGCTGGGCAGCATCCTGGCCTCCGTACCGGTCCCCCGCTGATCCCGTGGCGATTTCCGGACGGCTGGTACTCCTGGCGGCGGCCGGGATGGTGCCGGTGCTGCTCTTTCCCGGCTGGCTGACCGTGCTCGCCGTGCTTCTGGTCCTTGGTGCCCTGGTCCTGCTGGACGTGCTGCTGGCTGCGGCACTGCAGCAGGTCTCGGTGGAAAGGTCGTCCCCCGCCAACGTCACGCTTGGAGGCACGGCGGATTCGGTGCTGACGCTGCGTAACAGCGGCAGGCGCAGGCTCAGGGCCGTGGTGCGTGACGCCTGGCAGCCTTCCGCCGGGGCGGAAAACCCGGTCCAGGCGGCGGAGGTTCCGGCTGGCGAACGGCGCCGTTTGAGCGTCAGGCTCAGGCCCGTCCGGCGTGGTGACCTCAGGGCGCCGCACATCACCGTCCGCTCCTTCGGGCCGCTCCGGCTGGGCGCCCGCCAGAAGACAGTGCACGTTCCCGGATCGCTGCGGGTGCTGCCGCCTTTCAATTCCCGGCGGCACCTGCCGTCAAAACTGCGCCGGTTGCGGGAACTCGACGGCAAGGCGGCAGTGCAGATCCGCGGCGCCGGAACAGAGTTCGATTCCCTGCGCGACTATGTCCGCGGCGATGATGTCCGTTCCATTGACTGGCGCGCAACGGCGAGGCGGTCCGCCGTCGTGGTGCGCACCTGGCGGCCGGAGCGCGACCGCCGCGTGGTGATCATGCTGGACACATCCCGGACCGCCGCTGCGCGTGTGGACGACGAACCCCGGCTGGACACCGGCATCGAGGCCGCACTGCTGCTGGGCGTCCTGGCCGAACGCGGCGGTGACCGCGTGGACTTCTTTGCCTTCGACCGCAGGATGCGCGCCCGGGCAGGCACGACGGCGGGCGGCAACCTGCTGGGTCAGCTGGTGCAGGCTGTGGCACCGCTGCAGGCAGAACTCATCGAGCTGGACTGGGCGCAGGTTCCTGCCCAGGTCCGTGCCGTCTCGGCGCACCGTTCCCTCGTGGTCCTACTAACCTCCCTGGACAGCGGCGCCCCGGAGGAAGGGCTCATCCCCATGGCGGCGCGACTCGCCCGGCAGCACGTAGTGGTCGTGGCCTCGGTCCGCGATCCGCTGCTTGGCGAGATGCTCCTGGACAGGACCACGGCGGCGCAGGTGTTCCGCGCGGCGGCCGCCGAACGCGCCCTCCTGGAGCGGGAAGCGGTGAGCGTCCAGCTCCGCCAGCTCGGCGTCGAAGTGGTGGACGCGGAACCGCACCAGCTGCCGCCGGCGCTGGCCGACGCCTACATACGGCTCAAGGCGGCGGGTCGGCTGTGAGTACCCGCCGGAAGACCGAATCACCAGATCAGATGCCAGGAGCCGCCGTGAACACCCCGATCTACCGCCAGGCTTTGGGAGCCGGCTTCCTCCGGTTGCAGCCGGAACTGCAGGAATACTTTTCGCTTGCCCCGGGTTCGGGCACCTTTGGCGTGGGCGAGGGCGTTTTCGACGTGGTGGGCTGCCGGCAGCGGTGGCTGCGGCCGATGCTGCGGCTGACCGCAGGCGAGCAGGCGTTCTTTCCGGAATACGGCGAGGGCGTCCCGTTCCGGATCGAAAACCACGCGCATCTCGATCCGTTCGGCCGCTCCAGCCTGACTGCCCGGCGGGAGATCTTCTTTCCCGGCAGGACCAGGATCTTCCAGGACACCACAAGTGCGGAAAAGGGCGGCGCGGGCACCCAGGCCCGCCTCGTGGACTACGTGGGCCGGTACCGCCGGCTGGTCACGGACCTCAACCTGGGAGTGACGGCCGAGGGCCGCCTTCGGGGAGTGTCCGAAGTATCCCGCCTGTTCCTTGGCCCACTCAGGTTGCCGCTGCCGGCGGCCGTTGACGCGAAAGCCTACGCGGAGCAGTGGTGGGACCCGGCGGCGGGGGAAGCCGGGCGTCACAGGATCCAGGTGAAGGTGATCCAGCCGCAGCTCGGCCTCGTCCTGGTTTATGCCGGCCACTTCGACTACCGGCTGGAACCCTATCCGTCCGGAAGCTCTTCTGCTGGCTTCCTTCCGGCGTATGCCAGGCCCGACCGCTGGGAGCGACGAAGCTAAGGAAGTGACCGCTTAGCAGCACCAGCCGGCTTCGCAGTACCGGCCCGATTACCCCAGCGCGAGCTGGTTCAGGCCGTCGGCAATCTGGGTAAGGCGGGTGAGGACCTCCGTTGCGGCGGCAGGGGACTGCCTTTCAAGGCCGCCCGACGGCGTGACCCGCACCGTACCGAGCGCCGCCAGCGGCAGGCCGAGCTGCTGCCACGGCCGCCGGACGGACTCCACAACCGCGGATGCCTTCGGCACGCCGCCCGGTTCGTCAGCCTGCAGCGCTCCGGCCCACAGCCGCTTGCCGGCTTCGAGCGCCTCCGCGAGCTGTTCCCACTGCCGGGTGGTCAGGGCGCGCAGCGGAACGGCGATGGCATCCGCGCCGGCAGAGAGGATCCTTTCGAACGGGGCCTCGATTTCCGGCACCGCAATGGCGATCTCGGCGGCGCCGGCCTCGCGGAGGGCGTCAATCACCACACGCCAGAGTTCCGTGACTTCCTGTCCGGCCACGGAGCGCAGCGTCCGGTACCCACTGGAGGTGGGAATGGTGCCTGCGAGGACGGAAGCTATGTCCGGTTCATCGAGCTGCACCACGAGCCTGGCCCCGGGAACGGCAGCGGACACCTTGGCCAGGTGCCCGCCAACCCCCGCGGCGAGGGAAGCGGCGATGTCGCGGCGGGCGCCATAGTCGATCAGCGCGCGCTCACCGTTGTGGAGGTGCAGTCCGGCAGCCAGGCTCAGGGGGCCCCGCAGCTGGACTTTGAATTCGTCAGCGGCACTGTCCTCTTCGCCCGCGATGTCGGCCAGGACGTTGATGTCCGTGGACAGTGCGGACCTTGCCCGCACCAGGTCGCGCCCGGGCCGGTCGACGATCCGCCAGCCGTGCGGCTGAACATCCACGGCCAGGTCCACCAGGAGTGAGGCGGTGCGGCCTATGGCGTCAGCACCGACGCCGCGGTCAGGCAGCTCGGCCAGAAAGGGCAGGTGCGGGCTGCCGAGCTCACCGCGGATAATGCGCGTGGCCTCCACGGGATCCTGGCCCGGCCACGGCCCCAGTGCGGTGGCCGTTGCCTGGGCCGGCAGCTGGATGTCTGCGTCCGGCACGGCTTAGGCGGTCAGCGGTGCTGAAGTGCTGGCCGCTCCGTTGGAAGTTCCACCGGCGGCGTTGTGGTCTTCGGCGATCGCCTCGTGGTGCCGGATCACCTCGCCGATGATGAAGTTCAGGAACTTCTCCGCGAACGCCGGGTCCAGCTGCGCGTCCTCGGCAAGGCGGCGGAGCCGGGCGATCTGCGCGGTTTCGCGTCCGGGATCCCCGGCCGGAAGCCGGTGGGCAGCCTTGAGGAAGCCCACTTTCTGCGTCGCCTTGAACCGCTCGGCCAGGAGGTATACGAGGGTTGCATCGATGTTGTCGATGCTCGACCGGATTGACAGCAGCTCCGCCATCACCGCAGGATCCACTTGCCCGGCCAGGGAGCTGGCGGCGGGATCGTAGGAGTCGGTGTCAGGCAGATCATGGTTTAGCTCGGTCATGGTTCAAGTCTATGGGCACCGCGGGACTCTCTGCCCGTGTTAAGGATGCCTGCAGAGAATGTAGTGTTCGCACATACCGATGAGGGAGGATGCAGATGAGGATCGCGGTTCTTGGTACCGGAATGGTGGGCAGGACCCTGGCGGGAAGACTCGTGGAGTCCGGGCACGACGTCGTTCTTGGGTCGCGGAGCGCCACCAACGAGGCTGCCGTGGGGTGGGCAGCAGAAGCGGGGCCGCGGGCCAAGGCCGCCACCTTCTTCGACGCGGCGGCGGAGGCCGAGGTGGTCATCAACGCGACGCCCGGAACTGTTTCGCTCGAAGTGCTGGCTGCAGCCAGCACGAAGAACCTCGCCGGCAAGGTGCTGATCGATGTGGCCAATCCGCTGGACCACTCGGCCGGCTTCCCGCCGTCGCTCTCCGTTTCCAACACCGACAGCCTGGCCGAAACCATCCAGCGGGCGTTTCCCACGGCCCGCGTGGTGAAGGCATTGAACACCATGCGCGCCGATGTCATGGTGGCCCCGGACCGGCTGGCGGGCGGGGATCATGACGTGTTCATGGCCGGGGACGACGAGGAGGCCAAGGAAGTGGCAGCCGGACTCCTGCGGGATTTCGGCTGGCGGCCCGAACACATCAGGGACCTGGGCCCGCTCGAGGCGGCACGGGGCCTGGAGATGTGGCTGCCGCTGTGGCTGCGGATTTTCCTGCAGCAGGGGAACAGCATGTTCAACATCAAGGTGGTCTCTGAATAGGGCAGCAGGCCCGTACCCCATTATTTCGCGAAAGGTGGGATACGGGCCTGCCGTGCAATGTCCGGGCTCGAAACGCATCTAGATGCCCAGCAGTGCGCGGTGGTCCTCGCGGCGTTTGGCCTGCTCGGTGGGATCCGGGACAGGCAGCGACGCGATCAGACGCTTCGTGTAGTCATGCTGCGGAGCACCCATGACGTGGTGGCCAATCCCCTGCTCAACGAGTTTGCCCTTGTACAGCACCCCGACCCAGTGCGACAGCATGTCCACCACCGCGAGGTCGTGGCTGATGAACAGCGCTGCGAACCCGAACTCCTGCTGGATTTCCCGGAAGAGCTCCAGCACTTTCGCCTGCACCGAAACGTCCAGCGCCGACGTCGGCTCATCGGCGATGAGCAGTTTCGGGTTAAGGATCAGCGCCCGCGCCAGGGAGGCGCGCTGGCGCTGCCCGCCGCTGAGCTCATGCGGGAAACGGTCAGCGTACGACGCCGGCAGCTGGACTGACTCCAGCAGCTCACCGACGCGTTTGCGCGCCTGTGCGGGTGACGGGTTGGTGTGGATGACCAGGGGTTCGGCGACGCAGTCGCCGATGGTCAGCTGCGGGTTGAAGGACGCCGCCGGGTCCTGGAAGACGAACCCGATCTCCTTCCGGAGAGGCTTGAAGCTCCGTTCCTTGAAGTTCAGCATCTCGTAGCCCAGCACGTTCAGGCTTCCGCCGGTGGTCCGGTTGAGGCCAGCGATGGCCCGGCCGATGGTCGTCTTACCCGATCCCGATTCGCCGACGAGTCCGAACACCTCGCCCTCGGACACCGTGAAGCTGACGCCGTCCACAGCCTTGAACGCGGGGCTGCCCAGCCGTCCGGGATATTCGATGGTGAGGCCCTTCGCCTCCACCAGGACCTTGCCGTCCTGGTGTGCCCGTTCCGTCATCCCTTCCGACGCCGAATGCCGGCCAAGGTGCGGCACGGCGGCCAGCAGCTTCCGGGTGTAGTCCTGCCGCGGCTCAGCGAAGAGGGATCTCGCAGAGGCCTCCTCGACGACGTCACCCCGGTACATCACCACCACGCGGTCCGCTAGGTCGGCTACCACGCCCATGTTGTGCGTGATCAGCACGATGGACGTCCCGTACTTGTCCCTCAGGTCCCGCAGGAGCTCGAGGATCTCCGCCTGTACGGTGACGTCCAGGGCGGTGGTGGGTTCGTCAGCCACGATCAGGCCGGGGTTCAGTGCGAGCGCAGCGGCGATGACCACGCGCTGTTTCTGGCCGCCGGAGAACTGATGGGGGTAGTAGTTGACGCGCGTTTCGGGGTCCGGGATGCCCACTTTGCGCAGGGCTTCGACGGCCCTGGCCTTCGCTTCCTTCGCCGTGACGCGCTTGCCGCCGTCCCGGGTTGCGTGGGCGAGGATCCCTTCGGCGATCTGCCAGCCGACCGTGAACACGGGGTTCAGTGCAGTGGACGGCTCCTGGAAGACCATGGCCACGTCCCGCCCCCGGATCTGGCGGAGCTTGCCGGGGCTGACGCTGATGACGTTGTTGCCGTTGATCAGCACCGCGCCGGAGCTGATGGCTGTTTCCGGCAGCAGGCCCAGGATGGTCTTGGCCGTCACGGTCTTGCCGGAGCCGGACTCGCCGACGATGGCCAGCACCTCCCCCGCCTTCACTTCAAGGCTCACGTCCTTGACGGCGTACACGTCCCCGGCGTCAGTGGCGAACGTGACCTTGAGGTGGTCAATGTCCAGCACGGGTTCGGTGCCGGCCGCGTGCCGGTCTGAAACCGATCCGAGATTAATGGTCATGAGCTTCTCACATCTGCTGAAATGGCTGCCTGGGCCGCCGCGGTGGTGTCCGGTCCGCCCTTATTCCCGGCGCGCTTGCGGCCGCGGAGGCGGGGATCGTTAAGGTCGTTGATGCTCTCCCCCACCAGCGTGAGGCCAAGGACTGTCCAGACGATGGCAAGGCCCGGGAACACACCGGTCCACCAGATGCCGGACGTGGTGTCCGCGAGTGCCTTGTTCAGGTCGAAGCCCCATTCGGCGGCAGATGAGGGTTCGATGCCGAAGCCCAGGAAGCCCAGGCCCGCCAGGGTCAGGATTGCCTCAGACGCATTCAGGGTAAAAATCAGCGGAAGGGTGCGGGTGGCATTGCGGTAGATGTGCCTGCCCATGATGCGGATGCTTGACGCGCCCACCACCTTCGCCGATTCGACGAAGGGTTCCGCCTTGAGCCTGATGGTCTCCGCCCTGATGACCCTGAAGTACTGCGGAATGAACACCACGGTGATGGAGATCGCCGCGGCGAGCACGCCGCCGAAGAGGCTGGACTCGCCCCCGCTGATGACGATGGCCATGACGATGGCCACCAGCAGGGACGGGAACGCGTAGATGGCATCTGCCACCACCACGAGGACGCGGTCGAGCCAGCCGCCGAGGTAGCCGCTCACCAGGCCGAGGATGACGCCGGCGAAAATGGACAGGACCACGGCCACCACGATCACGAGGATGGCGGTCTGGGAGCCCCAGATGACCCTGGACAGGACATCGTAGCCACCGACGGTGGTGCCCAGCGGATGCTTTCCGCCGGGGGGCTGCTGCGTGGGGAAACTGCCGTCAGCGTCGGACAGCTGCGCGAATCCGTAGGGGGCAAGGAGCGGCGCAAGGATGGCGGTCAGGAGGAAGACGCCGGTCAGGACGAGGCCCACTACGAGCATCCCGCGCTGGAGTCCGACGCTCTTGTTGAAGTGGGAGATGACGGGCAGCCGCTTGAACAGCGGCGCCCTGCGGTCTGTCGTGGCTTCCAGTGGAGTTGTGGTGCTCATGTCAGTACCTCACGCGGGGATCGATCAGCGCGGCCACGATGTCCACGATGAAGTTGGTGACGGCGACGATGACGGCGAGGAGCACCACGATGCCCTGGACCGCCACGAAGTCGCGGGCCGTCAGGTAGTTCGCCAGCTGGAAGCCCAGCCCCTTCCACTCGAAGGTGGTCTCGGTGAGCACGGCACCGCCCAGCATCACGGCGATCTGCAAGCCCATCACGGTGATGATGGGGATCAGTGCCGGCTTGTAGGCGTGCTTGGTGACCAGCCGGAATTCGCTGACGCCCCGTGAGCGTCCGGCCTCGATGTAGTCCCGGCCCAGGGTGCCGATGACGTTGGTGCGCACCAGCCGCAGGAAGATGCCTGCCGTCAGCAGGCCCAGGGCCGCGGCAGGCAGGACGGCATGCGCCATCACGTCGCCGAGAGCGGCCATGTTGCCGCTTCTGAGCGCGTCGAGCCAATAGATTCCTGTTGGCGCCTGCAGGCCGGTGAGGGCAAGTTCGCTGGAGGTTTTTGCCCGTCCCGCAACCGGGAGCCAGCCGAGCCACACCGCGAAGGTCAGCTTCAGCAGCATGCCGGCAAAGAACACGGGAGTGGCGTAGCAGAGGATGGCGAAGACACGCAGCACGGCGTCGGGAAGGTGGTCGCGCCGGTGCGCGGCGATCATCCCGAACGGGATGCCCACCAGCAGTGCGACGATCAGCGCATTGATGGTCAGTTCGAGGGTGGCTGAGCCGTAGGTGGTCAGCATCTCCGTGACTTTGCGGTTGTCGGAAAGCGTGGTTCCGAAGTTGCCCGTGACAAGCTGGCCCAGGTATTCGAAGTACTGCACGGGAAGCGGGCGGTCATAGCCGGCCGCATGGATCCGTTCCTGCAGCTGCTCCGGGGGCAGCCGGCCGCCCAGTGCCGCCGTGATGGGATCGCCGGTGATCCTCATGAGGAAGAACACCATGGTGACCAGAATGAAGATCGTGGGAAAGATCAGGAGGAACCTGATCAGAAGGTACTGGCCCAGTCCCCCGCCGGACTTCTTTTTCTTTGTCGGCAAAAGGCCGTCGGCGTCGCTTGGCGGCGCCTCGATGAGAGTTGTCATTACTGCCTGATTCTGTGTTTCCGGGTCCGTTGCGGCCTGGAATCGGCTGTTCACTGGCCAGCAGGAAGGCGGGACGCCCGGAAGGCGTCCCGCCTCCTTGGCTGGTCAGGACCTGATGGGGTGGAGTCCTACTTCGAGATCACTCCGAGGCGGGTTTTGAAGGAAGCGTCGAGCGTTTGCTCCACGCCCTTGATCTCTGCCCCCGCCACCATGAGCTGCGCGCCCTGCAGCAGCGGCAGGGTGGAGAGGTCCTTGGCGACGGCGGTCTGGGCCTCACCCAGCACCTTGTCGCGTTCGCCCTTGTCCACAGTGGTGAGCTGCTTGGTTACGAGGTCGGTGACAGCGGGGTTCTCATAGTGGTTCTTCAGGAAGTTGCCGGGAACGAAGAACGGCGTGAGGTAGTTGTCGGCGTCGGAATAGTCCGGGAACCAGCCGAGCTGGTAGACGGGGTAGGCATCGGCCGTCCGGGCCTTGGAATAGGTGACCCATTCGGTGGACTGGAGGTCTACCTTGAACAGGCCCGACTTTTCCAGCTGTTCCTTGATCATGGCGTACTCGTCACCTGACGACTTGCCGTAGTGGTCGGGGTTGTACTGCAGCTTGATGTTGACGCTGCCGGTGATGCCGGCGTCGGCAAAGGCCTTCTTTGCCTTGTCCAGGCTGGGCTTGCCGTTGCCGTCGCCGTACATTTCCTTGAGCGGCTGGATGGCGCCGTTGAAACCGTCCGGAACAACGGAGTAAGCGGGCAGGTAGGTGCCCTTGTAGACCTGGGCGGCGATGGCGTCGCGGTCCACGATGTTGGCCATCGCCTGGCGTACGGCGAGCGCCTTCTTGGCGTCGGCGTCGGCCGTCTTGGCACCGAATGGCATGGTGTCAAAGTTGAAGACAATGTAGCGAAGTTCGCCACCGGGGCCCTTGTGCACCTTGACCTTCGAGTCCTTTTCAAGGTCGGCGGCGTCGGTGGCGGTCAGGCTGCGGCCGGCGACGTCGATGTTGCCCTGCTGGACGTCCAGCTTCAGGTTGTTCGAGTCGGCGTAGTACTTGATGTTGGCGCCGTCGTTGGCGGGCTTGCCCAGGAGCCCCTGGTAGTCCGGGTTGGCTTTGAGGCTGACGAGCTCGTTCTTCTTGTAGCTCTCGATGGTGTACGGCCCGGCAAACGGCTTACCCTTGACGATCTCGTCATCGCTCAGGACCTTGTCCGCCGGGAAGACTTCTTCGTCCACGATCGGTCCGGAGTTGGCGGCCAGAACGCCGGGGAAGACCTGGTCGTTGCCTGCCTTGAGGGTGAAGACGACGGTTGAGTCGTCCTTGGCCTCCACGGACTTCAGGTTCGACAACAGTGCGGCCGGGCCGTTGGGGTCGGCGATCTTGACTACGCGGTCGATGGAGAACTTGACGTCGGAGGAGGTCAGCGCGTGGCCGTTGGCGAACTTGAGTCCTGGCTTGAGCTTGACGGTGTACTCAGTGGGGGTGGTGAACGACGCCAATTCGGCGATGTCCGGAACAGCGTCGGCACTGCCTGGCTTGGAGTTCATGAGGAACGGATAGACCTGGTTCATCACCATGAACGAGCCGGCGTCGTAGGAGCCGGCCGGGTCCAGGGTGACGACCTTGTCCGTGGTCCCGTAGGTGATCGTGCCTCCGCCGGCGCCGCCGGTGGATGTGCCGCCGCCACCGGAAGGGCCCGTGCAGGCCGTGAGTGCGAAAGCGGAAACGCCTGCCAGCGCGATAGCGCTCCGCAAGGCCCTCTGATTCTTTGCCATCTGTGAACTTTCTGTTCGATGAGTACGCGCGGGGTGCCCGATCTGACTCGTGTGCGGACAGCCCGCTGATGCCTCTGATTCAACCAGAAGGTTGCCCGGTGAAACATTGCATCGTGTGAGTTGAGACACAAAATTTATCAGATGGAATCGCGGCCTGCTGACCGAACGGTCGGAAACCGGGACATGGCAATAAAAAACGGCCGGCGGAATAATCCGCCGGCCGCTCTCGCTCCGGAAGCCGGAGCAGGGTTAAAGTTGTGCCCGCTGCAGGGACCGCGCAGCGTCGATAGTGGCCTGGCCGAGGACCCTGCTGCCCTGGTAGAGCACCACGGTCTGGCCTGGGGAAACACCGCGCAGGGGATCCGTCAGGGTGACCACGAGGCTGCCCCGCTCGATCCCGGCGTCATCGGCGATACGCTCCATGCGCGCAATGGCAGGTACGGGGTCACCGTGCGCGCGGACCTGCGCATGGCAGTCAAAGTCGGCGCCGGAGCTGACCTCAGCGATGGGCAGGCCGGCCCACGAAACCTTGATGCCGCGGATCTCATCGATGGCCAGCAGGGCCTCGGGCCCCACCACCACCTTGTTCTCCTTCGGCCGGATCTCCAGCACGAACCGCGGCTTGCCGTCCGCCGCGGGCCGGCCAAGCTTCAGCCCCCGCCGCTGCCCGACGGTGAACGCGTTCGCTCCGCCGTGTTCACCCACCTTGGCGCCGGTCTCATCCACGATGTCGCCCGTGGTCATGTCGATCTTTTCCGCGAGCCATCCGGCGGTGTCACCGTCCGGGATGAAGCAGATGTCGTGGCTGTCCGGCTTGTTGGCCACTGACAGCCCCCGCCGCTCCGCTTCCGCGCGCACTTCGGCCTTGGACGGGGTGTCAGCAAGCGGGAACATGGAATGCTTCAGCTGCTCGTGGGTGAGCACGCCCAGGACGTAGCTCTGGTCCTTGGCCCAGTCCGCGGCGCGGTGCAGTTCGCGGTTTCCATCGGCGTCCTCGATGACCTTGGCGTAGTGGCCCGTGCACACGGCATCGAACCCGAGGGCGATCGCCTTTTCGAGCAGGGCGGCAAACTTGATGCGCTCGTTGCAGCGCATGCAGGGGTTGGGGGTGCGGCCGGCGGCGTACTCGTCGATGAAGTCCTGGACCACATCCTCCTTGAACCGCTCGGAGAAATCCCATACGTAGTACGGAATCCCTAGGACGTCGCAGGCCCGCCAGGCATCGCGCGAATCTTCAATGGTGCAGCAGCCCCTGCTGCCGGTGCGCAGGGTGCCCGGCATCCTCGACAGCGCGAGGTGAACGCCGACGACGTCGTGCCCGGCCTCGACGGCGCGGGCGGCTGCGACGGCGGAGTCAACTCCGCCGCTCATGGCTGCTAGAACTCGCATTTTGGCTTTCTGTTGACACCGGTTGCCAAACTATTGTACTTGCCGCCGGAATCAGGGCCTAAATCTCCTTGACGGTTCCCGTCCACCCTTCTAAAGTCAGGAGTATCGTTTTTAGAACGCGGCCGGTGGCCTGCCGGCGGAATCGAGTAGCGCCATGACCCCTGAAAGCATCGTCATCGCCGGCGCCGGGCTGGCCGGAGCGACGGCGGCCCGCACCCTGCGGGCGGAAGGGTACGCGGGGAACATCACCATCGCGGGCGCCGAGCCGCACCCTCCCTATCTCCGGCCGCCGCTGTCCAAGGAATACCTGCTCGGCAAAGCCGGGGAGGACGCCGTCGAGATCGTGTCGGCGAGCTGGTACGCCGACAACAACGTCAGCCTCCGGCTGGACACTCCGGTCGCATCGATCGATCCCGGGGCACACACTGTCCGCTTCGCAGACGGGACAGTCCAGGGGTACGGGGCACTGCTGCTGGCGCCCGGCGCAACGCCGAGGACGCTGCCATTGAGTGGCGCGGAGCTGGACTGGGTCAGCACCTTCCGCACGCTCGATGACAGCCGCCGTCTCCGGGAACAGCTGGTATCCGGCGGCCGGAACGTGGTGCTCATCGGCTCCGGCTGGATCGGGATGGAGCTGGCCGCGGCGGCAAGTACCTACGGCAACGAGGTCACGCTGCTCGGGCTGGAGGACATCCCGCTTGCAGCGGCGATCGGACCGGACCTTGGCAGCTTCTTCCGCACCCTGCACGAGGACAACGGAGTCCGCTTCCGGCTTCCCGCCTCCGCCAGGGAGATCACCGGACAGGACGGAAAGGTGACGGGCGTGGTGACCGACGCCGGCGAGCATCTGCCCGCGGACATCGTGGTTATCGCTGTGGGCGTGGCCCCGGAAACTGCACTTGCCGCCGCTGCCGGACTGGAGATCCGCAACGGCATCGTCACTGACGCTTCGCTGCGCACCAGCGCTCCGGATATTTATGCCGCCGGCGACGCTGCCAATGCGCTGCATCCGTTCACCGGCGAACACCACCGCAGCGAACACTGGTCCAATGCCCTCAACGGCGGCAAGGTGGCGGCCAAGGCCATGCTGGGCCAGGACGTCGCCCTGGACATGGTTCCCTATTTCTACACCGACCAGTTCGACGTCAGCATGGAGTACTCCGGCTTCCCGTCCCTCGCAGCAAAGGCGGCCCCGGTCATCCGCGGCTCCCTCGACAGCAAGGAGTTCGTGGCGTTCTGGCAGCAGGACGGGTGCGTGGTGGCCGGCATGAGCGTCAACTGGCCGAGGTCCGCCAAACCGGGTGCCCAGAAGGTCATCAAGGCGCTCATCTCCGCCCGGGCCCAGGTGCCTGCCGGGCGGCTGGCCGACGCATCGGTTCCGCTCGATCAGCTGATGCCGGAACCCTGACGGGCAACAGTGGCAGCCGTCTGAATGGAGGATTCGTGTCCGGCCATGCCGGCCTGACGTGCCCGGGCATAGGCGCCGGGCAGGGCTGTGAGGAGCGCGTCCACGTCCGCTTCCGTCGACGGATGCCCCAGGGTGAAGCGCTGTGCGCCACGCGCGGTCTCCTCGTCCAAGCCCATGGCAAGGAGGACGTGCGACGGACGTGGGACGCCCGCCGTGCAGGCGGAACCGGTGGACGATTCGACGCCTGCGAGGTCAAGGAGGAACAACAGGGAGTCTCCCTCGCAGCCGGGGAACGTGAAATGGGCATTGCCGGGCAGCCGCCCTTCACCCTCCGGACCGCGCAAAACCGCGGCCGGAACGGTGTCACGGACCCCCGCGATGAGCCGGTCACGCAGCCCGGAAATGCGCGCGGCCTCGGCCTCGAGGTTCTTCGCGGCCGAGTCAGCAGCGGCGGCGAACGCCGCTATGGACGCGGTGTCGAGCGTGCCCGAGCGGACGTCGCGCTCCTGGCCGCCGCCATGCTGCACCGGCGTCAGCTTCACTGCACGCCCGAGAATGAGCGCGCCGACGCCCACCGGCCCGCCGATCTTGTGGCCTGAGATGGACATGGCATCCAGCCCGGAGGCCCGGAAATCCACGGGGACCGAGCCGAACGCCTGCACTGCGTCTGAATGCACCGGTACACCGGCGGCATGCACAAGCTCAACTACCCGGTGGATGGGCTGGATGCTCCCCACCTCGTTGTTGGCCCACATGACCGTCACCAGGGCAATGGACTCGGGCTCACGCTGCAGTTCCGCCTGCAGCGCTTCGAGGTCCAGGACGCCGTCCTCGTGGACGGGCAGCCACGCTACTTCCGCCCCTTCGTGGCGCTCCAGCCACTCAACGGTGTCCAGCACGGCATGGTGTTCGACGGCGGAACACAGGATCCGCCGCCGGCGCGGGTTTTCAGCCAGCCGGGACCAGTAGAGGCCCTTGACGGCCAGGTTGTCCGCTTCGGTGCCGCCAGAGGTAAAGATCACCTCCGAGGGATGGGCGCCTGCCGCGGCGGCGAGGGTTTCCCGCGCGTCCTCCACCGAGCGCCTCGCCCGGCGGCCTGAGCCGTGGAGTGACGAGGGGTTCCCGGTCCGGGACAGCTCGCGCGTCAGGGCAGCCAGGGCTTCGGCGGCGATGGGTGTGGTGGCGGCATGGTCCAGGTAAACAGGCACGCTTAAAGTCTAGACGCCGCAGAATATCGGGGGCCTAGCGATTCCGGACACCACCGCGTTTCAACCCCGGTCATGGCCTGATCCTGGCGCAGCAGCGCCCGGCCGCCCGGTCCTCCTCCACCTTCTCCTCCGGCACTCCGCAGGCAGCGGCGGCACCACTCAGGAACGCCCCGTTCATGGCGCATACGACGTCCGCGTGCCCGGCGGCGAGCCGGTGGAAAGGACAGTTCATCAGGATGATTCCGCCCTCGGCGTCCCGTTCCGGCATATAGCCAACGCCGCCGAGCAGATCATCCAAGGACACCCCGTCCCCGCCCAGGGAACGGCCCCGTGAGTAGGAGGCGCCAGTCAATGCCTCGCGCACCCCTCCCCCGCCGGACATGGAGGATTCGATTGCCGTGGCCAGCAACTCTCCGGCCAGGTCGTAGCTCCGGTCCGGAACCGACGCCCCCACCTCTTCCAGCGCGGGGCGGTACAGCTTCGCCGGCCGCCCCGACCCAGGGCCGGCCTTCGCGCCCAGCTTGCGGAACTCGACAGCGAGCAGCCCGTCGCGGACCAGCCTGTCCAGGTGGAAGGACGCTGTGGACCGGGGCATGTCCAGCGCAGCCGCAGCGTCGTCCCGACTCACAGCCGACGGCTGCCCGGCAACGTACTCAAAAAGGCGCCTCCTGCCGGCGTCACCCAGCGAGGCCAGGGCGGCCAGGCGCCCGGCCCAAGACAGAGCGGGCTTTGATTCGCGGTTCTCAGCTGGTCGGCTCATAGGTCCAGCGTAACTCTAAAATCAAGATCTGTTGCTAAAGAAAGCTGGCCGGTTCTAAAATCGAGCTATCTACTTTTAGAAAGGAGAGCGTCATGAAACCCACTGCACTCAAGGAGTCCGCGAGCATGCACACGCTCGCGGCGGATCCCGCCCGCCAGGCGTTCCTGCTCCTGCGCACCGTCTTTACCGTGGCACCCATCCTGTTCGGCCTGGACAAGTTCACCAACCTCTTGACCGATTGGACCGGCTACCTCGCCCCGATGGTTCCGGCTACCTTGCATCTGCCCGCGCAGACGGTGATGTACGCAGTCGGCGTCATCGAGATAGTTGCCGGAATCCTGGTGGCCCTCCGGCCGCGGATCGGTTCGCTGGTGGTGGCTGCCTGGCTCCTGGGGATCATCGTGAACCTGATCATCCTCGGAGCTTTCTACGACGTCGCGCTGCGCGACTTCGGCCTGTTCGTGGGTGCGCTGGCCCTCAACCGGTTGGCTACACCTGCAGCGCCCCATCAGTCCGGCGGAACCACCGTCAGCCACTGAGCAATGTCCGCCCGTGCGGCGGCGAGCGCCGCCGCCGTCGGGCACGACGCCGACACATAGACGGACGAGCCGGCCGCACCAAAAACCCGGGCCAGCACCGCGCTGGCCCTGCCGGCTGTCCGGCCTGTTGTTTTCGCCCCACGTTCCAGGACCAGCACGTCCACCGCCGGCCCGGGCTTGCCACCTTCACCGCCCCAGCGCAGCGACGCCGGCTTCAGGTAGGCGGGCAGGATGGTGGGGTCCAGATAGGCGAATAGCGCGGCCGTCGATGCCCTATCGTCAGCCGCCACCAGGGGCCACTGGTTCTGGCGGACCTCGGCCGCAACCTGGCAGCCGTCGGATTTTTGGTAGCGGCTTGCGCCGCCGGCGTTGCTGACCACCTGTTTCCACTGCGGCGCTTCGGCCAGATCCTCGGACAGCCCGACGGGAACACCGTGCGCGAGGGTCGCCCCCGCTGAAAAGGGCATGTCGCGGGCGGCCACCGCAGCGGAGTCGTGTCCGGGTGTGGTGGTCGGCGTGCCCGGCCCGCTGGTGAGAGGCGCAACGCTTGGCGCGGCCGGATCAGGAACACCCACGCTGCAACCGCCCAGAAGGGCAGCGGCTGCCACCACCACGCAGGCAAGGCGGGCCCCACTGCAAACTGTCCGAACTCCCATTCCGAAGAGTCTAGACGTCCCGCGTTTCTACCCGCGGGAACCGCCACCCCTGCTGCGGTCGTTGTTCCAGAAGACCGTCAAGACCGGCTTATATGCTTGGCACACCGGCCCGCGCATGCACGCCGGCAACAACGACCTAAGGACCATGCTTGACCAAGGGCAGCAGTTCCCACTACGAAGTGCTCCGGGTGGCGGTGACCGCGACGGAGAGGGAGATCAAGGTGGCCTACCGCAAGGCTGCCCGCGTTTCGCATCCCGATCACGGAGGCGACGCCGCGACGTTCCGCCAGGTCACCCTTGCGTACGAAACGCTCATCGATCCCCAGCGTCGGGCCGCCTATGACCGTTCCTACGCGGCCGGCCCGCGCAGGGGCCGCGCAGACGGTGACGAGGCGCACTTCGACGCCCCCGCTGCCGGCAGCCACGCCTCCGCGACGATCCATAAGCCGGGAACGCCCCGGAACACCGCCGGCGATGCTCCCGTCTACGTGCCGCCATTCGACACGCCCGGGGCCGTACCGCTCCTCCCGCCGGAGCTGGCCGGCCAGCAGATCCACGGCATGCCCCGGAAGCGGGGCATCTTCGGCGCTGAAGCCAGGATCCAGCGGGAGCTGCGCACGGTCCAGCTGATCAGCAGGCAGGTCCTGCCGGCGATCCCTGCGGCCCGTCTGATCAACGGGCTGCAGTCCCCGGCGGACAACAGCCACATTGACCACGCCCTGCTCTCGGGCTACCGGCTGGCGCTGATCGGCTCCATGCTGCTGCCCAAAGGGGCCTACGCGTGGGACGGAAACACGCTGAACCATGGCGGCAGGTCAATCGCCCCGCCGCAGCTGGCCCAGGTGGTCCGCCGGATGCAGGACATTTTTCCCGAGCTCAACGTGACCGGGTGGACGGTGGTCCACAGCCCGGACGGCAACCTCCACGAGCCCGTCATCGACCGCCACCGCCGCTCCCGGGGCGGCCCGGACATGGTCCAGGTGGTCAATGCCGCCGGCCTGGCCCGCGGGCTCAAGGATTTCCTGTCCTCCGGTCCGGCGCCGAACACCGTGAACGTCCCGGTGCTCGGGAGGCTGCTCAGGGGCATGCACTGAGGCTTGGCCGAAGAGCGCCGGTTGTGCCGACGCTAGGATGGAACCGTGTTCCGCATCCTCTTCCACACGCCTGAAATTCCCGGCAATACGGGCAACGCCATCCGTCTCGCCGCCATCACCGGCGCCGAACTCCACCTCGTGGAGCCATTGGGCTTCGATTTCTCCGATGCCAAGCTCCGCCGCGCCGGCCTGGACTACCACGACCTGGCTGTGGTCACCGTCCACCCCAACATCGAGGCCGCCTGGGAGGCGTTGCAGCCGGAGCGCGTCTTCGCCTTTACCTCCGACGGCGAGGTGTCCTACACAGACATCGCCTACCGGCCCGGGGATGTCCTGATGTTCGGCCCGGAGTCGGTGGGCCTGCCGGACACCCTGAAGCGCGATCCCCACGTCACCTCCCGGGTCCGCCTGCCCATGCTGCCGTCGCTGCGGTCCCTGAACCTGGCGAACGCGGCATCCATCGCCGTCTACGAGGCCTGGCGCCAGCAGGGTTTCACCGGCGCCCAGCTTTGAGCGCAGCCCGCCTGCGCTGCCACCCATCCAAGGCCGGTGCGGCGCCGAATCCCTCGTGAGCACATCAAAGGGCGTGCACATCCACAGGGGGTAAGGAGCGGCAGGTGAGAACACAACGGCCAGGCAACGCGGCGTTCCGTTTTGCCCGGCACGATGCTGCCGTGGCCGGAAACGGTGTGCAGCACCCGCCAGCGGGCGACCTATGCTTGAGAGTGATGGATACTCCCAACGCGCCGAACTTTGACGCCACCGCGCCGCCCGGCACCGCCGTCGACCTTAACCAGCAGCTGGCACAGCTGCTGGAGCGGATTGCCCAAGGCGATCAGGCGTCCTTCGCCGAGTTCTACCGCCTGACGTCACGGCGGGTATTCGGCATGGCGCGGCGGGTGCTGATCGACCCGGAGCTCAGCGAGGACACCGTCCAGGAGGTCTTCCTGCAGGTCTGGCAAAATGCAGCCCGGTTCGATCCAGCCAGCGGAAGCCCCCTGGCCTGGCTCATGACCATCTCGCACCGCCGGGCCGTGGACAAGGTCCGGTCCTCGCAGTCCGCGAGCGAGCGTGAGGCCAGGTACGGCGCCAACAGCCAGGACATCGACCACGATTCGGTGTCGGACGAGGTGGACAGCCGGCTCGAGGCCGAAGCCGTGGTGCGCTGCCTGGAGACCCTGACCGAGACGCAGCAGGAATCCGTGAGGCTCGCCTACTACGGCGGCCTCACCTACCGCGAAGTGGCAGAAAAGCTGAACGCGGCCATTCCGACCATCAAGTCCCGCATCCGCGACGGGCTTATCCGACTCAAGACCTGCCTGGGGGTGAGCTGACAATGACCGATACGAATGATTCCCGCGGGCGCCAGCTGCCCAGGGCTTTTGCAGCCGATATTTCGACCGACCTTGCGGCTGGCCGTGCGGTGGAGCTCGCCGAGATCTACGCTCTGGACGCCATCAGCGACGCAGAGCGGGAAGCCATCGACGCCTACGTCAGCAGCGCCCCCGAAGCTGAACGCGCGTCCTTCAATGAACGCGTACGCCAGGCCAGGGAGACGCTGGCAATGTCCTTTACGGCCGAGGAGGAGCCGCCTGCGGAACTGTTCGCCCGGATCGTCGCCCAGCTTCCCGCTGCTGCACCGGCGGCAGAGCAGGCCCGGGCAATCACTGGCGCGGATGCGTCAGCGGAGCCCGTCCCCGCCGCTGACGAACTTTCCGCTGCACGCCAGCGCCGTGAAGAACGGCGCCGGCCGGCCGGCCTCCGCAACTGGCTGATCGGTGTTGCGGCTGCTGCCGTGATCGCGCTCGGCGGTGTGGGGATCGGGGCCTACGTGGCCAGCCAGAACGATCCCTTCAGCCAGGTCATCGAGGCGCAGGACGCGCGGCAGGCGACTGTCGACGTCAGCGGCGGAGGCACGGCCACGGTTTCGATCTCGCCGTCGCATGATGCGCTGGTGGTGCGGATGAAGGACGTGCCGCCGCCGCCCGCCGGCAAGGTGTACCAGATGTGGCTGATCCCGAAGGATGGCTCCACTCCCGTTTCCCAGGGACTGATGGATGCGGAGGCGTTGTCGAAGCCGGCCCTGGTCAAGGGCATCGGCTCGGCAGCCGCACTCGGAATCACGGTTGAGCCTGCCGGCGGATCGGCTACCCCGACCCTCCCCACCGTGGCCGCCGCGCCGCTGAACGCATGACGCTTTGCGGCTGACGTTTTTGCCGCTGAACCGGGCTATGTGCGGCCCGGTTCAGCGGAAGGCTGGCAGCACAGCCTAGAAGCCTGCGATCGTCCCCGGGCCGTTGACCCTGACCACGTGGAAGGCCTCAGCGCTGCGGCCGGCGGGCAGCCCTGCACGTTCGGCGTTTGCCTGGAGACCGCGCCGCACGGTGGCCTCCATGGCCTCGGCATCGGGATGCTGGCTGACGTGGACATGGATCGCTTCGAGCTTGCTCTCCACATGCTCCGTAACATCAACAAAGTGGTTTTCGCGCTCCTCCGGACCGGCGTAGAGCCACAGCCACGGAAGCCTGAAGGCCTCGAGGCCGGCCTCGGCGAGGTCCGGGTACGCGAACGGGTTTTCCACTGCAGGGTAGACGGCCCGGGTCACCGCCTCCCCCACGGCCAGGTGGTCCGGATGGCTCTTCTGGATACGCTTCCAGTTGCGCTCCGGGTGCATGGAAAGCACGACGTCGGGCCGGACTTCGCGGATCAGCTTCACCACCCCGCGCATCACCTCGTGGTTCGGTTCAAGGTAGCCGTCCCGCTGGTGCAGGTAGTGGATATCCGTGACGCCGACGAGGGCCGCGGCGCGTTCCTGCTCGGCCGCCCTGAGGGCGATGATTTCTGCGCGTTGCGCAGGGTCGAAGCCGCCGGCGTCGCCGTCGGTCATGATGCAGTAGCTGACCTCGACGCCGGCCGCTGTCCACGCGGCGATGGTGCCTGCGGCACCGAAATCGATGTCGTCGGGATGGGCTGAGAAACAGAGCACCCGCTCAATCCGGTGCTGTTCCGGATTGAACGGGCTCTGCGCTGGTGCAGCGTTTGGGGTCAAGGATTCAGCCCTTGCGCTTCTTGATTTCTTCGGTTGCCTGCGGCAGCACCTGGAAGAGATCGCCGACGATGCCGAAGTCCGCGATCTCGAACACGGGCGATTCGGCGTCCTTGTTCACGGCGACGATCACCTTGGCGGTCTGCATGCCCGCCTTCTGCTGGATGGCACCGGAGATACCGGCGGAAATGTAGAGCTGCGGCGAGACGGTCTTGCCGGTCTGGCCAACCTGGGCGTCGTGGCTGATCCAGCCGGCGTCCGTTGCCGCGCGGGATGCGCCCACGGCCGCACCCAGCGCATCCGCCAGCTCCTCCACGGGGCCGAAGTCGCCGTCGAGGCCGCGTCCGCCTGCCACCACGATGCGCGCATCGGTGAGGTCGGGGCGGCCGCTGGCGACCTTCTGTTCCCGGGAGGTGATGCGGGCGGCCGCGGCGGTTGCATCGGCGGGAACCTCAATGGTCACCGTTTCGGGTGTGCCGGGGGCCGCAGCGGGTTCGGGCTCGACGGTGTTGGCCTTCACGGACAGCACGGTCACCGCGGTAGTGGCCTTCGCCGTCGTGGTGTAGGAGCCGGCGAGCACGGACTTGTGGGCGGTGCCGTCAGCGTCGACCGCTACGACGTCGGTGATGACGCCGGCGCTCAGCCGGATGCCGAGCCGTGCCGCGATTTCCTTGCCCTCAGGCGAGTTCTCGAGCAGGACGGTGGTGGCACCGGACTTGTCCGCCACGGCAGCGAGGAAGGCGGCCTTCGGCGCTACGAGGTAGTCGTCAAGGTCCGCTGCGGACGGCCGGAAGACGGTGGCCGCGCCGTAGGCACCCAGGGTGCCGGCGGCGTCGTCGGACAGTTCACCGTTGACCGCCACGGCGGTTTCCCCGAGCGAGCGGGCGATGGTGAGGAGTTCCAGGCTGCTCTTCTTGAGAGCCTGCCCGGGGTTGTCAATGAATACCAGTACGTTTGCCATGTTGTGGAGTCCTCTTAGAGCAGCTTCTGGGCGGCCAGGAAGTCAACCAGCTTGATGCCGGCATCGCCTTCGTCCGTGATGATGGTGCCGGCAGTGCGCGGCGGGCGCTCCTCGGCGGCCGTCACGCGCGTCCACGATCCGGTGTGGCCCACCTGGGAGGAATCGACTCCGATGTCAGCCAGGGACAGCGTGGTGATGCTCTTGCGCTTGGCTGCGATGATGCCCTTGAAGTTGGGGTAGCGCGGTTCGTTGATCTGGTCCGTCACGGATACCACTGCGGGCAGGGACGCCTCAACCGTTTCCGAGTGGGTGTCCGCATCCCGGCGTGCCGAGACACGTCCGCCGTCCACCTCCAGGGAGGAGGCGAAGGTAACCTGCGGAAGACCCAGGCGCTCCGCCAGCTGCGCGGGCACCAGGGAGGTCTCACCGTCGGTGGAGGCCATGCCGGTCAGCACGAGGTCCACGGGGCTGTCCGCGCCGAGGTGGCGGACGGCAGCCGCAAGCGCCAGGGAGGTTGCCGCTGCGTCCGAACCTGCGAGCGCGGCGTCGGTGAGGTGCACGCCCTCGGTGGCACCGATCTGCAGGGACTTCTTGATGGCGTTCACGGCACCGGCAGGTCCCATGCTCAAAGCGATCACCTTGTTGCCGGCCTTGGCGCCTCCGCGCGCTTCGGCCAGCTGCAGCGCGGCCTCCAACGCGTACTCATCCAGTTCCGACAGGATGCTCTCGTCGCGGTCCGTGGTGTGGCCCTCGCCGCTGAGGTGCCGGTCGAACTGGGCGTCCGGCACATGCTTGACCAGGACGACGATCTTCAATGTCTCTTCCACTGTATTTACAGCAGCCTTCCGTGCTTGTGGATAGCCAGCCGGGTGAGGTCATGGCCGTGGAACGCCCGGGATACGGGTAGCTCCTAGCTAACCATATTGGGCCCGTCATATGACGCCCCGTTAACGCCTGTGTCAAACGGCCCGGTGAACGCCAGGGACAGCGACGGCGGCGGCGGGCCGCACCCTCAGGTGCGCCCGCCGCCGTTGCTGTTCACTTTTGCTGCGCTACTGCTCTGCGGCTGCGCTACTGCTCTGCGGCTGCGCCGAGCGTGACGTCCAGCTGCTGCTCGCGGCCGTTGCGCAGGACCGTGATCTTCACCGAGGAGCCGGATGGCTGTTCGCGGACGGCAGCGGTCAGCTGGTTCGGGTCACTGATGGCCAGGTCATTGAAGCGCGTCACCACGTCGCCCACCTTGATCCCTGCCTTTGCAGCCGCCGAGCCCGGCTCCACCGAGGCCACATCGGCGCCAGTTGAGAACCCGGAGGCGGATGCCGATTTCTCCTGGACACTCACGCCAAGCTGGCCGTGCGTGGCCTTGCCGTTGTCGATGATTTCCTTCGCCACCCGCTTGGCATGGTTGATCGGGATGCTGAAGCCGACGCCGATGTTGCCTGTTCCGCTTGCCGCGGAACTGCCACCGGCGGAGGCGATCGCGACGTTGACGCCGATCACTTCACCCTTGCTGTTCACCAGGGCGCCACCGGAGTTGCCGGGGTTGATGGCCGCATCTGTCTGGATGACGTTGATGGAGATCGATCCCTTGTTGGCCGAGCTCTGGCCCTGCCCCTGGCCGGGAGGAGCGAACTCAAATCCCTGGTCACCGCCCTGGGAATTGTCAGTTCCTTCCTTGGGCGCCGCCGAGGACGCCACGCTGATGGTCCTGTTGAGCGTCGAGACGATGCCGTCCGTCACCGTGCCGGTCAGGCCCAGCGGCGAACCGATGGCAACGGCCGTGTCCCCGACGTTCAGCTTGCTGGAATCACCAAGCACTGCCGGCGTGAGCCCGGACGGATTGTCCACCTTGATGACCGCAAGGTCGGAGAGCGGGTCGGTGCCAACAACCTTGGCGGTGAGCACGCGCCCGTCGTTCGTGCGGATTTCGATGTCTGCGCGCGCGGCCGTCCCGTCCAGCGTCACCACGTGGGTGTTGGTGAGGATGTGGCCCTGGTCGTCGAGGATCACCCCCGAACCCGTGCCGCCCTCACTGCCACTGGTGGCCTTGATGGTCACAACACTCGGGGATGCCTTGACCGCTGCTGCCGTGATCTCGTTCACCGAGTCCTGGTTGTTGACGATCACTGTGCCAGGCTGGCTGCCCGAACTCACAGCCGGTGCAGAGCCGGGGTCGAACAGGTTGCCGGCGCCTACAGTGGCAACCCCGCCACCAACGAGCCCTGCAGCCAGGATGCTGGCCACGAGAGTCCCGACGCCAAATGTCGCCTTGCGTTTGGGCTGGCTGGCACGGCTGTCCTGGAAGGCGGAGTGATTATTGTGCTGGGAGTGCTGGAGACCGATCGGCTGCGTCGCGGGCGCCGACTGCTGCCCGTAGAAGGGCGCATGCTGGGGGTAAACGGGATGGGGACCACCGGAGCGCTGCTGCTGCGGGTGTTCGCGGTTCCCCGCGGGGCCGCCATACGGCTGGCCTTCATCTGCCTGGGCTGCCCCGGGCTGTCCTTCTCCTGGCTGGCCGGCGTATGGCTGACCTGCGTCCTGTGCGGGCCGGTAAAGCGGCCGGGTGGGGTTGCGGTCGGATTCAAGGCGCACTGTGGGGTTTTCGGAACCGCCGGCGGCGCGGTATTCGCCGTCCTGCTGTGCAGGGGGCTGGAGACCCTCGGCGGGCTCAGGCCGAGGGGTCGGATCAACAGGGCGCCCTGAAGGATCTCGGTTCTCAGGTGCTGCGCCCGGGTTTGGGTGCTCAGTCATTGGACTTCCTTTCATCCGCGTCTGTATTAACTATGGACGATCGGACTGAAACTAGTTCGGACGTTTGCTGGGAGGTTCCTGAATGCCCTCGGCCAGTGGTTTTCGCTGCCAGAGTTTTGGTCGGTCACTACGGTTTGCAGCGCTTTTCGCTGGTGGCATATTCCCCGCCGTGGACGGTCCTGCTGGTGCACCATAGAATCAAGAAGAATTGCCACAGCGACCTGCGGCTTTACACCCGGCGTGGGGGCGCTGCTGCATTCTGTGACGGCTGTTCATCCCGAACCAGCCGCGGCGTGCTGAAGGGTTGCCATGCGGTCAATGTTGAAACGTGTATTCGCCGTGATCGGCCTGGCTGGAATGCTGGCGCTTCCCGCCACCGCAGCCTGGGCCGAGGATCCGGTAACCATCCCCTCCGGCAGCAACATCGTCGACGACGCGAATGTCCTCGGCGGCCGCAAGGGCGAAGTTGAGGACTCGATCCAGAAACTCCTCAAGGACCACAAGTACAACCTGTACGTGGTCACCGTGAAATCCTTCAGCAACCCTGCTGATCCCAAGTCGTGGGGACAGGCCGTGGCCAGCCAGAAAGGCATGGGAAGGGCTGACGTCTTGCTCGCTATCTCCACCGAGGGAAAGTATTACTTTGCTCCGAACTCGGCGAGCGCCATCGCGTCGAAGACCGGCAACATCACCCAGAATGCAATCGCGGCCAACCTCGGCGGCGGCAAGCGGGACTTTGCCCAGGCCGCCATTGACACTGCTGCCGCCATTGGCGATGCCGCGGGCGGCGGAAGCGGAACGGTCCCCTCCGGAGCCGGTGCGGGCACGGCCATTCTTGTTGGTGCCGGCGTCGTGGCAGCTGGCGGCGCGGGAACGTATCTTTACCTGCGCAACAGGCGCAAGAAGGCCGGCCAGGCGTCCAGCGCAAGCTATGGGCCGCAGGGCGCCGAACTCGATCCCCTGGCCGGGATGAGCATCGAGGACCTCCGCCGGAAGAGCGGCTCCCTGCTGATCGAGGCAGACGACGCGATCAAATCCAGCGAGCAGGAACTTGGCTTCGCCGAGGCGCAATACGGGGAAGCGGCCGTAGGCAACTTCACCAAGGCGCTCCAGGAGGCGAAGGCCCACATGTCCGAGTCGTTCAAGCTGCAGCAGCAGCTGGACGACCACATCCCCGATACCGAAGAACAGCAGCGCAGCTGGCTCGGCGAAATCATCCGGAGGTCGGAGGCCGCCCTGGCATCGCTGCAGGAGCAGAAGGCGGACTTCGACTCGCTGCGCGAACTCGAGAAGAACGCGCCGCGTGCCCTCGCGGCCGTGGACGCCGGCGCCGCTGAGGCCGACGCGAAGATCGCCCGGGCTGACCAGACTTTGGCGGAACTGCGCGGCAAGTACGCGGAGACTGCCCTCGCCCAGATCTCGGACAACATCACCCAGGCCAAAGAGCGGCTCGCCTTCGTGCAGAACGCCAGCGCCACGGCGCGCGAAAAGCTCGATTCAGGTGAGGGAAGCCTCGCAGCCGTCGCCGTCCGGGCAGCGGAGGAGAGCCTGCACCAGACCAACGTGCTGCTGGACGCAATTTCCAAGGTGGCCGGCAACCTTGACTCGGCCCGCCAGGGACTCGAATCCGCTGTTGTGGACACATCCCAGGACCTTGCCCAGGCGCGGGCCATGATCCAGTCCGGCGCCCACCCGGAACTTGAGGGTCCCGTGGCCGGCGTCGAAGCGGCCCTCGCCCGCGTCAAGGGCGAAATCCAGAGCGGCAAGATCGATCCTATTGCCACCCTCGAGCGCGTCGAATCGGCCCACCAGTCACTCGACAATGCCCTGGCCGGGATCCGGGACCAGCAGGAACAGGCACGCAGGGCACAGGCTTCCCTGCAGCAGACCATCATGTCGGCCCAGGCCCAGATCAGCGCCACTTCGGATTACATCACTGCCCGCCGCGGTGGCGTTGGTACCGAGGCCCGTACCCGCCTGGCGGAAGCCCAGCGCAACCTCGATTACGCTCTGTCCATCTCGCGCAACGACCCCGTAACCGCGTTGACCTACGCGCAGCAGGCGCACGCGCTGGCTGCCCAGGCGGCCCAGCTGGCCCAGTCCGACGTTGACAGTTTCGGCTACGCCAACCAGGGGTACGGCCAGGGATACGGGCGGGGCGGCATGTTCGGCGGCGGCGGAGGCGGCGGCCTGGGTGGCGCCATCCTCGGCGGCATCCTGATCAACTCCATTCTCAATGGCGGCAGCGGCGGCGGCTGGGGTGGCGGCCACAGCGACGGCGGCTGGGGCGGCGACTCCGGCGGAGGTGACTTCGGTGGGGGCGACTTCGGCGGCGGCGATTTCGGCGGCGGGGACTCGGGAAGTTTCTAGCCGGCAAAGACTAGGCGCCGGCCCGGACCGACGGGCCGGCGGGTGGAAGCGGTACATAAACGTCACTGATTTCAGTGGCAAACTCGGAGCAGGACGAAAGGTAACACCATGAAGCAGTCCATTTTCGGCCGCATGGCGCAGCTGGCAAAGGCAAACATCAATTCGCTGCTGGACCAGGCCGAGGACCCGCAGAAGATGCTGGACCAGATGGTCCGGGACTACACCAACAACATCGCCGAAGCCGAGTCCGCGGTGGCCCAGACCATCGGAAACCTGCGCATGCTCCAGGATGATTACAACGAGGACATCAAGAACGCGCAGGACTGGGGTCAAAAGGCCCTGGCCGCGTCCCGCAAGGCAGACGAGTTCCGCAGCGCCGGTAACGCGGCCGACGCCCAGAAGTTCGACAACCTTGCCAAGGTCGCCCTGCAGCGCCAGATGTCGTCCGAAAACGAGGCAAAGGCCGCCGAGCCGAGTATCGCGTCCCAGACCGAGGTGGTGGACCGGCTCAAGACCGGGCTGGACCAGATGAAGGGAAAGCTGAACCAGCTCACCAGCAAGCGCAACGAACTCGTGGCCCGCTCCAAGACGGCTGCCGCCCAGTCACAGGTCCACGACGCGCTCAAGAGCATCGATTTCATGGATCCCACCAGCGAAGTGGGCCGCTTCGAGGAGAAAATCCGGCGCGAAGAGGCCAAGGTCCGCGGGCAGCAGGAGCTCGCCGCGTCGAGCCTGGATGCCCAGTTCAACCAGCTTGAGGACCTCGGCGAGCAGACAGAGATTGAGGCCCGCCTCGCTGCGCTGAAGTCGGGCAATGCCAAGCCCGCCATCGGTGCCGGGGGCACGGCAGCTTCCGCTTCGCCGTCCACCGTGGATGAGGCAGACTTCGACAAGCTGTAGTCTCCCAAGTTGCATGAGGCCGGGATCCCAGCGGATCCCGGCCTCTGCCGTCTCCGGGACGTGTAGCGTGAATCCATGGCTTCCACCATTGTCTGGCTCCGGGACGACCTGCGCCTCGATGACAACCCCGCCCTCGCCGCCGCGGCCGCGCTGCCGGACCAGTTGACGGTTGTCTACATCCTCGACGAGGACTCCCCCGGCATCCGCCCGCTGGGCGCCGCGGCCAGATGGTGGCTCCACCACTCCCTGTCCGCCCTCGCGGCCAGCCTCGAAGCGCGGGGTTCACGGCTTCTGCTCCGCCGGGGCGCCACCGCTCCGGTCATCGAGGACCTGGCAGCGGAAACGGGCGCGGACAAAATTTTCTGGAACCGGCGGTACGGGCAGCCGGAGCGGACCATCGACGCCGGCATCAAGGAATGGGCCGCCGGCCCGGCCATCGGGGCCACGAGCTTCCAGGCAAACCTGCTGTTCGAGCCCTGGACGGTGCGCACCGGCTCGGGCGGGCCGTACAAGGTGTTCACACCGTTCTGGCGTTCCTGCCTGGCCGCTGCCGAACCGCGGTTGCCGGCAGATGCCCCGGACGAGTTGCCGGAGCCCGCAGCAGGAACTTCCGGCCGCCCGCCAGCCGGCGACTTACTGGACAGCTGGCGGCTCCTCCCCCACCGGCCGGACTGGAGTGGCGGACTCGCGCGGACCTGGACCCCGGGCGAGAACGGCGCCCACGACCGGCTCGAGGAATTCCTGGATGGTCCCGTGGAGGACTACGGCAGGGGACGGGACCTGCCGGGCGTCGAGGGCACCAGCCGCCTCTCACCGCACCTTCGCTTCGGCGAGATCAGTCCCTTCCGGGTCTGGCATTCCCTTCGGGAACGCTTCCCCCGCCAGGCACCGGCCGACGTCGGGATCTTCCGCAGCGAGCTGGGCTGGCGTGAATTCTGTTGGCAGCTGCTGTACGAGAATCCGGACCTGGCCACGAAAAACTACCGCCGCGAGTTCGACCACTTTGCCTGGCAGACGCCGTCGGACGCTGAACTGAAGGCCTGGCAACAGGGGCGCACCGGCTACCCTCTGGTGGACGCCGGCATGCGGCAGCTGTGGGAGACCGGCTGGATGCACAACCGGGTCCGGATGGCGGCAGCGTCGTTCCTGGTGAAGAACATGCTCGCGGACTGGCGCGTGGGCGAGGCCTGGTTCTGGGACACCCTCGTTGATGCAGACGCGGCAAACAACCCGGCCAACTGGCAGTGGGTGGCGGGTTCCGGCGCGGATGCCTCGCCCTATTTCAGGATCTTCAACCCGGTGACCCAGAGCAAAAAGTTCGACGCCGGAGGCAGTTACCTGCGCGGCTACATCCCGGAACTGTCGGACCTGGATGACCGGACCGTGCACGAGCCGTGGAAGAATCCCGCGGCGGCTCCCGGCTACCCCGAGCCGCTGGTGGGCCTGCAGGAATCCCGGGAACGGGCGCTGGACACCTACCAGCGGCTCAAGGAGGGGTGAGAAGCTAGCGGCTGGTGACCTTGCCCATGAGCGACGCGATCGGGCGCAGGAAGAGCGGCCGGGCCAGGAACCAGGCTGCAACCATGACGGCGACTGATGCAACGAAGAACCAGAAACCGACCCAGCTGACGTCGTCGCTGCCGCCGTACATGTGGTTGAGGTTTCGGAGCGCACCGGTCGCCAGGACAAGGAATACGTGCACCACGATGAAGGCTACGAAGTAGATCATCACCGGGAAGTGCACTGCGCGGGCGGCCTCGATGGGGAAGGCCCTGTTCAGGCCGGTGGCCTTCTTGGGCCACGCGGCAGACATCCGCAGGCCCGTGATGAAGGCCAGCGGAGCAGCGATGAACACCGTGGCGAAGTAGGTCAGCAACTGCAGGGCGTTGTAGTTGACCCAGCCGTTCTCCGTGGGCCAGTTCAGCGACGCGTACTGCAGGGCGGCCGAGACGGCATTCGGGAAAACATCCCAGGACGTGGGGACGATCCGGGTCCACTGGCCGGTCGCAAAAAGCAGGATCACAAAGACGAGCCCGTTCAGGATCCACAGCGCATCCAGTGTCAGGTGGAACCAGAGTTCCAGGCTGATCTTGGCGGGGGCCGTCTTGGTCCTGATGAGGCCTTTGTTGTTTCGGGTCCAGTAGCCGCCGGGGCGTGTGGTGGTGCGGACCTGCCAGCCGGTACGGATGATGAGCAGCAGGAAGAAGGCGTTCAGAAAATGCTGCCAGGCCAGCCACCCCGGAAAGCCGACGGGGGCGCCGGCCGGAAGCTCCGAATGCCCAGGGTAGTCCGAGATGAACGAGCGAACGTCAGGCAGGCCGGTGATCCACTTTGCGATGAGCACCACCAGCACCAGGGCCACGAGAGCTGCAGGCACCGCCCAGTACAGCCTGGCGCGCTTGCCCCTGGCAGTGCCGGACTTGTTCTTCGTTGTGGACATCGAGCTACACGTTCCTCTCGAGAATGACTGACCCGTGTGGGCGCCCTGCGCCGGCCAGGAATTCCGGGCCCTGCGAATAGAGAATACTAGGAACCCTGAGCACATGAACAAATGCTCCGGTAATGCAGGAAGCCCCGACCACATTGTGGTCGGGGCTTCCTTCTGGTTGCGGGGACAGGATTTGAACCTGTGACCTCTGGGTTATGAGCCCAGCGAGCTACCGAACTGCTCCACCCCGCGTCGCTTGGTTAACACTACCCTACTTTTGCGGGCGCTTTGACCACTGCCGCCGGCGGGGCCAGTGGCGCCCGGGACGCCCTCCCGCCGGCCAGCAAAATCCCGCCGGGAAACCTCCCGCCGGCAAAATCGGGACAACAAAAAACCCGGACCACCAAACGGTGATCCGGGTTTTTCTTCAGTTGCGGGGACAGGATTTGAACCTGTGACCTCTGGGTTATGAGCCCAGCGAGCTACCGAACTGCTCCACCCCGCGTCGCAAGAACTACTCTACCGGCCGGTGAACAGGAGGCCAAATCCAAACGACGTGATGTGCGTCTCCGGCAATGCGAAAGGCGGCCCATCCCCTTTACGAACTGCTCCCCGAAAGTTGGACTTGTGCTTTTCCCGCTCGGGGCGGACTGGCATTCGCCTGACGGCCGCCGCCGCAGATCCGGTCAGACCAGCCAGCGCCACCAGCGAGACCGCTCCGGTTCCGCCGTCGGTTCCGGCTCCGGCTCCGGCTCCTCGCCCAAGGCCAGCGCGGCCTCGTCAATGTCGCCCGCGGTGAGCGTCATGACAGCCTCACGATCGAGCGCGTCGAGACTTTGTTCCTTGTCGAGCGACAGCCGCAGCGCCTGGCGGTTGAGCGCCTGCTCGAACAGCGTGCGGGCGAACCGTGCGTTGCCGGAGTCCTCGCCCGCGTGGAGCCCGGTGAGGATGCGGCGCAGCATCTGGTCCGCACCCGGCTCCAGCGTGTACTCGTGCTGGGCCAGCATCTGGTGGAAGATCGTCTGGAGTGCGTCGACGGAGTAGTCGGGGAACGTGATCTCGCGGGCGAACCGGGAGCGCAGTCCGGGGTTCGAGAGCAAGAAGGACTCCATCAGCCGCGGGTACCCGGCCACGATCACAACCAGGCGGTGGCGATGGTCCTCCATCCGCTTCAGCAGGACCTCGATCGCCTCGGGGCCGAAGTCCATCCGGCCGTCCTCCGGGGCCAGCGCATAGGCCTCGTCGATGAACAGGACGCCGTCCAGCGCACGCCGGATCACCCGGTCCGTCTTGATGGCGGTCGCGCCGACATACTGCCCCACCAGGCCCGAACGGTCGACCTCGACCAGATGGCCTTTCTGCAGCAGACCGACCGCGCGGTACATCTCGGCCAGGAGCCGCGCCACGGTGGTCTTGCCCGTGCCCGGGTTTCCGAGGAACACCAGATGCTGTGATGTGGCCACCTCCGGCAGTCCGTGCGCCTTCCGGCGGGCCTGAACCTGGAGCAGTGCGACGAGGGCCCGCACCTGTTCCTTCACTGTCTCCAGTCCGACCAGCGCGTCGAGCTCGGCCTGCACCTCGGCCAGCGGCCGCGCCGGGCCCGGCCTCGCACCGATAAGATCGCCCACCAGGTCGTCAACGCGCTCCGAACCGTGCAGCCTGAGCTGATCGGTCAGATGGCCGATGGTTTCGCGCAGGTCGTCGAGCGGATTGCGGCTGCCAGCCATGCATCCACTGTAGTACTCGATTCCCGACCAGGGATGGGGTTTGGCCTCACCAGTATCAACTGTGAAACGCTACCGCGGCCTCGCGCTGTTCCTCCGTTAACGGACTGCTTCCCTGCATAAAACTGCTCCCCGAAAGTAAGGACTGATTTCGCAGTCCAACTTTCGGGGAGCAGTTCAGTGCGGGGAGGGCCGGCCTTTGACTCGATCAGCTGCGGATCAGTCAGCTGCTGGGTGAAGGCGTTGGCGTCGCGGACGGCGACGTCGGGGTGCTGGCCGTTCCCGTGCCGGCAATCCTCGCCTCTGCATCAATCGCCTTCTTCAGCGCATCCGACAGTTTCTTCTGCTGCTGGCCGTACGCCGCGAAGTCGCCCTTCGCCAGCGCTTCCTGGCCCGCCTTGATGGCCGCATTGGCCTCGTCCAGGGCCGCCTTCAGTGTCGCCCTGGCATCTGCCGCGCCCGTTGGCGGCGGAGTGGTCCCGCTGCCGCCCGGCGACGTCGGAGCCTTGCCGTTATTCGCGTCTCCGGCCTGGGCTCCGGAATCACCGCCGAACAACTGGTTCAGCGCCGCATCCAATGTGGGCGCGAAGCCGATCTTGTCACCGAACGCCACAAGCACGCGCTGCAGCGTCGGGTAGGACGTCTCGCCCGTGGACCGCAGGTATACCGGCTGGATATAGAGCATTCCGCGGCCGGCGGGAAGCGTCAGCAGGTTGCCGTTGAGCACATCCGAGGCACCCTGCCGCAGCAGGTTCAGGGCCTGGGAGACCGTGGGGTCCGAGTTGAATTTGTTTTGCGCCTGGCCGGGGCCGGGCACCTGGGCTTCCGGCGGAACTTGCAGCAGCCGCAACTGGCCGTAGCTGTCCGCCTTCACGCCCTTCTTCGAACCGGCGTCGGAATCGGCGGCGAGGAAGCCGTAAAGGACGTTGCGGGCGTTGTTGTTGACCACCTGCGGAATGTAGGAGGAGGTCAGCTGGAACGCAGGGGCCTTCTGGTCCGGCATCTGCAGCGACATGTAGAACGGCGGCTGCTTGACCTCCTGGGACACCGTGGGATCGTTCGGAACGCTCCAGGCGTCGTCATTCTTGTAGAAGCTCACGGGGTCCGTCACGTGGTAGCGGCCCAGCAGCTCACGCTGGACCTTGAACAGGTCCTCCGGGTAGCGGACGTGGCTCATGACTGCTGCGGACATCTCCGAGTAGGGCTTCAGGGTGGAAGGGAACACCTTCTGCCAGGCCTTCAGGAGGGGATCCTGGTCATCCCAGGCGTACAGCGTGACGGAACCGTCGTAGGCGTCCACAGTGGCCTTGACCGAGTTGCGGATGTAGTTGACGGAGCTGTTGGGCAGCGCCACGTTGCGTCCGGCAGTGGTCTGCGAGTCGGTGGTGGCGTCGGAGAGCTGCTCCTGCTGCGAGTACGGGTAGTACTGGCTCGTGGTGTAACCGTCCACGATCCACTTGACGCGGCCGTCAACCACGGCGGGGTAGGCGTTGCCGTCGACCGTCAGGTACGGCGCCACCTTCTGTACGCGTTCCCGCGGGTTGCGTTCGTACAGGATCTGGGAGGCCTCGTTCACGCCGTCGGACAGAAGCAGGTCCGAGGACTGGAACTTGATCGAGTACAGGACCTTGTTGAAGAAGCTGCCAACGTTCGGGCCGCCGTTGCCGGTGAACGTGTACTGTGTCTCGCCGCCTTCCCTGGAAGCCGGACGGTCCTGTTCGCGGGGCGATGCGCCTTCCGGGGCACCCACGATCGAGTAGTCCGGGGAGTCTTCGCCGAAGTAGATGCGGGGCTCGTAGGTCTGGTCGTTGCCGAGGACGCCGGTGGACGGGATGCCGGACTGCAGGAACTCCGGCTTTCCGTCGGCCGTGAACTTGTTGCCCTTCGCGGCCACCACACCATAGCCGTGGGTGTACACAATGTGCCGGTTCAGCCAGGACTGCTGGTCCGCGCTGAGCCCGTCCGGGTTCAGCTCGCGCACCGCGATGACGGTGTCCTGCATCTTGCCGTCCACCATGTACCGGTCGACGTTGAGCGCCTTGGGGAACTGGTAGTACGGGCGGAACTGTTCAAGCTGCGAGAACGCGTCCGAGATCAGGTTCGGATCCAGGAGCCGGATGTTGGCAGTGGTTTGCGCGTCCGGGGCAAGAGCGCCGGCGGTCGTGGTGGTGGTGGCGTTGTACCGCTCCACCTTCACCTGGTCCAGGCCGTAGGCTGCCCGCGTCATGCCGATGTTGCGCTCGATGTACTTCCGTTCCAGGGTCTGCTCGGACGGGCGGACCTGGAACTGCTGGATGACCCACGGGTAGACGCCGCCGGCCAGGATGGAGGTGATGACCAGCATCGCCGTGCCGATGACCGGAAGCCGCCATTTGCCGATGATGGCTGCGACGATGAACAGGATGGCGACGAGGGCCGCTGCCACGGCCAGGATCGCCTTCGTGGGAATGACGGCGTTGACGTCGGTGTACAGGGCGCCCGCCCAGCGTCCGCCGCTGTTCTGCAGTGCGGAGTACCGGTCCAGCCAGAAGTTGATGCCCAGCAGGATCAGGAATGAGGCGCCGGTGACGGCGAGGTGGATCTGCGCGGCACGGCTGGTGAAGATGCCGCGTTCCATGATCCTGATGCTGCCATAGAGGTAGTGCGTGAGTATGCCCGCGATGCCGGCCACGATTGCCACGCTGATCAGGAACCCGGTGACGAAGCCCAGGAACGGCAGTGTCATCAGGTAAAAGCCGATGTCCAGCCCGAACTCCGGATCCTTCTGGCCGAAGGACTCCTGGTTGAAGAACAGCATGACCTTCTGCCACTGGCTGGAGGCGGCGCTGCCGGCGAAGAGACCGAACAGCACTGGCAGCCCGATCATGACCACCCGGCGTACTGGTTCCAGCTGCGCCTGGTAGCGGTTGAGGTTGTCCCGGATCTCGGAGTCCGGCGCGTATACCGGGCGGGCGTGGTAGGCGATGCGGATCGCGTAAAACACTGCCGCGAACATGATGAGGAAACCGGCGGCGAAAATGCCGATCCTCGCCAGGTTCTCAGTCAGGAACACCTCGAAGTAGCCAAGCTGCTGGTACCACAGGACGTCCGTCCATACGTTGGCGAAGAAGATGAACCCGACAACAACCAGCGCAACAACGATGAGCGTGGGCGTCAACGCACCGCGCCTTGTCTGGAGTTTTCCGGGCGGGGTGGGGCTGGCAGGACGGGACAAACTCGTACCTCATAGCTGTGTCAGTTGCTGGTCTTAATTTTAAGTTTTCAGGAATGGGCCTGCATAGCGCCGGCACCGGCTGTCAATTAGTGCCACGAGCGGGCCGGAGCCTTAGTTCCTCGATTTAGTCTAGTTGTTGGTGCAGCCCGGAAGTCCCGATGTGTCGGCACCCTTGGCGGCCAGCTTCACGGCGGACTTTGCTTCGTCCAGGTTCTCCACCTTGACCACCTGCAGGCCGTCCGGAATGTGCCCCACAACCTCGGCGCAGTTCGCAGCAGGAGCCAGGAACATGGAGGCGCCGTCGGCCCGGGCACCGTGCATTTTCACCGCGATGCCGCCGATCGGGCCCACGATGCCGTCGGGGCTGATGGTGCCGGTCCCGGCGATGTGTTTTCCGCCGGTGAGATCCCCGGGCGTCAGGGTGTCCATGATTCCCAGGGCGAACATCATCCCGGCGCTGGGGCCGCCCACCTTGTCCAGCGAGATCTTCACGTCGAACGGGAAGGTGAAGCGGTACTGCAGCAGGACGCCAAGGATGTACCGTCCGGACGGGTTTTTCACCGGCGTCACCGTTTGGGTCACCTGCTTGCCGTCCCGGCTTACGACGACGACGGCGGGCTTGCCCTTTCCGGCGGCCAGTTCTTCCTGGATCACCTCCAGTGACGTGACAGGTTTGGCGTTGATGGAGGTGAACACGTCACCCTTTTGCAACTTTCCCTGCGCGGCCGACCCCTCGGACAGGTCAGCCACTTCGAGCTTCTGCCCGTATGGAATATCGAGCCCCTTCAGGGCCGCCGCCACGGCGTTCTCCTGCGACGTGGCCATGGCCACGGCGCTCTCCTGCTGCGATTCCTCCTTGGTGACGCCGGTCGGGAAGATCAGTTCCTCGGGGTACACCGCCCTGGAACCGTCAAGCCACGCCGAGAACGCCTCAAAGACGCTCACGGGACCGTTGGGGCCGCCGTCGACATAGACGGTGGTGAGATCGAGGTTCCCCTTGGCCGGGAACGTGTCGCGGCCGGAAACGCTGATCACGGGCTTCGAATTTTCCGTGCCCAGCGTGTTGAACGTGGGCCCGGGCGATTCCACCACATACGGGACCGGCAGGACGGCGGCCGTCACGCCCAGCCCGAGCGCAAGAAGCCCGGACAGCGTCATCGCGGAGATGCGTGGATCCCTGCCCCGGGCACGCCGGGACCGGCGGGCTTCCCCGGTTCCATCGGGATTCCCGCCACCGGCGGCAGGCGCCGGGGACTCCTCTGCGGGCTGGCCGCCCTTGGTAATCGTCACTGAAGGACCTCTCCGCACCGCGTCATTCAGCGCTGCACCGCGGCCGCAGCCCGGCGGACGGCCGGGCGCAGCCTACATACGTTCCGGCTTCTAACACTACGCGTCCCGGCCTGCCGTTAGCTCTTTGCCTACAGCGAACGTAACTGCTTTCGGCAGACAGCCGCTCCCGCACAGGGGTAGCGTGAAGTTGATTAATAGTCACACCGACGATCGGCGGGATCATGACCTCCAATCCACTCAATCCGTCCAACGGCGACGACAATCCAAAGGATCCGCTGGCGGAGATGCTGCAGAACCTCATGGGCGGCAAGGGCCTGGGTGACATTGACCCCGCAGAACTGGCCAAAGCCGCCGGACTGCCCAACGATCCGAACCTGCTCGCGCAGATGTTCTCCCAGGTGCAGGCCATGATGAGCGCGCCCTCGGAGGGCCCCGTCAACTGGAAGCTTGCCCATGACAACGCCCGCCGTGTGGCCGCCGGAAGCGCGGACCCCTCTGTCACGTCCGCGCAGTCACGCGAAGTTGATGAGGCGCTGCGGCTTGCCGAACTGTGGCTGGACCAGGTCACGGACCTGCCCGCGACCGGCCTCATCGGCAAGGCGTGGTCCCGCGCCGAATGGGTGGAGGAGACACTCGGCACCTGGAAGCGGCTGACGGAGCCTGTGGCCAACAGCGTGGCCAACGCCCTCTCCACCGCCATGACGGAGCAGATGCCGGAGGAGATGAAGTCGATGATGGGCGGCGCCTCGTCCATGCTGCAGAACGTGGGCGGCGCCATCTTCGGCATGCAACTGGGCCAGGCCATCGGAGCTCTCTCCACCGACGTGGTCAGTTCCACGGACATCGGCGTTCCGCTGGCCGATCTGGAAATGGCGCTGCTTCCCGGCAACGTGGCGAAGTTCGGCGAGGGGCTCAGCCTTCCCGAAAACGACATCCGGCTCTTCCTCGCCGTCCGCGAGGCGGCCCATGCCCGCCTGTTCGTGCAGGTTCCGTGGCTGCGCGGGCACCTGCTCGGCGCCATTGAGGCCTACGCCCGCGGCATTCACATCGACACGTCGCGGATCGAGGAGCTGGCCCGGGACCTTGACCCCAGCAACCCGGAGGGAATCCAGGAGGCCCTCTCGCAGGGCGTCTTCATGCCGCAGCGCACGCCGGAACAGGACCAGGCCCTGCAGAAGCTGGAAACTGCGCTGGCCCTGGTTGAGGGGTGGGTGGACGAGCTCACCGCTGCCGCCACGGAAAAGGTGCTTCCCTCTGCTGCGGCGCTTCGCGAAACGGTCCGCCGCCGCCGGGCCACCGGCGGTCCTGCGGAACATGCGTTCGCTTCCCTCGTCGGACTGGAGCTGCGGCCTCGCCGCCTCCGCGAAGCCGCCACTTTGTGGGCGTCGCTCAAGGCCGAGCGCGGTATCGACGGCCGCGACGCCATCTGGAAGCATCCCGACCTGCTTCCCACTGCCAAGGATCTTGACGATCCCAAGGGATTCAGCGAACGCCGCAAGCTGGCCGAGGCCAGTGACAGCGAAGTGGACGACGCCCTCCAGAAGCTCCTGAACGGCGGCTTTGACAGCCCCGCCGACACCGACGGCGAACAGACCGACGGCGGGAAGGGCGAAGGCGGCAGGCCCGACAGCGGCAAGCCCGACGTCGGCACCGGCGAGGGCGAAAAGCCCGACGGCGACGAGGGCGGCACTCCGAAAAGCTAGGCGTACCCGCTGGTTGAGCTTCGGTAAGCTCAACCAGCGGTCGTTAAGCTCAACCAGCGGTCGTTAGAGGGCCGGTTCCGCTTGTCCTGTTTCGCCGGCCGCGAGGCCGCGCGACGTGGCAAACGACACGCCCTCCAGAAAGGCCTTGGCACGTTCCGTTTCGGGATACGCCTCCAGCAGTTTCCAGAACGCCGCATTATGACCTGCCACCAGCAGGTGTGCGAGTTCATGCAGGAGCACATAGTCGATGACCCACTGCGGCATGGGCCGGAGCTTGTCTGAAAGCCGGATGGACCCGTCCGAGGGGGTGGCTGAACCCCAGCGGGAGTTCTGGTTGCTGACCCACCGGACCGACGTCGGGGCGGACCTGCCGCCAAGGTACCGGGCCGAGAGCTGTGCAGCGTGCGCGGCCAGCGCCGCGTCCGAGGAAGGCCGCCGCCCCGCACCGCTGGAACGCTTCTCCCCCTGGGTGCGGAGCTTCTCCAGCATCCGGTGAACCCAGTCCGCTTCCTGCGCCCTGCTGAAGTGGGCGGGGATTGCGATGACAGCGGTGCCGTTCTCCCAGAAGGCCGCCACCGTGCGGCGACGCCGCGCGGAACGGCGGACCTCCACGGGCGCGCCGTCGTGGGTGGTCAAAGGCGTGCGGGTCTCAAGTTTTCCGGCCATTAGAACGTGCTGCTTTCCGTCAGCACCGCGAGGACCGCCTCGCCGTACCGCTCCAGTTTGGACGGGCCAACGCCCGCGAGGCCGGCCAGTTCCTCAAGTGAGGACGGCCGGGCCTCGGCGATGGCGGTGAGGGTTGCATCGGTGAAAACCACGAAGGCCGGGACGTCGGCGGAATGCGCGACCTCCTTGCGCCACTCACGAAGTGCGTTGAACGTCTGCTCTTCATAGCTGGGCGGGCACTGGCTGCAGCGTCCCACCTTCCGCTCGGCTCCGCTGGCCAGCATGCTGCCGCAGACGCGGCAGGAAGCGGGGGCTGCAGCCTTGCGGCGCGGTGCAACTCCTCTCCCCCGGGTGGCCGAGCTGGCCACCGAGTCCGGGCGCAGCCCGTCAAGGAAGCGCGACGGCTTCCGGTTGGCGCGCCCGCCGGGAGTCCGGGCGGTGGACCAGGAAAGGGACAGGTGCTCGCGGGCGCGGGTGATGCCGACGTACAGCAGCCGGCGTTCTTCATCCACCGCGGCGGGAGAATCCGCGAAGGAGATGGGCATCAGCCCTTCGCTCATCCCCACGAGGAACACCGCATCCCATTCAAGGCCCTTCGCCGCGTGCAGGGACGCCAGCGTGACCCCCTGGACGGTCGGGGCATGCTGGGCGACGGAGCGCTCCTGAAGCTCGTTGACGAAATCAGCAAGGCCGAACTGCGTCCCCCGGTTCTGCGCCAGCTCGTCTGCCAGAGCGACCAGCGCGGCCAGGGACTCCCAGCGTTCCCGCAGCGCACCGCCGCTGTGCGGGGCGGTGTCCGTGTAACCAAGCGAGGCGACGATGTCGCGCACCAGCTGGCCGAGGGGCTGGGGGTCGGACTCGGCCGCGGCACGGGTGGCTGCCCGGAGCTGCAGGATCGCGTCGCGGACTTCCTTCCGGGCAAAGAACCGCTCGCCGCCGCGCAGCTGGTAGCCGATCCCGGCCGACGCCAGCGCCTGTTCGTAGGCCTCCGACTGGCCGTTGGTGCGGAACAGGACAGCGATTTCGCTCGCCGGCACGCCGTCGTCGAGGAGGGTGCGAATCTTGCCCGCGACCGTTGCCGCCTCGGCTTCGTCGTCGGTGCATTCGGTGAATTGCGGCTGCGGTCCCGGGTTCCGCTGGGCCACCAGCTTCAGCGGCGCGGCCCATGCGGCGTCGGCCGCGGGTCCGCCGCTCCGGCGCGAGGCGAGCAGGTCGTTGGCCAGCTTGACCACCTGCGGAGTGGACCGGTAGTCCCGGACCAGCTTGACCACGTTCGCGTCCGGGTACTGGGCCTTGAAGCCGAGCAGGTGCTTCGGGGATGCTCCCGTGAACGAGTAGATGGTCTGGCTGGCGTCACCCACGACGCACAGTTCATTGCGGCCGCCTAGCCAGAGTTCCAGGAGGCGCTGCTGCAGCGGGGACACGTCCTGGTATTCGTCCACCACGAAGTGCCGGTACTGTTCCCGTACCGTCGCCGCCACCTTGGGGTCTTCCTGCAGGATGCCCACGGTAATCAGGAGGACGTCCTCGAAGTCGATGACGTTGCGGTCGGTCTTGACGTCCTCGTAGGCCTGGAACACCCGGGCCACGGCCGTGAGGTCAAAGCCCCCAGGCGCGCCCCTGTCCTGTGCGTTTTCCAGGTAGTTGGCGGGCGTGAGCATGGACACCTTGGCCCACTCGATTTCGGACGCCAGGTCGCGGATGGAGGCGCGGTCCGTGCTCAGCCGAAGCCGGCGGGCGGCCTCGGCGATCATCTGCGCCTTGTGGTCCAAGAGGTTGGGCAGCGTCCCGCCCACCGCCTGCGGCCAGAAAAACTGCAGCTGCCGCAGTGCGGCCGCGTGGAACGTCCTGGCCTGGACATTCCCGACCCCGAGATCGCGGAGCCGGCTGCGCATTTCCGCTGCCGCGCGCGCCGTGAACGTCACTGCCAGCAGCCGCTGCGGGCTGTAGACCCCTGAGTGCACGCCGTAGGCGATCCGGTGGGTGATGGCCCGGGTCTTGCCGGTGCCGGCTCCGGCGAGCACGCAGAGCGGCCCGGTCAGGGTGGTTGCCACTTCCCGCTGCTCCGCGTCGAGGCCGCCAAGGATGCGGTCCTCGAGGGAGGCGTTGCCATCAGGATTTTCTGTCGTCACTTCTTGCTGCTTGCTGTACGGGGATGGATGGGCTGCTCCGCCATGAAGGCGTGGACGGTGGGTGTGTTGCCGGCCGGCGAGCCGGTTAGTCGTCGGCCGGACGGTCCTGGATCACGCCGCCGTACCAGTGCTCGATGAGGGACCTGGCGATGGAGAGCCTGGTGGAAATCACGATTTCCCCGCTGAGCACGGCTTCCTGCACTTCTTCCCGGCTGAACCAGCGCGCCCTGGTGACTTCGACGCCGTCGGGCTTTGCTTCGGTGTCGTCGGTGACGGCTGTAAAGCCAAGCATGAGGGACGCCGGGAACGGCCACGACTGGGAGCCCAGGTACTGGCACGCCTTGACCCGCACGCCCACCTCTTCCTGGATTTCCCGGACCACGGCCTGTTCGAGGGATTCCCCGGGCTCGACGAAACCTGCCAGCGTGGAGTAGTTCTTTGCGTCCAGCGGACCGCCGCCGCCGAGCAGGACTCGGCCGTCCGGGCCGACCACCGTGACGATAATGGCCGGGTCCGTGCGCGGGTAGTGTTCGGAGTTGTCAGCCGGGCACCGCCGCACCCATCCGCTTGCCTCCACGTTTGTTACGGTGCCGCACCGCGGACAGTGGGTGTGGGTGGCGTGCCAGTTGGCGATGGCACTGGCTTCAACGAACAGTGCGGTGTGCGTCGCATCCAGTTGCGCGGCGACGTCGCGGAAGCCTTCCCAGGTGGCCCCGGCGGGCAAGCCGGCCGGACCGGGATCCACCGGTTCCGGCAGGATGAAAAGCAGGACGCCGGTTCCTGCGGGAAGGTCCCCGGAACCGAGAGCCGCGCCGAGATAGATGATGTGGGCCGGGCCGGACGCAGACTTCTCGAGCCGGTCCAGCAACGGTCCGGCCTCTGCCAGGACGAGCGCGTCCCCGTGGACCAGCGCATGCCGGCCGGACAGGAGCATGGCTTTGGCGGTTCCCGCTGCCAGCAGGTCAGGAATGAGGCCGGGCCTCATCCGTTCAACCGACCCCCTGTTGACCATTGCGGGCCGAACCGGCAGCACGGTGTCGAAGAGATGGTTGGCCGGCAGTTGGCCTGCCGGCAACAGATGTTCCGGGACGGTGCCCGCCGCTTGACCGACCGGCACAGCGGCCTCCGCATGACTCATGTATCCACCGTACTGACTCGCAGTGACAATTTACATTTCGGCAGTGCATCCGGCAGGCCCGGACAGTGCGTCTTGACGTCCCCGGCGATCCCTTATTTGGGCGGATCTGGAGACTCGCCGCGACACATCATTGTCTTGGACGCCGCTCAATCTACCGTGGAACCGTGAGAAGAGAACCAATCGAACTGGCAGCTGTGGCCACCGCGGCAGTCCCCGGACTGAGCCCGACTGCTGTGAGCTCTGCCCCGGATGACCCGGCAGACTTTGATTCGGCCCTCCTTCTTGATGCCGAAGGCAAGCGCTGGCGTGTCCGCTCACCCCGGCATGCGGAAGCAAGCACCAGGCTGGAGACCGAGTTCCTGGTGCTGCGCGCCTTCGCGCCCGCCATCCGGGCCGAACTGCCGTTCCTCATGCCCACCGTGGCGGGGACCGTGCGGCAACAGAACCTGACCACCTTCGTCTACTCCCACCTGCATGGCGCCACGCGAACCGTCGAAGAGCTGACGGCGGGTCCGCAGGAGCTGGCGCAGGAGATCGGGACGGCCCTGGCGGCCATTCACGACCTGCCCCGCGCGCTGGTGAGCAACGCCGACCTGCCCAGCTACACGCCAAACGAGTTTCGCCAGCGCAGGCTCAACGAGCTGGACCAGGCCGCCACCACGGGTAAGATTCCGGCCCTCCTGCTCCGGCGCTGGGAGCACGCCATGGAAGATGTCTCGCTGTGGCGGTTCTATCCCTGTGTGGTGCACGGTGACCTGCACGAGGACAACCTGCTGGTCGAGGACCACCGCGTCACGGCCGTCACCGGCTGGACCGACCTGCGCATCGGCGACCCCGCCGACGACCTCGCCTGGCTCGTGGCATCCAATGAGCACGAATTCGTCGACGCCGTGGTCAAGCACTACACCGCGAAGCGCCGCGACGCCCCGGACAGCCACCTGCTGCGCCGCGCCGCACTCTCGGCCGAATTTGCCCTGGCCCAGTACCTCGTCAAGGGAATCGCCGCGGGCGACGCAGAAATGATCGCCGAGGCCGAGGGCATGCTTTCCACGCTGGCCGATGACATCGCCGAATACGGCGGCCAGCCCATCAGCGTTGAACCCCTGCCGCCGGCCCAGCCCGACTTCCCGCCAACCGGCCAGGCACCGGCCTCACCCGGTCTTATCGACGCGCCGGCAGGCACCGACGTTTCCGAGGCCATGCCGGCTGTGCATGTCACGCCGATTCCGGTCGACGTGCAGCCCCTCCCGGTCGAGGTGACGCCCATCCCGGCGGACGGTATGGACTCCGGTGCGGATGCAGACCAGCCGACGGGGCAGGATTCCTCGCCGGGGGCGGTGGACGATGACGCGGCGGAGAATGCCGGCGCACGCGACGACGCCGAAGCGGACGGGACACAGGACGGCGCAGAGCACGGGGCACAGGACCGGGCAGAGGCACAGGAAGATACCCCGGCCGCGAAGCCCTCAGGCGCCGACACCTCCACCGTTGCCCTGACGGTAGTCGACGCCAAGGCGACCTGACTCCGCCGGATCCAACCGGCCGGCCTTCCTCGCCACCATCTCCCGCCCAACCCGATAGTCTTCCTGACCTGACAGTCTCCGTAACGGGACAGTCTCCCTAACCGGCGAGGGCGGCGGCCACGATCCCTTCCAGTTCGTCGCCCGAGGCGAGGTCGTGCGGGCGTACAACGTGGTTGTCCGCGACGTAGAAGAAGGCGGCCCGGACCTCCTCCAGGGGAACCCCCTTAAGCCGGGCCCAGGCCAGCCGGTACACGGCCAACTGGACGCTCTTGGTCTTCAGTTGCCCTGCCGACGGCCGGCGGCCGGTCTTCCAGTCCACGAGGTCCCAACCGCCGTCGGCATCCCGGAACACTGCGTCGATGCGGCCGCGGACAACCACATCACCGACGCGGGTCTCCACGGGGACCTCCACGTACGCGGGCGACCGGTGGGCCCAGCGTGAGTCCTTGAAGGTAGCGACCATGTCGTCGAGACCGTAGGCCTCGTCAATATGGTTGTCGGAGCCGGGCGCTTCGCCAAGATCCAGCATTCCTGCCGTTCCGAAGTACTCCTCCACCCAGGCATGGAAAGCGGTGCCCTTGCGCGCGGACATGCCCGGCTCCCGCGGGACCGGCCTCCTGAGCCGCTGGACCACGGCCTCGGCGTCCTCCCCCAGGTCCACGAGAGTGGACGCTGAGATATGTCCGGGCAGATGCACGTCGCGGCTACGGGCCCGCCTGGCGCGGCGTTCCAGAAGGAGGGTGGCCTCGCGCGCCCAGTTCGCCGCCTGGGGGCGTAGCGCCTGGCCCTCGGGGATCCCCGGCGCACCAGTTTCGACAGCAGCGATCTCGGTGAGCAGCCGTTCGGCGGCACGGTCCATGGCCGCCCTGCGCCCTGGCACAAGCCGAATCCGGTTGCCGCTGCGGGGGTCCACCGGACCCTCCAGCGGATCATATGGCCAGGCCGCCACCTCCAGCTCCCGGGTCAGGGGACTCTCCTGGGGCAGCGATTCCTCAGCGACGGAGCCAGGGTGGATTTCCGCTGTTTTCTGTTCTGCCAGCGGCGCCAGCTCAGCCAGGAACGGCGACATCTCCGCCATGCCGCCGCGTCCGCCGACCCACGCTCCGCTGGAAACCCAGAGCACGTGCTTTGCCCGGGTGTAGGCAACGTAGGCCAGTCTCCGTTCCTCAGCCTCACCGTGGGCCTGGACTTCTCCCTTGAACACCTTCTCGGCGTCCAGCCACCCCTTTTGGTCCGGCTGGTCCAGATCCCACTGCGGAAGATCGGCACGGTCACCCCGGAGGGGCCAGGGCAGGGCCGCGGAACCGCTGCTCCACCTGGAGTCACGGCTGCTGGGGAACGCGCCCGAGTTCAGCCCCGGCACGAACACGACGTCCCATTCGAGACCCTTCGAGGCGTGCACCGTCAGGAGCTGCACGGCCTCGTGGTTGACGTCCGGGGGCGGCACATCCAGGCCGCCCTCCTCCGATGCTGCGGCCTCGAGCCATGAAAGGAAGGCCAGCACGTCCACCCGGTGCGATGTCTGCAGGAATCCGGCAGCCGCGTCCTGGAACGCGTCCAGGTTCCGCCGCGCCTGGTGGATGCTGAATCCGGGCCTCGCGGCAACCTCGATGTCCAGCAGCATGGCCCGCTCCACCTCGCCCAGCAGGGTGGTGAGGTCCTCGCCCATCAGCGCCCGGAGCTGCCGCAGTTCCGTGCCCAGGCGCTGCAGCCGTTCGCGGGCGGCAGGGGTCAGGCTTCGTCCGTGCGTGGACGTCCACCCTTCGTTGGGCAGCCAGTCCAGGGCTTCGACGAGGCTTGCGGCGTCGGTGATGTCGCCCTCAATGACGACGTCGGCAGCCTCCGGATCCTCGTCACCCGACTGATCGTTCACGCCCGGTCCCCGGCCGCTTTCGGCCATGCCGCGGCGTCTGGCCAGAAACGCGGACCAGTCCCGGAACGCCATGAGGTCGGCGGGGCCGATCCTCCACCGTGCACCGGCCAGGAGCCGCATCAGCGAATCCGACCGGCCCGGATCTGCCAGGACCCGCAGCGTGGAGACAAGGTCCACGATTTCGGGGGTGTCCAGCAGCCCACCCAGGCCGACGATCTCGTACGGGATCCCCGTGGCCTCGAACTCCTTGCGGAGGCATTCCATTTGCGCGCGCCTGCGGCACAGGACGGCCATGGCAGGCTGGACGCGCGGTTCCGGGGAGGAGCCGTCGAAGTCCGTGGCCCGGAACCTCAGCAGATCCCTGGCGATCGCCGCTGCTTCATCTTCATCGGTGGCAAAACGGCCCAGCACCACGCGGCCCTGCACTGCGGCCGGGCTCGGCTGGAGCGCAGGCACCTCCACGGCCGCACCGGAGGACCGCTGGCCCGCGGGGCCGGCCTGGGCCGCGGCGGCGCTGAGCGGTGCCGAGATGAGGTTGGCCGCGGCCAGAATGTTGCGGCCGTTCCGCCAGGCAGTGGTCAGGTACGAAACGGGCGCGGGACGCCGGGACACCGTCCCTGCCTGGCCGTCCCCGCAGACCGGAAACTCATTGACAAAGTGGAACAGCTGTCCGGCGGACGCCCCGCGGAAGCCGTAAATGGACTGGTTCGGATCACCGACGGCGGTGACGGCGTGGCCGTCCCCGAAGAGCCTGGAGAAAAGCACCAGCTGGGCGTGTGAAGTGTCCTGGAACTCGTCCAGCAGCACCACCTTGTAGCGCTGCCGCTCCATCTCGGCGGCCAGGGGCACCTCGCGGGCCACGCGTGCTGCGAGCGCCACGAGGTCACCGAAGTCCAGCGCTCCGCGTGCCCTTTTGGCGTCCGCGTACCGCCCCACGAGTTCAGCCACACTGGCCCGCGTCCGGAGCATGGCTCCGAGTTCGCCGGCGGCCTGGCTGGGGTTCTTCTTGGCCCCGTCCACATACGGCAGGGCCTCGAATTCGGCGAGCCGCTGCATGAGCCAGCCCTGGACACCGTCCGGGTCCTGGAGGTGCTCCGCGCACTCCCCCGCAAGCTGGATGACGGCTTTGACGAGCGTGGACTTGGCCACCCTGAAATGCGAGTACTCGCCGTCGAACGCCTCAACCACCTCACTGGCCAGCTGCCAGGCCTGTGCGCCGCCCAGCAGCACGACATCCCGCTCGATCCCCAGCCGCAGTCCATAGTCGGAGACGATCCCGCTGGCAAAGGAGTGGTAGGTGGAAACCTTCGGCTCCAGGGCGTCGGCGCTGAGCAGCGCCCCGGCCACGGCACCACCGGCATCACCGCTGGCCGTCCGCTGCAGCGCACTGAGTTTGGCGCGGATGCGGCTGGCCAGTTCACCGGCGGCCTTTCGGGTGAAGGTGACGCCGAGGACCTCCTCCGGCTTGACCCAGCGGTTCGCGACCAGCCAGACGACACGGTCTGCCATGGTGGCCGTCTTGCCCGAGCCTGCGCCGGCGATCACCAGCCGGGGCGCAAGCGGCGAGGAGATGATGGCGGACTGTTCCGCCGTCGGCAGGTTTTTCTCACCCAACAGAACGGACAGTTCTTCGGGACTGAACCTGGGCTCGGGCAGCTCTGCCGTCCGGCTCATTCGGTAACCTGCTTTCCCCGCGCACACAGCGGACATACCTCCGGCAGCCGGCAGCCGTGGCCGCCGAAACCGGCTTTGGCGGGATCGTGCCGTGCCTCGAATTCGTGGCCGGACATCACCGCGGCGGCGTCGTTCACCATTTCCATCGCCCAGTTGTCCCCCGGGTCCAGCGGGTCCTGGTGCTGGATACCCGGGGTCTTGGTGGTTGTGCCCAGCTGGGCCAGCACGGCACCGCCGGGCTGCGGCTTGGCGCCGGCAGCTTCGGCGGTGTCAAAGCCCCCGGCAAGCACGGCCGCCTGATAGGCCCCCAGCTGCGGGTGCCTGCCCAGTTCGGCCTTGCCCGGCTGCCGCTTGCCCGTCTTGAGGTCAACGATCACCAGCCGTCCCTCGGCATCGATCTCCAGCCGGTCCACCTGCCCGCGCAGGACCGCTGACCGGGGACCCTCATCGGCGGGAACATCTTCTCGGGGAACAGCAGCGGGCTCGGGCAGGAGCACCTCAAAGTCCTGTTCGACCCCTGCAAGGCGCCGGCCCTCGCTGCGCATGACCAGGATGTACTGCGCCAGTTTCCGGACCATGGCTTCCGCCCTGCGGAAGTCCAGCTTGCCTTCCCAGTTGTCCTTCATGCCCAGGGCCGGCCAACGCCGGACAAGTTCGGCGAGGTATTCAGCTCCGCTGGCGTCGGGGAGATCCTGGGCGATGGCGTGCACCAGTGTTCCGAGGCTGCGGGCGAAGTCAGTGGCAGCTTCGCCTCCGGCGGCCTGGATGAACCAGTCCAGCGGGGATTTCTGCACCGACTCCACTTTGGACGGCGAAACATAGACGGTGCCGCCCGGTGGCACAACACGGTCCACGGACGTCAGCGGGGCCAGCCCCCACCATGTGTCCGGATGGGCTCCGGGCACAGAAGGCTCAGCCGTGGCAAGGCGGGCCAGGACACGCACGGCCTCGTCCGCCTCGGCGGCCGACCGGCCGTCCAGCTGGGCGTACTGGCGGAGCTCGGCCACGAGCGCGCGCAGCGTCAGGGGCCGTTCCACGGGGGTGTAGCCCCGCCCCTCCTGGCCAGGCAGCAGCGGCGCGACGTAATCAAGGAAGGAGGAGGGCTGTTCATCCTCCGAGGACACGGCGGTGCACAGCAGCACGTCCTTTGCCCGGGACACCGCCGTGGAAAAGCTGCGGAGTTCGTCGTAACGGATCTCCCGGAGCCGGCTCAGCGGACCGAGCTGGAGTGCATACTCCACTCCGTGTTCGACGGCGTCCGCGAACAGTGTGCTGCCCAGAAGCTCGCCGCGGAGGCGGGTGTTGGGCCAGACGCCTTCCTGCAGGCCGGCGACGATGACGAACGGCCATTCCCGGCCGGCGGCGCTGGCGGGCGTCATGAGCTCCACGGCGTCGTCAACCTGGGCCCGCGCCGCCAGGGTGTCCATGGGCAGTTCCTGGTTCAGCAGGTATTCAAGGAACTGTTCCGGGCCGGACCCGGGCATCTGGTCCACGTAGCGCTCGGCCGTGTGGAACAGCGCCATCATGGCGTCCAGGTCACGGTCCGCCCGTGCTCCGACGAGTCCGCCGGCCAGGGCAGCGGACGTCCATGCCGCCGCGAGCCCGGTGGAGTGCCAGAGGGCCCACAACACTGTCTCGGCGTTGGCGCCGGGTTCGGCAACGGCCTTCCGCCCGGCCTGAATCATCCGGGCGACCCTTCGCGCCGACCGGCCTTCGATACCCAGAGAGCCGAGCGCGCCGGGCTCAAGGAGCGCCTCCACGAGCAGGGAATCGCTGGAGCGCCCGCCGCCGCCCAGCAGCTCCTCCCGCCGGAGCGACTGGCGGAGCCGGCGCAGTTCGAGGGACGTTGCACCGCCGATCCGGGATGTCAGCAGGGACACCGCGGATTCCGGTGTGAGGACCGCGGGATCCAGGGCCACCGCGTAGGCGTCGAGCAGCGGACGGACGGCCACCTCATCGCGCACGGCGGACTCGGCCACCGGAATCCGCACCGGAATTCCCTGGCCGGAGAGGTAGCGCTGCAGCTGGCTCAGCTGGCCGCCGTTCCGGACAATGACGGCGATGTCCTCGAGCGGACGCCCGTCCCTGAGGTGTGCTTCGAGGATCCTTTGGGCGACGTACCGCAACTCATGCACCGCCGAGGGCAGTAGGTGCGCTTCCACGGTGCCGCCTGCCGGCCGGGCAGAGACACCGGTGCCTGTATCCGCCGAAGCAGCGTCACCGGGGCCCGCGGCACCACGCGCAGGACCGGAATCAACCGGATCCAGGCGGCGGGCGAGCTGGCCGCCGGACCGGAGGGAAATCCGGTCCGCCACCCCCTGCCAGGCCTGGGCCACAGCCGGCTGATGGCGGTGGGCACGGGACAGCGGCTTCTCCACGACTGCCCGTTCCTCGCCGCCCAGCAGGCCCGGGAGTTCAGCCACGAGATCCGGCCGCGCTCCGCGGAACCCCTGCACCACCGTGTCCGGTGCGGACGTCACGTAGACATCCTTGCCGGCGGCCACATCGGCCAGGAGTTCGAAGACGGCGGGGTTGGCCTCCTGGATATCGTCCACCAGGATCAGCTGGAGACGGTCGCGCTCCGCCGCCAGGAAGTTCGGGAAATCCTGAAAGAGCTGGCGGGCAGCGGTGATGATGCCCGCCGGATCGAAGGCCTCCGGCATGCGCAGGTCAAGGACGTCGCGGTACTCGGCATACAATGCCGCAGCGGCAATCCAGTCCGGCCGCCCGCAGGAGTGGCCCAGGCCGGCGAGGTCCTCGGCGGTGCGGCCCGCCTCCGTGATGCGGTCGAAGAGCTGGCGGACCTCGTGCCGGAACCCGCGCGTGGGCAGGGCTGCCGTGAGGTCATCCGGCCAGGGCAGCCCGAGGCCCGGCAGGTCGTGGCCCTCCAGCAGTTCCTTGATGATGAGATCCTGCTCGGGGCCCGACAGGAGCCGCGGGGCCTTCGACAGCGGAAGGAGCCCCTCCGCCTTGGCGCGGCGGATGAGGTCAAAGGCATAGGCGGCCCAGGTACGGGCCGGCGTGGTACTCAGGCTCCGGTTCAGCCTGGCGGTAAACCGGTCCCGGAGGGTGTCCGCGGCAAGCCGTCCGGGGGCGAGGATGAGGATCCGTTCGGGGTCCACCCCTTCCGCCTCCACCCGGCGGATTGCCGCCTCGATGAGCACGGTGGATTTCCCGGTGCCGGGCGCTCCGGGGACCAGTACGGGGCCGGCTCCCGGCGGCACTTCGACGGCGGCCAGCTGGTCCGCCGTGAGGACCGGAACACGGGAGTGCACCTGCCGGGGAGGCAGCAACCGAAGACCGGCAGACGGATACGGGGCGGCGGAGAAAGCGCCCGCGGAGTCGCGTTCCGAGGTAAGTACGGACGCCTGGCCGGCGGAGGTCTGGTCGAGTGTTGCGGTCACACGGACATTCCATCATCCGGGACTGACAATTTTCGCAGCGACGCTTCCAGCCGCTCGGCGATCAGGTCCAGGGCGTCAAATTCGGCGTCGGACGGCGCCCACCGCGCAGCGCTCAGATCCACCCGCCACCGCCCCTCGCCCGTCCTCGCAAACCCGCGGTGGTCCCCGCGCAGGGGCGTGCCCTCCTGCAGGTAGTGGTTCAGCGCCTCGGACTCGTGGCCGTCCGGCGCCAGCCCGCTGGCCCGCAGCACCCGCCACCACGGGACGCCGCTGCCGTAGTGGCTCAGCACGGACCCCACCTGCCGCGGCCCTCCGGCACCAAGAAGCTCAGCGACGTCGCCATAGGCCACCGCCGAGCCGGCCGGGATGAGGTCAACCACCGCCAAAACCGCCTCCACGTACTCCGCCCGCATGCCTTCAGAGTATCGGCGGCGCGCGTCATCAGCGGTCAGGATGAGTGCCGTGTGCGTCTTCCCACACCGTGTCTTGCCACACCATGCCGGACACGCGGCGGGCAAGCACCTTTACTGTCGGTGCCGCCGGGTAATTTGGAGCCATGAGCACTTGGAACACTCTCCCCCGGGCCGCCTTCGACCTCGAAACCACGGGCCGGAACTCCCGTGCCGCCCGGATCGTGACGGCCTCAGTCACCGTGGTGGACAGCTCCGGGAACGTGATCCGCGAGCATGAGTGGCTGGCCGATCCGGGGGTTGAGATCCCGGCGGAGGCGAGCGATGTCCACGGGATCACCACAGAACACGCGCGCAGCCACGGCCGGCCTGCGGCCGAGGTCACCAGGGAAGTCGCTGCCGTGCTCCAGGGGCTCTTCGACGACGGCGTACCGGTGATCGCCTTCAACGCCAGCTACGACTTCACCGTCCTGGCCGCCGAGTCGGCCCGCTACGGCGTGCCGCAGCTGAGCCGGTTCCCCGTCCTGGACCCGTACATCATGAACAAGCAGGTGGACCGCTACCGCAAGGGCAAGCGGACGCTGACCGCCCTGTGCGAGGAGTACGGCGTGGAGCTGGAAAACGCCCACACATCGGCCGCGGATGCCCTGGCGACGCTGCGCATGCTCGATGCCATGGCCGGCAAATTCCCCAAACTGAGCATGCCGGCCAGCCAGTTGCACCAGCTTCAGGTGGACTGGGCCGTCAGCCAGGCCGCCGACTTCCAGCAGTACCTCCGCAAGACCAAGCCCGCCGCCGTCATCGAGGGCGACTGGCCGGTGCTGCCTCCTGAGGACGCCAGCCGCGGCGGCTTCTAGGTCCGGCCGGCAACAAAACCAGGGCAGCTCGGCGGGAACATAACGGAACTCACTGGGACCGAGATCACAGCTCCCGGCAAAAGCCCGCAGCGGGATCCTGCCGCCATCCTGATTCAGGAAGCCCCTAGGCAGCCACCAATCACACGGGCCGAAGCGCTTAGGAACAGTCAACCCTGCGGCCTTGCCGGGCGAATGCCGAACGATGTTCGGAAGTGGCTGCCATTTCCCTGCGCTGACATAATTTAGTTCAGAACCGTGCTTGTGCTATGCCCTGCCCAAGTCCTACCTCCTGAGGATAAATGATCACAGTCACCGACCTGCGCAAGGTCTACCGTCAGGGAAAAAAGGAAGTCGTGGCCCTTGACGGGGTTTCCCTTTCTGTCCCCAAAGGCTCCATCCACGGCATCATCGGCCACTCCGGCGCAGGCAAGTCCACCCTGGTGCGCTGCCTGACGCTGCTGGACCGCCCGACGTCGGGGTCGGTCAACATCGACGGTACCGAACTGAGCTCCGTCAGGGACTCGGAAATCCGCGCCGCCCGCCGCCGTATCGGCATGGTTTTCCAGCACGCGAACCTCATGGATTCGCGAACGGCCGCCGGAAATGTCGCCCATCCCCTGGAACTGGTGAAGGCGCCGAAGGACAGGATCCGGACCAGGGTCGCCGAGTTGCTGAAACTTGTGGGCCTCGAAGGCTTCGAGAATGCCTACCCCTCCCAGCTTTCCGGCGGACAGCGCCAGCGCGTCGGCATCGCCCGCGCCTTGGCATCGGACCCGGATGTCCTGCTGTGTGATGAGCCCACCTCCGCACTGGACCCTGCCACCACCGACGAAATCCTCGACCTGATCCAGGACCTGACCCGCCGCCTGCAACTCACTGTGCTCATCATCACCCATGAGATGCATGTGGTGAAGCGCGTCTGCGGGTCCGTGTCCCTCCTGTCCAAGGGCCGGGTCATCGAGTCCGGTCCCCTCGCCGAGGTGGCATCGGACCTCGACAGCAAACTGGCGCGGGCACTTCTGCCGCTGCCGGCGTCGGAACCGATCAAGGGCGCGCTCCAGGCCGGGCCTGTACTGGAGATCCTTTTCTCCGGCGAAGGCGCCAAGGAGCCCGTGCTCACAGGAGTGGCACGGCATTTCGACATTGACCTGAACGTCCTTGCCGGCAGTGTCGAGACACTCGGCGGCCAGCAGTTCGGCCACCTGCGGGTCCAGCTGGCCGACAACGCTGACTACGACGCCGTCCTGGGCTACCTCCGCGCGCGCGGCATCAGCGCCAAGCTGGCCGGTTCCGCCGCCGACGACGCGGAACTGTCTGAATTCGCCCCGGCGGACACCGACTTCGCCGCCGAGACGGGAGACGTCAAGTGAACGAGATCTTCAGCAACCCTGTCCTGGCCAAGGCACTGCCGGAGGCCATTGTCGAGACCCTCCAGATGGTGGGTATCTCTGCGTTCTTCACCGTGCTGGTCGGACTGCCGCTGGGCGTCTTCCTGCACGTCACCGTTCCCGGCGGGCTGCGTCCCATGCCGGTGGTCAACCGGATCGTCAGCGACATCGTCGTCAACATCACCCGCTCCATCCCGTTCGCGATCCTGATGGTGGCACTGATCCCGCTCGCCCGGCTCCTCGTGGGAACCAGCCTGGGTCCGGTGGCTGCCTCCGTATCACTGTCCATCGGAACCATCCCGTTCTTCGCCCGCCTGGTGGAGGCCTGTCTGCGCGACGTCCACCACGGAAAGATCGACGCCGCACAGGTGATGGGCTCCACACGGATGCAGGTCATCAGCAAGGTGATGCTGCCCGAGTCCCTGCCCGCGCTCGTGGCTGCCGCGACCACCACTGTGGTGACCCTGGTGGGCTACAGCGCCATGGCCGGCCTCGTCGGAGGCGGCGGCCTCGGGAAGCTCGCCTACAACTACGGCTTCCAGCGCTTCGACGTCACGGTCATGATCGTCACCATCGTGCTGATCATCGTCCTGGTCCAGCTCATCCAGCTCACGGGCGAATGGATCTCCCGCAGCCTGGACCACCGCTAAAAATCTTCACTGCAGCGGGTAGCCGCCCACTGCACCTGAACAGGATCTCCCCGGCACCGCCGTCGGAATCCAGGCTATTTCGAAAGGAACGCATCCCATGCGTAAATCACTCACCCTCCTCGCCACCGGCATCGCCGCGGCCCTGGCACTGGCCGGGTGCGGCGGGTCCCCCGCCCCCAGCGCCGAGTCCACCCAGGCCCTTGACCCGGCCAAGCCCGTCACCCTCACGGTGGGCGCCAGCCCCGTTCCGCAGGCCAAGATCCTTGAATTCCTCAACCAGGACCTCGCCCCGAAGGCCGGCCTGAAGCTGGACATCAAGGAGATCGAGGACTACCAGACGCCGAACACCGCACTGAGCGACGGCTCGCTGGACGCCAATTACTACCAGCATCTGCCGTGGTTCGAGGACCAGGTCAAGACCAAGGGCTACGACTTTGGCCACGGCGCCGGCATCCACATCGAGCCGTACGCCGCCTTCTCCGAGAAGGTCAAGAACATCAGCGAGATCAAGGACGGCGCCAAAATCGCCATCACCAACGATCCCTCCAACCAGGTCCGGGCGCTCCGGGTGTTGGAAAAGGCCGGCCTCGTCAAGGACATCAAGGATGACTCCTCCGTCATCGGCCTGACTGACGCCCAGAACCCGAAGAAGCTGAAGTTCTCCGAGAACCAGCCTGAACTGCTGATCAACGACCTGAAGGATCCCTCCGTGGACCTGGCCCTGATCAACGGCAACTTCATCCTCAAGGCCGGACTTAGCACCACCGATGCGCTGGCCGTGGAGTCCACCGAGAACAACCCCTACGCCAACTTCCTGGCCTGGCGCTCGGAGTCCAAGGACGATCCCCGCATCAAGAAGCTGGACGAGCTCCTGCACTCCCCCGAGGTCAAGGCCTTCATCGAGAAGGAATGGCCCAACGGCGACGTGACCGTAGCCTTCTAGGCAAACCGGAACACCGGACAGCAAAAAAACTCTGGCACCCGCCGCGGCGGGTGCCAGAGTTTTTTGTTGGAAAGTCCGACGGCGGTTCAGGCCTTCGCTGCGGCGGCTGCCTCCGCGGCGGCCGGCAGTGCCTCGAAGATCCGGTTCATCGCGGCGTCATCGTGCGCCGCGGACAGGAACCAGGCCTCGAAGACGGACGGCGGCAGGTAGACGCCCGATTCCAGCATGGAGTGGAAGAACGGCGCGTAGCGGAACGACTCCTGCTTCAGGGCGTCGCTGTAGTTGTGGACCCCCTGCTCGGACGTGCCGAAGGCCACCGAGAACAGGTTGCCGGCGCGCTGGATGGAGTGGTCCACGCCGGCCGCAGCCAGGGCGGCGGACAGTGCGCCGGACAGTTCCAGGGACCGGGCGTCCACAAAGTCGTAGACCTCCCGGGTGGCGTGGGTCAGGGTGGCGACACCGGCCGCCATGGCCACCGGGTTGCCGGACAGCGTGCCCGCCTGGTAGACGGGACCCAGCGGCGCGAGGTGGTCCATGACGTCGGCTCGTCCGCCGAGGGCCGCCGTCGGCATGCCCCCGCCGATCACCTTGCCGAACGTCAGGAGGTCGGGAGTCCACTTCTCGGTGGCGTCGGCGGCGCCGCCGGTGAGGCCCCAGTAGCCCGAGTAGCCGGTGCGGAAGCCGGTCAGGACCTCGTCGACGATCAGCAGCGCGCCGTGGGCGGCGGTGATCCGTGAGAGGCCGGCATTGAAGCCTTCGCCGGGGGTGACCACGCCCATGTTGGCAGGCGCCGCCTCGGTGATGACGGCGGCGATGTTGGGCCCGTGTTCAGCGAAGGCTGCCTCGACGGCGCCGAGGTCGTTGTACGGCAGCACCAGGGTCTCGGCGGCGGTGGCGGCCGTGACGCCTGCCGAACCGGGCAGCGCAAGGGTGGCCACGCCGGAGCCGGCGGACGCGAGCAGCCCGTCGAGGTGCCCGTGGTAGCAGCCGGCAAACTTGATCACCAGGTTGCGGCCGGTGAAGCCACGGGCCAGCCGGATCGCCGTCATGGTGGCTTCCGTGCCGGTGGACACCATGCGCAGCCGTTCGACGGCGGACACGCGTTCCTTGACGATGGCCGCGAGGTTGGCCTCATCGGGGGTTGAGGCACCGAAGGAGAGGCCGCGGTCCACGGCGGCGTGCACCGCGTCCAGAACGGCCGGGTGGGCGTGCCCCAGCAGGGCCGGGCCCCAGGAGCAGACCAGGTCCACGTAGTCCTTGCCGTCGGCGTCGGTCAGGTAGGGGCCCTTGGCCGCGACCATGAAGCGTGGTGTGCCGCCAACGGAACCGAAGGCGCGGACCGGGGAGTTCACCCCGCCGGGCATCAGCTGGCGGGCTCGGTCGAAGAGTTCCTCGTTGCGAGGGATGCTGGAAGTCATGGTTCCCATTCTTTCAGTCTGCGGGAGTGTCACCGGACAGGAGTTCGGCCACCCGCGGTGCCACCACGGTGCCGAAGAGTTCGATGCAGCGCATCATGGATTCGTGCGGCAGCGTGCCGTTGCCGTATTTCAGGTCGAAGCGGTCGACGCCGAGGTTCCGCTTGAGCAGCGCGATCTTCTGCGCCACCGTCTCAGGCGAGCCGACGTACAGGGCACCCTCGGGGCCGCACATGGCGTCGAACTCACGGCGGTTTCCCGGGCCCCAGCCCCGTTCGGCGCCGATCCTGTTCCGCTGGGCAAGCCAGTGCGGAAACAGCTCCTCACGGGCCGCCTCGTCGGTTTCAGCGACGTGACCGGGCGAGTGGGTGGCGATCTGCTGCATGGGCTGGCCATACTTGGCCATCGCGTCGCGGTACAGGTCCACCAGAGGACCGAACGCGCGCGGCTGGCCGCCGATGATGGCGAAGATGATCGGGTAGCCGTACTCCGCGCAGCGCAGGACGGACTCCGGGGTGCCGCCCACGCCGATCCAGGCCGGCAGCAGGTGGTGCTCCAGCGGTGGATAGACGCTCAGCCCGGCCAGCGCGGGCCTGGTCCGGCCCTCCCAATGGACCGGCTTTTGCACCCGCACCCTGTCGAAGAGCTCGAGCTTCTCCTCGAACAGCACCTCGTAGTCCGCCAGGTCCAGCCCGAACAGCGGAAAGGACTCGATGAACGAGCCGCGGCCCAGCATCACCTCGGCGCGGCCGCCGGAGAGGGCGTCCACGGTGGAGAAGCGTTGGAACACGCGGATGGGGTCGTCCGAACTCAGGACGGTCACGGCCGAACCGAGCCGGATCCGGGTGGTCCTCGCCGCGGCGGCTGCCAGGAACACCTCGGGGGCGGAGACCGCAAAGTCGCGGCGGTGGTGCTCCCCCACACCGAAGGCATGAAGCCCGACGGCATCAGCGAGGACCGCCTGGTCCAGCAGCTCCCGCAGCACCTGGGCGTGCGGCTTGGGCTCGCCGTCACCGTCCAGACCGACGTCCCCGAACGTGTTCAGGCCCAGCAGGATCTGTCCTGGCCCCACCGGAGCGGTGGGTCCTGTGCTCTGGCCCGGAGCCGCCCCCTGCATCAGGATTCCCTGAGCCAGCCGGCGATTTCGCTGGCCCAATAGGTGAGGACCATGTCTGCCCCGGCGCGGCGGATGCCGAGGACTGATTCGGTGATGGCCGCCCGCCGGTCGATCCAGCCGTTGCCAGCGGCGGCCTCGATCATGGCGTACTCGCCGGAGATCTGGTAGGCCGCGACCGGCACGGGGCTCATCGCGGCGACGTCCGCCAGGATGTCGAGGTAGCTCATGGCCGGTTTGACCATCACCATGTCAGCACCCTCGGCAAGGTCCAGTTCCACCTCCTGGATGGCCTCGCGGCGGTTGGCGGCGTCCATCTGGTACGTCCTGCGGTCGCCCTTCAGCTGCGAGTCCACCGCTTCCCGGAACGGGCCGTAGAACGCCGACGCGTACTTCGCGGCGTAGGCCAGCACGGCGGTGTTCACGTGGCCGGCGTCCTCCAAGGCCTGGCGGATCACGCCGATCTGTCCGTCCATCATGCCGGACGGGCCCAGCACGTGGGCGCCGGCGTCGGCCTGGGCCACAGCCATCTTTGCGTAGATCTCCAGCGTGGCGTCGTTGTCCACGTAGCCGTCGCTGTCCAGGACGCCGCAGTGGCCGTGGTCGGTGAATTCGTCGAGGCAGACGTCGCTCATCACCACGAGGCTGTCCCCCACTTCCGTCCGCACGTCCCGGATGGCCTTGTTGAGCACCCCGTCCGGGTCCAGCGACGCCGTGCCCTCCGCGTCCCGGGTCTCGGGAATGCCGAACAGCATGATGCCGCCGACACCCAGTTCCACGGCTTCGGCGGCAGCCCGCTTGAGGGTTTCAGTGGTGTGCTGCACGACGCCGGGCATGGAGGCAATCGGGTTGGGCTCCGAGAGCCCCTCGCGGATGAACGCGGGAAGGATCAGATCCGCCGGGGCTAGGCGGTGCTCGGCCGTGAGCCTGCGCATGGCGGGGGTGGTGCGGAGCCGCCGGGGGCGGTGGTGCGGAAAGCTCATGTCCTGTCCTTCACTGTGGGCCTGCTGTAGATGAGTGGATGTTTAGGGGGCAAGCGCCCGGATGACAGCCGCCACGAGACCTTCGGGCGTGGCCTCGCGGGCCGTGGCCGCCACGGTGAGCCCCTGCGCTTCCGCCTCGGCTGCTGTTGACGGGCCGATGGCCACCAGGCGGCAGGAGCCGAGGGGCGCCAGGGTGGCGCCGATGCGCCGCACCGCGCTGGGTGAGGCGGCGACGACGGCGGCCAGGACGCCGCCGTCGACCTCGGCTTTCGCTTCGGCGGGTGTAAGCAGCGGGAGCGCGGCGGCCGTTTTTTCGCCATCGGGCTGGCCAGGGCCCCCAATGGTCTGCCCGAGGCGGCGCCCCGGCTGGGCCGGGAAGTCCACCGTGGAATACGCCACCACAGTACGGACCCGGGCACCCTTCGCCTCAAGTCCGCGGGCCAGCGCAGGCGCGGCGATGTCGGCCTGCGGCAGCAGCACGTCGGCGGGGCCGCCGGGCCACCCGTTGACGATCCCGGCCGCTGAATGGTCCTGCTCCGGCTCAAAGTGCACCGCAATCCCAGCAGCCTCAAGCGCCCTCCGGCTGGCGGGGCCGACGGCGGCGACGCGCGTTCCGGCCGGAAGCCAGTCGCCCAGTGCCACGGCGCGCTCTGCAGCCTTTTCCTGCAGCGCCAGGACGGTGGTGGCACTGCTGACCACGAGCCACTCAAAGCGGCCGGCGCCCAGTGCCGCGAAGGCATCGTCGAGCGCAGCCTGGTCCGGGGCGCGTTCAGCGGCCGTCAGCGGCAACAGGAGGGGAACGGCGCCGGCCAGCCGCAGAGCCTCGGCGAGGGGTCCGGACCGCTCGGGGCTTCGCGTCACCAGGACGCGGCACCCTTCCAGGGGGCGCCCGCCAGCCCGGTTCTCCCCGCTCGTCGTTCCCATCCGGTGGCCGTCGGCGGTCAGGACGCCGTCAGGTCCGCGATGTCCGCAGCCCCCGCTGCCAGCAGGACCTCTGCCAGTTCGATTCCGAGCAGGGTGGCACCGACCTCGGTGAGTCCGTCCGTGGCCCGCTTGTCCCGCACCGAGGCGGTGCCGTCCACGGCGCAGACCACAGCTTCCAGGTGGAGCATGCTGCCCTTGCGGTACGCGTAGGCGCCCACGGGGGCGGCGCAGCCTGCCTCGAGCCGGGCAAGCAGTGCACGTTCGGCCGTAACCGCAAGCCTGGTGTCGGCATCGTCCAGGGCGGCCAACGCCTGGGCGAGCACGCCCTGCGACCCCTCGGTGGACCCGGCCCGGCGGGGCGCCTCGGCGGTGCGGCACTCGATGGCCAGCGACCCCTGGCCGGCTGCCGGGAGCATGACGTCCGTCTCCAGGAATTCGGTGACGGTGTCCAGGCGGCCGATCCGTTCCAGTCCGGCTGCGGCGAGGATGACGGCGTCGAGGTCGCACGACTTCCCGTCAACCACGGCGTCGGTGGCATTGCCCGGCAGGCCGGGCACGCGGCCCAGCCGGGTGTCGACGTTGCCGCGGATGTCCACGATGTCCAGGTCGGGGCGGACGGCGCGCAGCTGCGCTGCCCGGCGGGGAGAGCCGGTCCCGACGCGGGCGCCCCTGGGCAGGTCGGCCAGCTTGAGGCCGTCCCGGGCGCAGAGGACGTCGCGAACGTCCACCCGGGGCGGGGTTGCGGCCAGCGCCAGGCCCGGGGCGGAACCCGTAGGCAGGTCCTTGAGGGAGTGGACGGCGACGTCGCACTCGTTCCGCAGCAGCGCGTCGCGCAGCGCGGCCACGAAGACGCCGGTGCCGCCCATCTGGGACAACGATCCGGTGAGGACGTCGCCGTCGGTCCTGACATGGACCAGTTCGACGTCGAAACCTCCGACGGCGGCCAGCCGGTCGGCCGTCTGCTGCGTCTGGGTCAGGGCGAGCTTGCTCGCCCTGGTGCCGATCCGTACTGTCACTGTGCGTCCCGCCCGGCGGCCGGGTAGGGGTCATGCCCCTGGCCCACGGTGGTGTCGGCCCCGGCGATGGTGGGCTTTTCGCCGCGGAAGTTTTCGCAGCAGCCGGGACGGCATACGTCGTACCAGGGGCCGAGGCCGGTGACTGCCTGGCGGTCCGCGATGTTGTTGGCTACGGTTCGTTCGCAGATCAGGTCCACGAGCCCCTCGACAAAGCGGCGGTGCGTCCCCGGCGTGGGCACGCGCGTGGCGGCGAGGCCCAGGTCCTGGCAGGTCTGCAGCGCTTCGGTATCGAGGTCCCAGACCACCTCCATGTGGTCGCTGACGAAGCCCAGGGGCACGATCACAATACCCGCGACACCCTGCTTGGCGAGGTCCTCGATGGCATCGTTGATGTCCGGCTCGAGCCACGGGATATGCGGAGCGCCGGACCGGGACTGGTAGACAAGGGACCACGGCACGGACAGGCCGGAATCGGCTTCCACGCGGCGCATGATCTCCGCGCCGTTGGCGAGGTGCTGGGCCACGTAGGCGGAATCCTCCGCAAACTCACGGGGCTCGTCCTCGGAACGGCCCGCCGCCACGGCATCCCGGGTGGGGATGGAGTGGGTGGCAAAGAGAACGTGGATGGGGGCGTCCGGCTTGCCGGCGGCCGCCAGCTGGGCGCGAACCTCGGCAACTCCCTCGGCGGTGCCCGCGATGAAGGGTTCCACGAAGCCGGGGTGGTCGAAGTACTGGCGCACCTTGTCCACTTCCAGCCTGCCGTCGAGCCCGGTTTCGGTCAGGGCCATGCCGATGTCCTCGCGGTACTGGCGGCAGCTGGAGTAGCAGGAGTACGCGCTCGTGGTGAGCATGAGCAGGCGGCGGTGGCCGGCGTCGTACGCGTCCTGGAGGGTCTGCGGGATGTACGGGTCCCAGTTGCGGTTGCCCCACAGCACGGGCAGGTCGATGCCCCGCGTTGCCAGTTCGGCTTCGAGGGCGGCCTTCAGCTCGCGGTTCTGCTGGTTGATCGGGCTGATGCCGCCGTTGGCGCGGTAGTGGTGGGATACCTCTTCCAGGCGCTCGTCGGGGATCCCCCGGCCGCGGGTGACGTTGCGGAGGAACGGAATCACGTCATCCTGGCCTTCGGGGCCGCCGAACGAGGCGAGGAGGATGCCGTCGTATTCCTTGGGGGCCATCCGGCCGGCTTCGGTGACAGGATTCACGGCGCCTTCCTGCGGGTCCAACGGACTCATGCGAGAACCTCGGCGATCTCGCCGGAGCTGATCCGCCGGCCGGTGTAGAACGGGATCTCTTCGCGGACGTGGTTGCGTGCTTCGGTGGAACGCAGGTGGCGCATCAGGTCAACGAGGTCCACGAGCTCGGGCGCTTCGAGGCCAAGGATCCATTCCCAGTCCCCGAGGGCAAACGAGGAGACCGTGTTGGAAATGACCTGGGGGAAGTCGCGGCCCAGCAGGCCGTGGTCGCGCAGCATCTTGCCGCGCTCATTCTCCGGAAGCAGGTACCACTCGTAGGAGCGGACAAACGGGTACACGCACAGCCATTCGGCCGGCTCCACGCCGCGGGAAAAGGCCGGGGTGTGGTTCTTGGCGAACTCCGCCTCACGGTGCACGCCCATGGCGGACCACACGAGTTCGGTCCCCGCGAAGAGCTTGCTGCGGCGGATGTCACGGATGGCCTGCTGCAGCGCCTCGGGCTTGGGGCCGTGGAGCCAGACCATGACGTCGGCGTCGGCGCGCATGGCGGATACGTCGTAGCTTCCGCGGTGGGTCACCCCTCCCTGGGCCAGGCGCGCCACCAGGGCATCGAAATCCTCGGCAGCATCGGCGCTGCGGAGGACCTCGGCGGTACGCTTGAAAACGGTCCAGAGGGTGAAGAACTGCTCGGCTGAGTCTTCGGTTTTGGTGACAGATTCGGCAGGAGTGTGGCTCATGGTTACTATCCTGCCCCTTCCATGCGGCCTAAGTCGAAAAACTCAACTTCTACGTCGCGTAGAAGTGGCTAATTTCACAGCGCCCGCCGGATCCGGACCGCCGCAACACCAGCCGCCCCGGCAAGCGCCAGCAGCCCGGCTCCCCACCACACCTGCGGCTCGATGGTCCCGCTCCGCGAAATGCCCATGACGGCGCTCTCGGCCGGTACGCGGGAGTAGGGCGAGCCGATCGTGGCCATGTTGTTCGGTCCCGCAAACTGCGCCGAACCCCAGACTCCGCCGGTGACACCCGCAGCCGACCGTCCCCGCGCGCCTGATCCGCCGGCCAGGCCGGTGATGTCCCCGAACGGGCTGGCGTCGGCGGACGGGCTTTCGGTGGTCGCTGGGGAGCTGTTGGCCGCACCGCCCTGGGAGCCGCCGGCGGCCGGCGCGGCGGATCCCGCCGTTCCGGGCGCTGAACCGGCCGGCGACTGGCCGGCCCGAGCCTGCCCGCTCGGAGCCTGCCCTGCCGGGGAAGAGCCGGCGGTTCCTGCCGTCGATCCCGGCCAGCTGCCGGATTGTGACGGCGTGCCGGAGGGCTGTGCTTCGGAAGGTGCCGGGGCAACCGGAGAACCTGATGGCCTGGCCGGCCGGGAGGGCGATGCCGCTTCCGAGGAGGTCGGAGCGGGCGATGGTGCAGGGCTTGTGTAACCAGGATAGGTGTGGCCGGGATCGGACGGTGCCGGAGCCGGCTTCGTCGGGGTGGCCGAAGCGGTTATCGACGGCTCGGGCGTCGGGCTGGCTGTAAGGGTCACCGAGGGGGCCGGCGCCGGAACCAGGGGCGCAAGTGACGGCGGCAGCGACTCCGATGGCGAGGGCTCGGAGGGTGCGGGCGCCCGGCGGCCGTCCGACTTCCCTTCGTTCGACTTGCCGTCGCCCGATTTACTTTCGCCCGATTTGCCGTTGTTGGACTTTCCGCTGTCCGACTTTCCGCTGTTGGACTTTCCGTGGTTGGCGGTGCCTTCGCTCTTGCCGTGGCGGGACAGCGCGGCCGCCGCCCAGGCTTCAAGGCCGGCGGCGTCAACGGTGGCGTCCAGCCCCGTATCGGCGGCGGTGGCGCCCTGGCCGGGATCCGTCAGCAGGTCGGATGCGGGCAGTTCGGACGCGGCAGCGTTGGATGCAGGAACGCCTGCGGACAAGACCAGTACCGCTCCGAGCGCAGCTGCTGCCGTGCCACGCCGAAGACCCCCATGGAAACCAGTCAGCGAACGAAAACCATCGGACTTCTGATTGACCATAGTCATCGACCCTAAACACATTTTCGCGCGGAGAAAAACTTGCGGGCATGCCGGCCAGAAGGTATCGCGGGCGGGCAGGGACACTGCCTCCCCGAAACCCGCGACACCTTCCCTGACGGGCTATGCCAGGAAAGCGGCGAGTTGCTTTTTCGTGTCCGCCACCACTGCCGCGAGCCCGTTGCCGGCCAGCCAGCCGCCGACCATCAGCAGCCTGTCGATGCCTGCGCAGACCTGCCGGACGTCCGCCACCCGCTGCCGGTGCCCCACCGCGGCAAACGGCAATGCTCCGGCCCAGCTGACAACGTCCCAGTCCACCAGCGCATCCCGCGTGACGGGAACAGTCAGCAGCGCTGACGCATCCCGCAAAGCCATGTCAAGGAGCTCCTCGTCCGATGCCGCTTCCGGTCCCGGTACAGCTGCCGCCGAGGCGCCTGATGCCCCTTCGCTGCGTCCATACGAAAGCCGCAGCACGTGCCTGCCGCGTCCGGCCGCTTCCGCCAGCCACTCCCATTTGCCGGTGGCGTGGGTGAGGGCCTTCGCTTGGATTCCCTGGGTTTGGGGTGCCACGAGGATTCCGGTGCCACGCGGCCGCCGGTCCAAAGCGGGGAGATCAACAACAAGTGTCACAAGCTTGACCACAGGTCCGGGGCCGGGTTCACGCCCGGCCAGGGCAGGGACCGCCGCCGTGAGGAGCCGTACTGCCGACGGGCCGTCCAGTGCGACTACCAAGGTGTCGGCCTTGTAACTGTCAGCCCCCGCCGTTATCCCCCAGCCATCAGGGGTCCGCGCAACGGCGGTCGCCGCGGTCCGCGGCACCAGCTGCACGCCGCGTGCCCTCAGGTCCGCCACGAGCTCCGTGACGAGGGTATGCATGCCGCCCTTCAGGCCGGCGACGGCGGAGCCTGCCTTGGCCGGTTTACCCTGGGTTGGCGCGCCCCGCGTTGTCGTGGCCTGTGTCCCGGCTCCCTTGCGCTGGGCGGCCACAGCCGCCGCCAGTGAGCCGTGCCGGGTAATTCCCGCGCGCAGCCCGGGAGCCACCATGTCGACGTCGAGCAGGCCCGGGTCAGCCGAATGCACGCCGCCCACCACGGGTTCCACGAGCCGTTCCAGGACACGGCGCCCCATCCGTGCCCGCACCAGCGCGGAGACGCTGGAGACCTCGGCGGTGGTTCCCACGGAGGCGGGCAGCAGCTTGTCCAGCGAGGCGCGCAGGGAGCCGCCCAGGCCGAGCGAGCGGCGGACCTCCGGGTCCCAGGGATTGGCCGGGATGCCCAGCACGCCGGTCTTGGGAAGTTCGCGGGGACCGTCCGGCAACTGCACCCAGGCGCCGCCGGGGCGCGGGGCAACGATGTGTCCGCCCAGCCCGAGTTCAGCGGCCAGGTCGGCCACGGCGGTGGACCGGGTGGCGAACGACTCGGCCCCGCTGTCCAGGGTCAGCCCGGCCAAGTTGTGGCGGCCCACGCAGCCGCCCCAGGCGTCTGAAGCTTCCAGCACCGTGGTGTTCAGCCCCGCCCGTGCCAGTTCGCGGGCAGCCAGGAGCCCGGAGATGCCGCCGCCGACCACCAGCGCCGTGCGTCCGGCAGCCGGATGACTGCCCGCAGCCACGGCCCTTACTCCGGAGAGATGGAGTGGATGAGTTCGACGACGCGCGTCAGGACATCCGGGTCCGTTTCCGGGGGGACGCCGTGGCCGAGGTTCAGCACATGGCCGGGGGCGGCAGCGCCCGATGCGATGACCTCGCGGACGTGCGCTTCAAGGACCTCCCACGGAGCCGACAGCAGTGCAGGATCGATGTTGCCCTGCAGCGGGACGGTGCCGCCCAGCCTGCGGTTGGCTTCCTCCAGCGGCAGCCGGTAGTCCACGCCGACGACGTCAACACCGACGTCGCGCATGGCCACCAGAAGCTCGGAGGTGCCCGTGCCGAAGTGGACCAGCGGCGCGCCAAGGTCGCGGACGTGGTCCAGGGCGCGGGACGAGGCCGCGGCGACGAAGCGGGTGTAGTCAGCCAGCCCCAGGGACCCGGCCCACGAATCAAACAGCTGCCCGGCCGACGCGCCAGCCTCCAGCTGGGCGCGCAGGAACAGGCCGGAGGCGTCGGCGGCCCAGTTCGCCAGCGCCGTCCACGTCTCGGGGTCGGCGTGCATCATGGTGCGCGGACCGAGGTGGTCGCGGGAGGGCCTGCCCTCCACCATGTACGCGGCCAGCGTGAAGGGTGCGCCCGCGAAGCCGATGAGCGGGGTCTTGCCGAGCTGATCCACCGTCAGCCGGACGGCCTCCCGGATGGGTTCCAGCGACTCCTCGGTGAGGCGGGGCAGGGCGGCGACGTCGGCGGCGGTCCGCACGGGCTGGTCCAGGACCGGCCCCACACCAGGCACGATGTCCACCCCGACGCCGGCAAGCTTAAGCGGAATGACAATGTCGGAGAAGAAGATGCCCGCGTCCACGTCATGCCGGCGCACCGGCTGCAGGGTGATTTCGGAGGCAAGGTCGGGCCGGAGGCAGGAGTCCAGCATGGCAACGCCCTCGCGGACCTTCAGGTACTCCGGCAGGGAACGCCCCGCCTGGCGCATGAACCACACCGGGCGGCGGCTGGGCTTGCCGCCGCGGTACGCCGTGATGAGCGGAGAGTCTGCAGTGCGTCCGTCGCGAAGCGGATGGCCTGCGTCGAGTCCGGTACCGGCGGGTGTTAGGGCGCTAGAAGTCATGCCTTTGATTGTGCCCAAAATCGCCCCCAAAAGATAACGACAGCCTGTCATCCCGCGGCCGGTCTATCCGGCCGTGGCAGGAATCACAGGCCCGGACACCGCCTATCCGTTTGAAGGGTTGTTCTACGCGGGTGCGAAAAAGCTATGATTGTCCTGCTGTGGTTCTTTTCTCATTGGTGGCTACACACGCCGACATCGACCTCGAAACCGTTGCTCAGCTGAGCAACGGTTCTTCTGGCATTGCCACGTCCGCCCTCGCCGGTTCGCCGGCGGTCAAGGGTGCGGTTGTCCTTGCCACCTGCAACCGCTATGAAATCTACGGCGAGGCGCCGCATGCCGACGACGTGGAGGCCGCACGCGCCGCCCTCGTGGGCCAGATCAGCGAAACCAGCGGTCTGAGCGAGCAGCTCGTGTCCCGGTCGTTCAGCACGCACACCGGCCCCGATGTCAGCCAGCACCTCTTCGCCGTGAGCTCCGGACTCGATTCCGCTGTGGTTGGCGAGCGTGAAATTGCCGGGCAGGTGCGCCGGGCCCTGATCACCGCCCAGCAGGAGGGCACGGCCAGCGCCGGTCTGGTCCGTCTGTTCCAGGCCGCTTCGAAGACCGCCAAGGACGTCGGCGCGCAGACAGCGCTCGGCTCCCGCGGCCTGTCCATCGTCTCGGTGGCACTGGACCTCGCCATGGACCTCTCTGAAGAGACCGACTGGTCGAAGAAGAAGGTCGTGGTGTTCGGCACCGGCGCCTACGCCGGCGCCACCATGGCCCTCCTTCGCGAACGCGGTTGCCGCGACATCTCGGTGTTCTCGTCATCAGGGCGCGCGGCCACCTTCGTGGCCACCCGCGGCGGGACCGCCCTCGACGGCGACACCCTGCACGCCGCCGTGGCCGCCGCCGACGTCATGATCGGCTGCAGCGGCTCGGACACGAGGGTGGAAGCCGCCGAGCTCGCCCAGGTCCGTGCCGGATCCCAGCAGCCGCTGATCGCCATCGACCTGGCGCTCACCCACGATTTTGATCCCGCCGTGGGCGAGCTCGACGGCGTGGAGCTGCTGACGCTGGAGTCCGTGCGGCTCGCAGCACCCCAGGAGCAGGCGGAATCGCTCGCCCAGGCCAGCAGCATGGTTACCGGCGCCGCCCAGGCTTTTGAGCAGGAGCGCGAAGCGCGGTCCGTGGACTCGGCCATCGTTGCCCTCCGCCGCCACACCATGAACGTGCTCGATGCGGAAATGGAAAAGGTGCGGGCCCGCCACGGCTGTACCGCCGCTGCCGAAGAGGTGGAGTTCGCGCTGCGCCGCATGGTGAAGCAGCTGCTCCACGTCCCCACCGTCCGCGCCCGCGAGCTGGCGTCCAACGGCCAGCAAGACGACTACGTCGCAGCACTGGAAACCCTGTACGGCATCACGGTGGAGCAGCCGGCCGCCGCGTCCAAGGCTGAGTGCCCCGTAGACCACAGCGGCCTCACGGCGGGCCCCCCGCAGGGCGCCGCCAGCCTGCCGGAAAACGGCGAACGCAGGAACACCGCCTAACGGCATATGTTCTGACAAACCGGTCCCCACAAGCTTTCCATAGGTTCCCCGCGCAGCATTGAAGCTGCCCGTGAACACCATATTGGGGAGCTACCATGAACTTTTCGTCACCGGCACCTGCCGTTCCGCCCCTGAGCCGCCGGCAATTCGGACTCATCGTGGGAGGCGGAGCACTCCTCCTGGCCGGCGGCGGGACCTACGGCGTGGTCTCCCGCAGCAGACCCGGCGGCAGAGCGGGGGTCTCCACGGCGTTCGGCACGCTGTCGCTCGTCGACGCCGGGCGCCTCGCCAGGCTTGATGCGCAGGGACAGCCTGCTGCCACACCGCTCGCCTCGGCCATATCGCAGGTCACGGACGGCACGCGCAGGGCCACCGCGGCAGGCAAGACCGGAATGCAGCGCGTTTCCAGCCGGCGGGGCACCGCTGTGGATGACCACCACGGCGACCCCCTTCTGGACTCCGACTGGCCGCAGCCCGGGAACTTCACCTGGGGCGACGTCGTGGTGCTCGAAGTGGCGCTCACCAATGTCCGCCCCGAGCCGGTCCTGTTCAGCCCCGGCCAGCTGCGCCTCAAGCTGCTGCCGTCCGGCATCACCGTGGCACCGCAGGACGCCGACCGCGGCCCGGGCACGATCGCCGCCGGCGCCACCGAGCGCGTCTGGATCAGCTACCTCGCTCCGCACGATTCCGTCGCCATGGAGATCGAGTACACCGGCCTGGATGACACCGCCCAGGCCCTCGCCCTGCCGCTCCTCACCGTTGCCACAGTCCCCTCATGAGTCCCCTGGACCTTCACATCAATGACGGCTACCTTCCCGTGCCAGTGGGCCAGCTTCTTCCGTGGACCTGCTGGACTGGATCACCGGCAAGGTCCCGGATACCCGGCAGCGCTGCGGGGCTCAGTAGACGGGTTTCTGCGGCTCCACGTCCCGCACCCAGGCGAGGATGCCGCCGTCGAGATGACTGACGCGCTGGTAGCCGGCCTTCCGGGCCGCGGCCAGCACGGCTGCCGACCGTGTCCCGGCCTTGCAGTGGAACACGATGTCCTTGTCCTGCGGCAGCTCGCCCCAGGCCTCGCCGGACAGGATGCGCCCCTGCGGGATCAGCACGGAGCCATCGATCCGGACAATGTCGTACTCCCCCGCCTCACGCACGTCCACAAGCTCGAAGTCCTTCAGCCCTGCCTGCCGCGAGGCCAGCATTGTTGCCAGCTGCGTAGCAGTCACGGTGTGCTCGGTGTCGGTTGTTTCCGCCGGGGCGACGCCGCAGAAGGCCTCGTAGTCGGTGAGTTCCGTGATCCGCGGGGCATCGGGGTCTTTGGATACCCTGATCTCGCGCCAGCTGCCGCCCAGGGCGTCGTACAGCGCCACCCGGCCCAGGAGGGAACGTCCGACGCCGGTGATCAGCTTGACGGCCTCCGTCACCATGAGCGACCCCACAGCCGCGCACAGCATCCCGAACACGCCGCCTTCACCGCACGACGGCACGGAGCCGGCAGGCGGGGCCTCCGGGTAGAGGTCCCGGTAGGTGGGGCCGTGCTGCTCCCAGAACACGCTGACCTGGCCGTCGAAGCGGAAGATCGATCCCCACACGTACGGCTTGCCGAGGATGGCGGCGGCGTCGTTGACCAGGTAGCGCGTGGCGAAGTTGTCCGCCCCGTCCAGGATGAGGTCGTAGCCGGCGAACAGCTCCAGGGCGTTGGACGCATCGAGCCTGACGTTGTGCAGGCGGACCTCCACCAGCGGATTCAGTTCCGCGATGGCGTCCCGGGCGGATTCGATCTTGGGACGGCCAACGTCGCTGACGCCGTGAATGATCTGCCGCTGCAGGTTGCTCAGGTCCACGGCGTCGTCGTCGATGATCCCGAGGGTGCCCACGCCCGCCGCGGCGAGGTAAAGCAGCGCCGGCGCACCCAGGCCACCCGCGCCGATGACCAGCACGCGCGCGTTCTTCAGCCGCCTTTGGCCGAGCGCGCCGATTTCGGGAATGATGAGGTGCCTGGAATACCGCTCCACCTCTTCGGTGGAAAGCCCGGGCGCGGGATCGACGAGGGGGCCCGGGAGCGTGCGGACTGTATTTGCCGTGGACGGAGAAGCCATACTTCAATGTATGCCTGAAGATACCGCGCGGTCATATTACCCCCGGGTAAAGTGAAGTTAACTGCAAAGGAAAGAAGGCCAACAGTGGTTCATCATGCACCGGTTGATCGAACTCAGGCCGCGCAATCCAATGCCGGCCCGGCCCGCGCCCCCGGACAGCGCTCCGCCAGGCTGCCGCGCGACGAGCGCCGGGCCCAGCTGCTGGCCGCAGCCCAGGAGGTTTTCGTCGCCAACGGCTACCACGGGGCCGCCATGGACGAGATCGCGGAAACGGCCCACGTCAGCAAGCCGGTGCTCTACCAGCACTTCCCGTCGAAGCGGGAGCTGTACCTTGCCCTGCTGGACAGCCACCTCGAGGCGCTGACCGAGCTCATGCTGGGCGCCCTGAACTCCACCTCGGACAACAAGGAGCGCGTGCAGGCCGTCATGCGCGCCTACTACCGCTTCATCGACAGCGACGACCAGGCGCACCGGCTGGTCTTTGAGTCCGACCTGATCAACGACGCCGACGTCAGCTCGCGCCTGGAGACATTCAACAAGACGTTCGCCAACGCCATTGCGCAGGTCATCGCGGAGGACACCAAGCTGCCCCTGCTGGAGGCCCAGCTGCTGGGGCGCGGACTTGCGGGCATGGCCCAGGTCAGCGCACGGTACTGGCTGGAAACGGACGGGAACCTCGACCTGGATGTGGCCAGCGACCTGATTTACCGTTTAGCTTGGCGCGGAATCTCTCGCTTCCCCAAAGAGACCTAGACTACAACTGAAACTACCTTTGAAATTTCAACCTTGACTGGCTGGGAGGCCTTGCTGTGGAAGTAAAGATCGGCATTCAGAACGTCGGCCGCGAAATTGTGCTGGAATCGGCTCAGGATGCTGACGCTGTGGCCAAGGTCGTGGCCGAGGCCATCGCCAAGGGCAGCGAGCTGCGCCTGAACGACGAAAAGGGCCGTCAGATCATCGTCCCGGCCAATGTCCTTGGCTACGTCGAAATCGGCGCAGAGGAAGTGCGCCGGGTCGGCTTCGGCGCACTGTAGGCCAAGCCGTGCTGTCCCTCGTGATCGTGCTCCTGGTGACTGTTGCTGCCGGCTTCATCGTCTGGGCCAACGACCGGCACCACACCAAGTACGGCATCCTGCTGCCGGCCGGCACCGCGGCGGTGGTGGGCATGCTGGCGTGGATCATCTGCATCTGGGCGGGGCTTGGCTACCGGCCGGGCCTGACGTGGCTTCCGTGGGTCCTTCCCATGGTGGCCGGGACGGCTGCCGCCCTGGCAGTGGCGGTCTATCTGGGCCGGAGCCGCGCCAAGCAGGACACCCAGCGGCTGACGGCAGCGCTGAAAATCTAACCGCCCCGAAACCGTCAACGCCGGGATCCGTCCAGTGCCGGATCCTGCAGTGTCAGGATCCGGCCAGGTCCGGCCCCTGGCCTTCCTCGGTGCACAGGCAGAGCCGGTTTCCCTGGGCATCAGTGACCACCACCCACTTGGGTGCGTGGTCGCTGTTCATTAAGGCCCCGGTGGCCGCCGTCTTCTCCAGGGCGGATGCCGACTCGGCCTTCGAGCGGTAAATGTCCAGGTGCAGGCGGTTGTCGTCCGGGGTGGGGGTTTCCTGGAACCACACGCCCGGACCTCGTCCGTACGGGTCCACGAGGTCCCCGAACCGGCCCTTCCGGTACCCGAGCGCGACGCGCCAGACCTCGGAAATCGCCGCCGCGTCAGCCGTGTCGATGCCGATGTCCACCGACCGGTACAGGCCGGGCTGGGCCTCGGCGCCTGCCTCCGACGCGGCGTCGCTGACCGAGGCCGCGGCGCGGGTGTCCCGCGGGGTCACCTCGCCCCCGGCATCGTGGGAACTGAACCGGATGAATACCCGGTTATAGCGCCAGTCCAGGTCCGGATGGTGGTCCGTCTCCTCAGCCAAACGCCCGACGGCGGCAATCAGCTCCAGCGCGGCCGCCGCCGTCGGCGTCTTATAGACGGTGACCAGGCCGCCCAGCCGGTAGCGCCAGTCGGGCAGCCCGGCTAGCGCTTCGTCGATCTGGGGTCGGGTGAGGATGTCGTCCCTGGCGGCCACGGCGCACTCCTAGGCAGGACCTGTTGAGCCTGCCGAGCACCGGGCCGGCAGAGGCGGCCGGACTAGAGGAACTCCGCCCGGCCCTCCATGGCCGACGACGCCAGGGCATGCTCACGGCGCGGGATCCGCCCGGCCGCACGGGCCAGCCTACCGGCGATGACGGCGTGTTTGAAGGCCTTGGCCATGAGCGCGGGGTTCTGGGCGCGGGTCACCGCGGTGGCCAGCAGCACGGCGTCGCAGCCCAGCTCCATGGCCAGTGCAGCGTCGGAGGCGGTGCCGATCCCCGCGTCCAGGACCACGGGAACGGATGCCCTCGACACGATCAGCTCGATGTTGTGCGGATTGAGGATGCCCAGGCCCGTGCCGATCGGCGCCCCCAGCGGCATGACGGCCGAGGCTCCCAGGTTTTCGAGCCGGAGCGCCAGGACGGGGTCGTCGTTGGTGTAGGCAAAAACCTTGAAGCCGCGGTTGACCAGCTGCTCGGTGGCGTCCACCAGCTCCACGGCGTCAGGCAGCAGCGTGTGCTCGTCCGCGATGACCTCGAGCTTGACCCAGTCGGTCTCGAGCGCCTCACGGGCCAGCTCAGCCGTCATGACGGCTTCCCGTGCCGTGAAGCAGCCGGCGGTGTTGGGGAGCACGCGGATGTTGTGGTCCACCAGCAGCTGGAAGAGTGAGCCAGTTTCGGCAGGCGAATAACGCCGCATCGCAACGGTGGTCAGCTGGGTGCCGGACGCGACCAGCGCTGAGCCGAGACCGTCCAGGCTCGGTGCGCCTCCGGTGCCCATGATGAGCCGCGAGGTCAGCTCCACCCCGTCAATGACAAGGCTGTCTGCTGTTTCAATCAGTGTTTCTGCCATCGTGCTCATCCTCCTTGGACTGCCGTGACTAGTTCGATCTCATCGCCCTCGGCGAGGGCGGTGCTGTGCCACTGGCTGCGCGGCACGACGGCTGCATTGCGCGCCACCGCCACACCCAGTCGCTGGCCGTCGGCGGCCTGCCCGTTGGCGGACAGGCGGCGCCCCGTGACCTGGCTGACGAGCGAGGTGACCGAGGCGCCCTCGCCTACTTCCTGTTCGATACCGTTCAGAGTGATGTTCATGCTGGTTCCTTGTTCGGGTCAAATGTGACGCGGGTCATGTGGCAGTGCCCGCTGCTGGAAGGTCATTCATTGCGGTAATGAGTTGGGGCAGCGGTCAGCCGGGAGCTGGGCTGAGGGAAGCGGCCGCTCCCACCGGCTCCGCGGTCCCGGCGGAAAACCTGCCCGGCCGGAACGCGGCCCAGCGCGGATCCGGAACGCCGTCCATGAGCTGGCGGCAGATCACTGCGGCCGCCGGGGTCAGCAGGACGCCGTGGCGGAAGAAGCCCGTGGCGACGATGAGGCCGGCCACATCCGCCCCCTGCCCCTGCCCGCGGTCCGGCACCCGGCCGAGCAGCGGCGCGTTGTCCGGTGTGCCGGGCCGCGCCCGCGCGGTGGCTTCAAGGAGCTCGAGCTCGGCGACGGCCGGCAGCAGGGCCTGTGCGTCGCGCAGCAGCTGGTAGACGCCGCCTGCGCTGGTGCCCGGTACCCCGTCCTCGCGCTGGGTGGCGCCAATCACCACGGTCCCGTCCTGGCGGGGCACGATGTAGACCGGAACGCCCCGCACCATGCCGCGGACTGTGGCGGTGAGCAGGGGCTGCAGGTGCGCGGGAACCCTGAGCCTGAGGATGTCTCCGTAGACCGGGCGCAGCGGCAGCTGCAGGCCTTCCGGGAGGTCCTGCAACTGCGCTGCGGCGAGACCGCTGGCCACCACCGTCTCGGCTGCCCTGACGGACCGGCCGCCGGCCAGCCGGACTCCGCAGACCCGCCCGCCGTCCCAGAGCAGTCCGGCGGCGTGCTCCTGCACCGCGTAGCCCTTTCCGGCCGCAAGCTTCTGGCCGTGGCCGGCCAGGCCGGCAGCGATCGCCCGGATGAGCTTCCGCGGATCTACCTGGTGGTCCGCCGGGATGTCCAGCGCGCAGGAGATCCCGGGGCTGAGCAGCGGCTCCCGGGACCGTGCCTCGCGGATGGTCAGCGGTTCAACGTCCAGGCCGTGGGTCCGCTGCACGTCCCGCAGGTCCATGAGGGCGCGGCGATCGGCAGGATCGACACCCACTGCAAGGGTCGGCGTCGTCAGATACCCGGCGTCTTCGCCGGCGGTGAGGGTGGCGGCAAACTCCGGCCATCTGGCCGAGGACTCCAGCATCAGTTCCAGGAGCCCTTCCTCCTGGTAGTGCAGTTCGCTGACCGGGGCGAGCATGCCGGCCGCAGCCCAGCTTGCACCGCTGCCGGGGGCCTCGTCTATCAGCAGCACCGAGCGGCCGGAGCGCCGCGCCTCCCAGGCGATGCCATGGCCCACCACGCCGCCGCCGATGACGGCAACATCTGCCTCAAGGCTTGGGGTGGCACATTCCGGGCCACTTGTTCCAGGGTTCACGCTAATTCCTTCCCTACGCCGGTACTAACCGGATCAGGTCAAGCGGTCGGCTCTGACGCCCTCTCAGCCCTGCGCCTTTTATGACAGCAGTAACGGGCTCCCGCGGTACCTGCCCAGTTTAGAGGAACTAAGGTGGTTGCCATGACCCAGCACTCTGCCCACACCGCCGCCCGCCTGTACCTCTGCACCGACGCCCGCAAGGACCGCGGGGACTTTGCAGACTTTGTGGACGCGGCGTTTGCCGGCGGCGTGGACATCATCCAGTTGCGCGACAAGAACATCGAGGCGGCCGAGGAACTGGAGCTGCTGGAAACCGTCCACGCTGCCGCCCGCAGGCACGGCCGGCTCTGGGCCGTGAACGACCGCGCCGACATCGCGTCCATCGCCGGCGCGCCGGTGTTCCACATCGGCCAGAAGGACCTGCCGCTCCGCGCCGCCCGGAAGCTGCTGCACGATTCCACCGTGATCGGACTGTCCACCCACAGCACGGACCAGGTGGATGCCGCGATCGGTGCCGCGCACGGGCGCAGCGGCCTGGACTATTTCTGCGTGGGTCCGCTGTGGGCCACCCCCACCAAACCCGGGCGCGCCGCCGTCGGACTCGACCTGGTCCGCTACGCGGCGGAGGCGGTCCGCACAGCGGACGAGGAACGGGTCGGCGGCCTGCTGCTGCCTTGGTTCGCGATCGGCGGGATCGACCGCACCAACGTGGAGCAGGTCCTGGCGGCCGGCGCCACCCGGATCGTCGTGGTCCGCGCCATCACCGATGCGGCAGACCCGGCAGCCGCCGCGGCGGAACTGCTCGACGCCCTCGACGCAACGGCGCCGGCAGCCGTCTCCTAGGCGGGACCGGTCCGGGGAGACCGGAGAGCTACCCGCTCAGGCCCAGCTGGACCATCCGCCGGGAGTGGTTTTCCGCGACTTCGGCAGTGATGCCCCGCACCAACTCGCGCGCGGTGGCGTCCGTGGCGCCGGGTTCCGCTTCGACGAACAGCTCGCTAAGAAACGCGTGTTCGTGGCCCACGCGCTGGGCCTGCGTGATCGCTTCGCCGAGGAGCCGGCGGCCCCACAGCGCAAGCCTGGACGCGAGCCGGGGGTCGTCAGCCAGCGCTCCCCTGAGCCGGTCCCGGAGGACGCCCGTGGCTTCTTCCGAGGACTGGATCTGCTGGATGAGCTCTCGCGTTCCGGGGTCCACGAACCGGGCCACCGCGCGGTAGAAATCGGCGGAGACGGTGTCCACCACATAGGCCTTCATCAGGGATTCGTACCAGTCGGCCGGACGGGTCCGTTCGTGGAAGTGGTCCACGGCCGATTGGAACGGCAGCATCGCATTTTCGACGTCGACGCCCATCTCCGCCAGCTTGGCGCTCACCAGTTCGTAGTGCTGGAATTCAATGACCGCGATCCTGCCAATCACGGCCCGGTCATGCAGCGTGGGTGAGTAGCGGGCGTCGGAGGAGAGCCGTTCGAACGCGGACAATTCGCCGTATGCCATCACGCCGAACAGGTCTGCAACGAAGCGGTCGTAGCGAGCGGTGTCAGCCGAGGATGTGCCCATAATCCAAGACTAACGGCGCAATTCGGGCTAACCTGATTTTCGTGTCACATCATCGTCTGTCGCCCAGCGTCCACGAGCAGACCAACGCGCTCGCGGACGCCCTGAGCGCGCTGCGGACGGAACTGGAGCTTCCGGGCGAGTTCCCCGAGGATGTGCTCAAGGAAGCCGAAGCCGCCGTGGCGGACCGGCAGTTTCCGGACCTGGACCTGACCGGAGTGGACTTCCTGACCATCGATCCGCCGTCGTCCACCGACCTGGACCAGGCACTGTTCATCGAACGCCGCGGCGAGGGCTACCGGATCCTTTACGCGATAGCCGACGTTCCGTCCTTCGTGCAGCCAGGCGGCGCGCTCGACGCCGAGACCCGCCGCCGCGGGCAGACGTTCTACGCGCCGGACGGCCGGATACCGCTGCATCCGGAGGTGATCAGCGAGAACGCCGGCAGCCTGCTGGCCGGACAGCTGTGCTCCGCCTTCGTCTGGGAGTTCGAGCTCGACGCCGCCGCCGAGGTGGCATCCGTGGTGGTGCGCCGGGCCGCCGTGCGCAGCCGGGCCAAGCTCAACTACAGGGGTGTCCAGGCAGACCTGGATGCCGGCACAGCCCCTCCGATGCTGCAGCTGTTGCGCGAGGTGGGGCGCAAGCGCGTTGACCTGGAACGGGCCCGCGGTGGGGCCAGCCTGAACATGCCGGAGCAGGAGATTGTCCAGCTTCCCGACGGCGGCTACCAGATTGTGGCGGTCCCCCAGCTTCCGGTGGAGGACTGGAACGCCCAGATTTCGCTCATGACCGGGATGGCCGCCGCTTCGCTGATGCTCAAAGGCAAGGTGGGGATCCTGCGCACCATGCCTGCCCCGGATGAACGCTCGCTCAGCCATTTCAAGCGCCAAACAGCCGCGCTGGGCAAGCCGTGGGACGGGCAGGAAAGCTACGGCGAGTACCTGCGCACCCTGGATCCCACCGACCACGGGCAATTGGCCATCCTCCATTCGGCCGGCATGCTCTTCCGTGGCGCCGCGTACACGCATTTCGACGGCACCGTCCCGGAGGACGCCGTCCAGTCAGCCATCGGCACGGCGTACGCCCACACCACTGCACCGCTGCGCCGGCTCGTGGACCGGTTTGTCCTGGTCATCTGTGAGGCATTGAGCAACGACCGGCCGGTGCCGGCCTGGGCCCGGGAGGCGCTCCCCTCGCTGCCCGAAATCATGGCGTATTCGGACCAGCTGGCGGCAAGGATGGAACGCCTCGCCCTGGACACCGTGGAAGCCGCGCTGCTGATCAACCACATCGGACAGGAGTTCGATGCCGTGGTGATCTCCGGGTCGAAGCCGGCCAAAAACGGCTACGGGAACGGCGCAGGCAACGGAAACGGGAATAACAGCAGCGGTAAAGGCCTGAACGGCAAGGGAGCCAACGGTTCGGGCCCCTCTGGCGTGGTCCAGATCGCCGAACCGGCCGTGACGGCCAGATGTGAGGGCGAAATGGAGCCCGGCACCAGGGTCCGCGTCCGGCTCCTCTCCTCGGATATCACCACCAGGGAGATCCGCCTCGAACTCGTCGACTGATCCGCTCCTCCGCGCACCACGGGCCACCGCGGCGGCGCGAGTCAAGGAATTCACGGGTTTGCCAGTAGACTGGGTGGGTAGTAATGGATGCCCGGTCGTTGATTTCCTTGATTTGAATTCAACAAGCCCGCCCCTACGCGATCTTGAGTCACACCCGCCGGTCCCCAGTGCCGGCAATTAGATAGCCCGCGATCGGCTTCCACTGGAATTGCTTGCGCGCCTGAGCGTGCTCCGGAACGGCCCCCGTGCCCGCCCCGTTGAGCAGGCGGCGCCAACGCCTAAATGAATAAGGAAACTCCCCTGTGAGTGAATTGCATACCCACCAGCTTCTCTCCGATGACACCGGCACCGAGACCATCGAGCCGGAAGAGACCATCATCTCGGACGAGAAGCCGCACGAAATAGCCGAAAAGTCCTTCGCGGACTACAACGTACGCGCGGACATCGTCGAGTCCCTCGCCGACGCTGGCATCACCCACCCCTTCCCCATCCAGGCGATGACCCTGCCCGTGGCGCTGTCCGGCCACGACATCATCGGCCAGGCCAAGACCGGCACCGGCAAGACCCTCGGCTTCGGCATACCCGCACTGCAGCGCGTGGTGGGCCAGGATGACCCGGGCTTCGGCAAGCTGCCTGCCCCCGGCGCGCCGCAGGCGATGGTGATCGTGCCGACCCGCGAACTCGCCGTCCAGGTGGCCAACGACCTGCAGACCGCATCACGCAAGCGCAACGCCCGCATCGCCACGATCTACGGCGGCCGCGCGTACGAGCCGCAGATCGAGGCGCTGCAGAAGGGCGTGGAAGTGGTTGTCGGCACCCCCGGCCGCCTCATCGACCTCTACAAGCAGAAGCACCTCGTGCTGAAGAATGTGAAGATCGTGGTCCTAGATGAGGCCGACGAGATGCTGGACCTCGGCTTCCTGCCCGACGTCGAAACCCTCATCGCCGGCACGCCGGCAGTCCGCCAGACCCTCCTGTTCTCCGCCACCATGCCCGGGCCGGTCATCGCGATGGCCCGCCGGTACATGACGCAGCCCACCCACATCCGCGCCGCCGACCCGGATGACGAAGGCCTCACCAAGCGTGACATCCGCCAGCTCATCTACCGTGCCCACAGCATGGACAAGACCGAGGTGGTTGCCCGCATCCTGCAGGCCCGCGGCCGCGGCCGCACCATCATCTTCACCAAGACCAAGCGCACGGCCGCCAAGGTTGCCGAGGAACTCGTCGACCGCGGCTTTGCCGCCGCCGCCATCCACGGCGACCTGGGCCAGGGCGCCCGCGAGCAGGCCCTCCGCGCGTTCCGCAACAATAAGGTGGATGTCCTGGTGGCCACCGACGTCGCCGCCCGCGGCATCGACGTCGACGACGTCACGCACGTCATCAATTACCAGTGCGTCGAGGACGAGAAGATCTACCTGCACCGCGTGGGCCGCACCGGCCGCGCCGGCAATAAGGGCACCGCCGTGACCTTTGTTGACTGGGACGACATGCCGCGCTGGGGACTCATCAACAAGGCGCTGGGCCTGAGCGTTCCGGAGCCGGTCGAAACGTACTCCTCGTCACCGCACCTGTACGACGACCTGGACATCCCGGAAGGGACCAAGGGCCGGCTGCCGCGCAGCAAGCGCACCCTCGCCGGCGTGGACGCCGAGGTCCTGGAGGACCTGGGCGAGACCGGCAAGAAGAACAGCCGCTCCGGCGGCCGCGACGCCAGCCGTTCCGGCAGCAGGGAAGGCAGCCGCCGCGGCAGTGACGCAGGCAGCCGTTCAGGCGAGCGCCGCCGTCGTTCTTCCGACTCCGGCACGGATGCCGGGACCGGCCCCGCTGCCACGGCAACGGCCACCGTTGACGGCGAGCAGCCGCCGCGCCCGCGCCGCAACCGCACCCGCACGCGCCGCCGCAACGGCGAAGTGGTCTCCAGCAGTGAATCTGCAGCAACCGGCTCACAGCCGGGCACCGAGGCCCCATAGCCTCAATGACTGAACCTGTCTGGGCGCCGGACGGCAGCAACCTGGTGGTGCACGCGGATAACGCGGACTTCCTCCCCACGCTGCCGGACGGCGCCTTCACACTCATTTACGTGGACCCGCCCTTCAACACCGGCCGGGCCCAGCAGCGCCAGGAAACACGGATGGTGCTCAATGCCGACGGCGACGGCGACCGGGTGGGCTTTAAGGGCCGCTCCTACGACACGATCAAGGGCGCTCTGCACCGGTATGACGACGCCTTCAGCGACTACTGGTCCTTCCTCGAGCCGCGCCTGGTGGAGGCCTGGCGGCTCCTGGCCGACGACGGCACGCTGTACCTGCACCTTGACTACCGCGAGGTGCACTACGCCAAGGTCATGCTCGACGCTATCTTTGGCCGTGAGTGCTTCCTCAACGAGATCATCTGGGCCTACGACTACGGTGCGCGCGCCAAAAACCGCTGGCCCACCAAGCACGACAACATTCTCGTCTACGTCAAAAACCCGGCCAAGTACCACTTCAACAGCGCCGAAGTGGACCGGGAGCCCTACATGGCACCGGGCCTCGTGACTCCGGCCAAACGTGAGCTGGGCAAGCTGCCCACGGATGTCTGGTGGCACACCATCGTCTCCCCCACGGGCAAGGAAAAGACCGGCTACCCCACGCAGAAGCCCGAGGGCCTGGTGCGACGGGTGGTGGCGGCGTCGAGCCGTCCGGGCGACTGGTGCCTCGATTTCTTCGCCGGTTCCGGAACTCTGGGAGCTGTGGCGGCCAAGATGGGCCGCCGGTTCGTCTGCGTGGACCAGAACCAGCCGGCCATCGACGTCATGGTCAAGCGGCTCGGCGCGCACGCCGAAATCGCGTCCTGCCCGCCCGCGTAGTTATCCGGGGATCTAGCGCACGACGGCGGTGCCCGTGGCCAGCTCCTCGATCCGCTCGAACACGTCCGGCGCGGTCAGGTTCTCGCCCAGCCGGTTCGGCTTGCCCAGGCCGTGATAGTCCGAGGACCCGGTCACCAGGAGCCCGTGCTGGGCGGCAAGCCTCCGCAGGAATTCCCGGCCCTCTTCCGGATTGTCCCGGTGGTTGACCTCCAGCCCGGCCAGGCCGGCGTCGATCATGTTGTGGTACGTACTTTCACCCACGATGCGTCCCCGCGCGGAGGCGACGGGGTGGGCAAAGACAGGAACGCCGCCCGCGGCACGGACCAGTTCGACGGCGAGGGCCGGCTCCGGCGCGTAGTGCTGGACGAAGTAGCGGGAGTGGGAAGTCAGGATCGAGGTGAAGGCCTCGGAACGGTCCGCCACCACGCCCGCCGCCACCAGGGCGTCTGCGATGTGCGGCCTTCCCAGCGTGGCGCCCGGCGCCACATGGTGGATCACGTCGTCCCAGCTCAGGGGGTAATCCTCGGCCAGCAGCGTGACCATGCGTTCGGCCCGCGTGAGGCGGGCTTCCCTGGCCTTCGTGATTTCCTCGAGCAGGCCGGGATGCGTGGGGTCGTGCAGGTAGCTCAGGAGGTGGACGCTGATCCCGTGCTCCGTCCGGCAGGAAATCTCCATGCCGGGCACCACTGCCACTCCATTGTCTATCGCCGCCCGGGACGCTTCCTCCCAGCCGTCCGTGGAGTCGTGGTCCGTCAGCGCAATGACATTCAGCCCTGCCGCCGCCGCAGCGGCCATGACCTCAGCAGGGGTTTCCGTGCCGTCGGAAACATTCGAGTGGGCGTGCAGATCGATCCTCACCAGCCCAGCCTAGTAGATGGCGCGCCTCTATGGCCTGGATGGGATGATTCTCCCGCCCGTGCCGGTGTTGGCCTAAGCCGCTCGGCTGGTGAGACGATGGGACGGTGAACTCTGCAGACAACACCCACAACGGTGAAAACACAGCTTCCCAGCCCCTGGAAGAGCGCGTCAACAACCGCTCCCAGCGGCCCAGTTCCGCGGCTTTCAAGGCCTTCATGGCCAGCAACTGGGCGCCCGCCCCGCAGGTGACCCCTGAACGGGACGCCGTCGCCAGCCACGCCGCGAAGAGGCGGCGGGCCATCTCCGACCAGTTCAAGGGTGAACGCCTGGTGTTTCCGGCCGGCGCCCTGAAGGTCCGGTCCAACGACTGCGACTACCGCTTCCGGCCGCACTCCGGCTTCGCCCACCTCACCGGCCTCGGGCTGGACCATGAGCCCGACGCCGTGCTCATCTTCGAACCTGTTGAGGAGGGAAAGGGCGACGACGGCGGCAGCCACCGCGCCACGCTCTACTTCCGGCCGCTGGCCGGACGGGACACCGAACAGTTCTACGCCGACGCGCGGTCGGGAGAGTTCTGGATCGGGCCCCGGCCCACGCTGGCCGAGTTTGAGGCACGGCTCGGAATCCCCACAGCCCACATCGATGAACTCGAGGTGGCCGTCACCAAGAACGTCGGCGCCCCCGAAATCGGCGGCGTCTCCATCCGCCTGGTGCGCAAGGTGGACGAAAACATCGACGCGCTCGTGGACACCGCCCGCTACAACACAGCAAAGGACCCGGACAACCTGGACCTAGGCGTGCTGGACGCCCTCGACGATAAGCTCTCCGAAGCACTCTCCGAACTGCGCCTGACCAAGGACGAGTGGGAAATCGAGCAGATGAAGATCGCCGTGGCCGCGACGGTAGAGGGCTTCACCGAAGTGGTCAAGGCGCTGCCCCGCGCCCTGACGCACGAACGCGGTGAGCGCGTCGTGGAAGGCGCCTTCTTCGCCCGCGCCCGGGAGGCAGGCAACGAACTTGGCTATGACACCATTGCCGCCGCCGGCAACAACGCCACCGTGCTGCACTGGACCCGCAACACCGGCAAGGTCAACGCCGGCGAACTCCTCCTGCTGGACGCCGGCGTTGAGGCGGATTCGCTCTACACCGCGGACGTCACCCGCACGCTCCCGGCCAACGGCAGGTTCTCGGACGTGCAGCGCAAGATCTACCAAGCCGTCCTCGACGCAGCCGACGCCGGCTTCGCGGCCGCCCAGATCGGCGTGAAGTTCCGCGACGTCCACACCGCCGCAACCACTGTCCTCGCGGAGCGCCTTGCCGAATGGGGCCTGCTCCCGGTTTCCGTCGAGGAGGCCCTCGGCGAGGACGGCCAGCAGCACCGGCGCTGGATGCCGCACGGCACCAGCCACCACCTCGGCCTCGACGTCCACGACTGCGCCCAGGCCAAGCGCGAACTGTACCTGGACGGCGTGCTGCACGAGGGAATGGTCTTCACCATCGAACCGGGCCTGTACTTCAAGCAGGAGGACCTCGCCATTCCGGAGGAGTACCGGGGCATTGGCGTGCGCATCGAGGACGACATCCTGATGACTGCCGAGGGCCCCGTGAACCTCAGCGCGGCGCTGCCCCGCAGCGCGGGCGACGTCGAGGCCTGGATGGCCGGCATCTACCAGGAGATCGACGCCAAGGGTTAAGAGTCCTGTACCGCAAAAAGGGACGGCCACCGGTGATCCGGTGGCCGTCCCTTTTTGCTGTCTCTTGCTACTGCTGCTGTCCGTCCCGGCCCTGGTCAGCCTGGTTCGGATCCACCCGTACGCCATACTGCGGGCGACCGTCCGGCAGGTCCGGGTAGCGGACGGACGCCGGGCGCTGACCTGCTGGCTGCGCGCCTTCCGTGCCCTGCCCCTGCTGGCTGGCGCCGTACTGCTGCCCCTGCTGGTTGACGCCGGCCTGCTGGCCGGAACCGTGCGGCTGCTCCGCGCCGTACGGCTGGCCGCCCTGGCCCTGCGGACCTGTGCCGTACTGCCCGTTGGCGTCCTGGCCGCGCTGGCCGTAGGGATCGTTCCAGCCCGCAGGCCGCTGCGGCGCCTGGCCCTGGGACGGGCCCTGCGGCGGCCCCTGGTGCCGGCCCGGCTGCTGGTAGGGCTGGTTCTGGTAGTCGTGCTGGGGGTGCGGCTGCGGACGCGCACCCGCAGTGGCGTCGGACGGCGTCATCGGAAGCTGCTGAAGCAGCCGCCGTGCCTCGTGGGCCGCCTCGAGCGCCACGATGACGTCGTAACTGGTGGCAACCACCTGGCTGGTGGACGTGAAGTCGCGCTTGCCGCGCTGCATGGCGTAGGTGACGATCCCGAACAGCATGAAGAACGCCGCGCCCATCAGCACGGAGCTGATGATGGAGAACGTCCCGCCGGCGGGTGTGAAGAAGGACAGCATGACGCCGACGAACAGGCCGAACCACATGCCGCTCAGGGCGCCCGAGAGCGCCACCCGCGGGTAGCTGAGGCGCCCTGTCACGCGTTCCACCATCTTGAGGTCGTTCCCTACGATGGACACCAGGTGCACCGGGAACTGCTGGTCAGCGAGGTAGTCAACGGCCTTCTGGGCGTCCAGGTAGGAGGTATACGAGCCGACGGTATCCCCGCTGGGGACAGTCTTCGACTCGTCCGAGCCGTTGGGCGCAGCCTTCGGAGCACCAAAAATGTTAGCCATACCCCCATTCTTGCCCATAAGGGTGGGTGAAAGCTGAAAATTCAGCTAAAAGAGAGCAGACTCGGTAGCCTGTAGAGGTGAGCACGAATCCTACCCGCGTCTTTGTTGCGCGCCTTCTCGGACTGGACGTCTTCGACCCTCTGGGCGACCGTCTGGGACGGTTGCGTGACGTCGTCGTGCTCTCCCGTGGAACCCGGGGCGCCCCGCACGTAGTGGGCATCGTCGTCGAGGTTCCCGGCAAGAAGCGCGTATTCGTCCCGATGACCCGGATCACCTCCATTGACCAGACGCAGATCATCTGCACCGGGCTGGTCAACCTGCGGCGCTTCGAACAGCGCGGGGCAGAGACCCTGGTGGTGGCCGAAATGTTCGACCGTCGGGTGACCCTGACCGACGGCAGCGGCGACGCCACCATCGAGGACATCGCCATGGACCAGCACCGCTCGGGCGACTGGTTCGTGAGCAAGCTGTTCGTCCGGCGGGGACATTCCCTGGCACCCCTGAGCAGGCTGCGCCGCAACGAAACGATGATCATCGACTGGTCCGACGCGCACCAGGGAGCGAAGACAGAACCGCAGGCAGCCACCCAGTTCGTGGCGAACCACGAGGACCTCAAGCCCGCGGACTTCGCGGAGGCGCTGCAGGAAATGAGCGACAAACGGCGCTTTGAAGTGGCGAGCGAACTGCAGGACGAGCGGCTCGCGGACGTCCTTCAGGAGCTGCCCGAGGACGACCAGGTGGAAATCCTCTCCGCCCTCGACGTCCAGCGCGCCGCGGACGTCCTGGAGGAGATGGACCCGGACGATGCCGCCGACCTCCTCGGCGAGCTCCCGACCGCCCAGGCGGAGGAACTCCTTCAGCTGATGGAACCCGAGGGCGCCGAGGACGTCAGGCGCCTCCTCGAATACGACGAAGACACCGCCGGCGGCCTCATGACCCCCGTGCCCGTGATCCTCCCGCCTGAAGCGACGGTCGCAGAAGCACTCGCCCACGTCCGCCGCGAGGAACTCTCCCCTGCCCTCGCCTCGTCCATCTTCATTGCCCGCCCTCCGCTGGAAACGCCCACCGGCCGGTTCCTCGGCGTGGTGCACATCCAGCAGCTGCTGCGCTTCCCGCCGTTCGAGTCGCTGGGCAACCTCGTGGACAAGAACCTCGAGCCCCTCTCGGACCTGGCGCACATCAGCGAAGTGGCCCGCACGCTGGCCACGTACAACCTGAACTCGCTGCCGGTGGTCAACCAGGCTGGCCGCCTGGTGGGCGCCGTAACGGTGGATGACGTCCTGGACCATCTGCTGCCTGATGACTGGCGGGCGAATGACGGCGAAGCCCCGGTCAGGAAGCTTGGTGGCCGCATTGGCTGAGAACACGGCAAAGGGAACCCGCCCGGGCGGAAAGCCGGCAGGCCAGGGAAGCCTGGACACGCCGCTGAGCGGCCGCCAGAGAATCCTCCCCAAGTTTTCGCCGAACCCCGACGCGTTCGGCCACGCGACGGAGGGCTTCGCCCGTTTCATGGGCACGCCGCAGTTCCTGCTCTACATGACCGTGTTCTGTGTATTCTGGCTGGCCTGGAACACCTTCGCCCCCACCGCCTGGCAGTTCGACCGGGTCGAACTCGGCTTCACGCTCCTGACGCTGATGCTGTCCCTGCAGGCGTCCTACGCCGCGCCGCTGCTGCTGCTCGCGCAGAACCGCCAGGACGACCGCGACCGCGTGTCGCTCCAGCAGGACCGCCAGCGGGCGGAGCGCAACCTCTCGGACACCGAATACCTCACCCGGGAACTGGCCTCGCTGCGTATCGCACTGCGTGAAGTGGCCACCCGCGACTACGTCCGGGCGGAACTGCGCAGCCTGCTGGAGGACCTGCTGGAAGCCCAGGAGGAGCTCCGCACGCACGAGCCGTCCGGGCCCGGAAGCCATGAGTCGCCGCGCGAACTGGTCCGGGAAAAGCTGAAGGAGAAGCGGGAGAAGCAACGCAATCCCCGCACGCAGCAGATCCCCAAGGTCAAGTCCGAAAAAACGCGCCAGGGCCGGGCAGCCCACCGACCCACCACCCCCGAAAGCTGAGCACCACGGCATGAGCACCACCCTCGAGCAGGCAGTCAACGCTGCCCTGGCAACCGTCATCGACCCGGAACTCCGCCGCCCCATCACCGAACTTGGCATGGTGGACTCTGTGGAGATCTCCGACGACGGGACCGTCCGCCTGGCGGTGCTGCTCACCATTGCCGGCTGCCCGCTCCGCGACACAATCACGAGGGACTCCGAGGCAGCGCTGCTGGATGTTCCCGGCGTGACCGCCGTCGAGGTGGACCTGAAGGTCATGACCCAGGCGCAGCGCGATGCGCTGAAGGAGCAGCTGCGCGGGCCCGGCGGCGAACGGGGCATTCCGTTCAACCAGCCAGGGTCCCTCACCAAGGTCTTCGCGGTGGCCAGCGGCAAGGGCGGTGTGGGAAAGTCCTCGGTGACGGTCAACCTCGCCTGTTCCCTCGCGGCGCAGGGGCTGCGCGTGGGGATCGTGGACGCGGACGTGTACGGCTTCTCGGTGCCGGCCCTAATGGGAATCACCCAGGCGCCCACCCGTGTGGACGACATGATCCTGCCGCCGGTGGCCTACGGCGTGAAGGTTATTTCCATCGGCATGTTCGTTACCGGAAACCAGCCCGTGGCCTGGCGCGGACCCATGCTGCACCGGGCCCTCGAGCAGTTCCTCACCGACGTCTACTTCGGCGACCTGGATGCGCTGTTCCTGGACCTGCCGCCGGGCACCGGCGACATCGCCATCTCGGTAGCGCAGCTGCTGCCCAAGGCCGAGATCCTGGTGGTCACCACCCCCCAGGCCGCCGCGGCCGACGTCGCCGAGCGTGCCGGCGCCATCGCCACCCAGACCGGACAGACGGTGGCCGGGGTCATCGAGAACATGTCGTTCCTGGAAATGCCCGACGGCGGCCGGATGGAGCTGTTCGGCACCGGCGGCGGGGAGGTGCTCGCCGAAAGGCTCAGCGCGTCGACCGGCACCGACGTGCCACTGCTGGGCCAGATTCCGCTGGACATTCTCCTGCGCGAAGGCGGCGACTCAGGCATGCCCATTGTCCTGGGGGGCCCGGACACGCCTGCAGCGGCGGCGCTGTCCGGCATCGCGGGGAAGCTCGCGGCCAGGCCGCGGGGACTGGCAGGGATGAAGCTGGACGTCCAGCCCCGCTGACTGGGCCGGACCGCTGACTGCGCAGGCCCGTTGCGTGTCGGAAACCCGCTACGTGGCCTCGGAATCGAAGGGTGCCCGCTCGCCCACGCCCAGGCTTTCGATGATGCGTGCCGGCCGTTCCTCGTTGTGGGACGCGGCGGCTGATGCCGCTGCGGCTACGGCCGCAGGACCGCCGGAGCTGACCGGCTTGGTGTCGTCCTCGAGGAGCGCTTCCTTGATGATGCGGCGCGGATCGTACTGGCGGGGGTCATATTTCTTCCAGTCGACGTCATCGATGTCGATGCCGACTTCTTCCTTGATCTGTTCCCGCGCGCCGGAGGCCATCCGGCGCACTTCACGGACCAGGTTTGCCAGCTTCTGGGTGTATTCGGGCAGCCGCTGGGGGCCGATCACCAGAATGCCGATGAGCAGCAGAAGGATAAACTCCGGGCCGTTGATTCCAAACACTTTAGGAAGATTACCCTCTCCGGGGAGGCAGTGACGATTTCGGCCCGGCCAGCGTCCCCTGAAGGCATGCTGCACGTACGGGGATGCGTCTCAAAGCCCCATCTGGCGGGCTATTTTGCGGAGGCCGCGTTCCACCCGGTCGACGACAGTCTCCTGTGTCGAGGCACTTCCGCCGGCCGCGTCCGTTCCTGCCGCAATGCCTGGACCCGCCGCACTTCCAGCCCCTGCGAGCATCGCCACGGCGTCGTCAGCCGAGGTGGCGGGCAGGTCCGATACGTAGGTGAAGGTGCTCCGCGGCGTCTGGTAAATCGCGCTCCACGGCGGTCCCGCCTTGACCCATACCTGGCCGTCCGCCGTCGTTCCCGGCAGCTCAGCGGCAACGTATCCGTCGCTGCCGGCCGGATGCCCGGTGAGCGGGTTGACCGGCCAGGGTGCTGCCGGCGAGCCCTGGTGCTGTTCCAGAATCCGTGCCGTGTGCTGCCCGTCCGTGAGGCGCAGTTCCACGGTAGGGCGGCCTGCCAGCACCGTAGTACTGGCGGAAACAAGGTGGAAGCCCATGGCGCGCAGTTCAGGGCAGGTCCAGCCGGAGGACCGCAGCGCGGCCAGGCGGCTGTCTGTTCCCGGGGAATGCCCGGACTGGCCGTAGAGCGCGGCCGTGCCCGCTGCGTACTGCCTGGGTTCGCCCGCAACCGTGTAAGCCCCGGCGGCGACTGCCCCTGCCGCCACGACGGCCACCCCGCCGGCCAGCCCCGCGAGCATCACCCGGCTGGGCCGGGAAACGGGGGCAGGGGCCATGGCCAGCTGCTGGGTGCGGAGCAGGAGCCTCGCTGTCAGTTCCTCACTGGCGGCCGGGACTGCTGCAGTACGGAGCCGCTCAATGTACTGGCGCTGCCGGTGCAGTGCACTGGCGCATTCGGCGCACGCGCGGATATGGTCCGTCGTCTGCCGGTGCCGGCCGCCGGCAAGCGGCGGAAACCCTGTCTTGGTCCTGAGCCCCTCCAGCAAGCGATGTAGCTGACGCATGTCGCCGATCAGAGAATGCCGGCGATGCGGGGCATTTTCAGCCGCGGCTTGCGCGCCTGCTGCGGGCGCGGATCCCGGTGGGCAAGCTTTTCACGCAGCATGGTCCGGCCGCGGTGGATCCGTGAACGCACCGTGCCCAGCTTCACGCCAAGGGCCTCGGCGACCTCGTCGTACGACAGTCCCTCAAGGTCGCACAGGACGACGGCGGCGCGGAAGTCCGGCGGGAGTTCCTCGAGGGCGGCCTGGACGTCGAGGTCCAGGTTGTTGAGTTCGAAGCTTTGCTCGGGGCCGGGTTCCCGGCCGGGCAGCCGTGATTCGGCGTCCTCGGCGAGCGCGTCAAAGCGGATGCGGCTCTTGCGCCGCGCCTGGTCCAGGAAGAGGTTGGTGGTGATCCGGTGCAGCCAGCCATCCAGGGTTCCGGGCTTGAAGTTCTCCAGGGAACGGAAGACGCGGACGAACACCTCCTGGGTGAGGTCCTCGGCGTCGTATTTGTTGCCGGTAAGGCGGTAGGCGAGCCGGTACACCTTGGCGGAGTGGTTGGTGACCACTTCTTCCCACGTGGGCATCGCCCACTCGGCAGCTTGCTCTTCAGTTGCAGGGACAGGTGCCGCAACGGATGCTGACATCGTCCACTCCCCTCGTGGATGTAATAACGCCTGACGTGCTTTACATCATTGGTTCGGCGCCGATCACCACTTGGATGAGCGGATTATTATCATGTCAAAGTTGGCTGGGAATTTCCTGACTGCGGAGCCCCTCTTTGCTAAAAGCGCAACTGTTTGCCGGGTTTTCGCGCCTGGGTTCCGAGGATTTTCTTCGCCATTCACCGCGCAGCGTGAAAGTATGCGCCATCACAGGCGTCCCCCGCTGTCACGTGCCGCTCGGGGACCGTCCAACCAAGTACGCTGTAATGACATGCCCCCTGCCGCCCAGAAAGCGAAATCCATGAGCGCCGATAAGTCCACGAGCTGGTCCTATGCAGAAGATCTGCCTGCCGAGGATGAGGTCTTGCTGCGCGCCCGGGAGCGTTCGTTCGAGCTTGGTGTAACGCCCATTGGCCGTGGCGTTGGCGCCGTGCTGACTGTACTGGCCGCGGCCTCCAAGGCGCAGACCGCCGTCGAGATCGGTACCGGCGCCGGCGTTTCGGGCGTCTGCCTGCTCCGCGGCCTCGGCCCGCAGGCCGTGCTCACCACGATCGATGTGGACGTGGAGCATCTGAAGGCCGCGCGGGAGGCGTTCCAGGAGGCCGGCAGTCCGGCCAACCGCACCCGCACCATCTCCGGCCGTGCCGGCGATGTCCTGCCGAGGCTCACCGACGCCGCCTATGACCTCGTGTTCATCGACGGCGACAAGCCCAACTTTCCCCGCTACGTGGAGCAGGCCGTACGCCTGCTCAAGACCGGCGGCCTGCTGATCGTCAATGACGCCCTGGACAAGGACCGCGTGTCGAACCCGGCGGCCCGCGACGCGACGACCGTTGTGCTGCGGCAGGTGGGCAAGGCCGTGCGCGACGACGACCGGCTGGCTTCCGCCATGCTCCCCACCGGCGACGGGCTGCTGGTGGCGGTCAAGAAGTAGGCAGGTCCACGAAACGGCAGGACGTCGAAAGAGGCAAGGCCCGCAGCCATCCGGCTGCGGGCCCTGCCTTTGCTTCTATTCTGTGACGCCGACGAGGCAGTCCTTGAGGTTGGCCGCCTCTGTGGCATTGAGTTCAACCACCAGCCGGCCCCCGCCTTCGAGCGGCACACGCATGATCAGGCTGCGGCCCTCCTTGGTTACTTCCATAGGGCCGTCGCCGGTGCGTGGTTTCATAGCCGCCATGAGGAATATCCCCTCCAGTAGTCCCAGGACCGAGCAGCCCGGCCGGGCTGAGTCCGCGTGGTCAAAACAATGCCGCCCTGGCGGTCCTTTCGGCAGCCGCCATGGCTGAACAATCCCAATGCTTTTTGTCCTTGCTTATTACCTATTATCCTGTAATTACCCGTCTGTAGCTAATCGATGGACAATTCGTTCATGTGCGGATTCCTGCGCCCCGTTGCAGCCTCACACCGGGGAAACCGCGGGCCCGTCACGGCGGATAATCCCCTCCGCCCGGCAGCTGCGCCCAGGCCCACAGCCACACCACCCACACGATCTGCAACAGGACGAACATCGTGATCACGGCGCCGCGGTACGCCCTGGACCGGGAGACGAGCGCAGCAGCCAGCGCAAGCGGAAACAGCGGAAGCAGCATGCGGAACGTGCTGGTCTGCGGATGCAGGAACACCACGAGGTATCCCATGTAGCACAGGCACCACAGCCGGAGTTCTGTTCCCAGCCGGCGCACCGGCGGGGAGGCCATGAACAGCCCGAACACCGCCACGAAGACAAACGGTGCCACCAGCCCCAGCACGGGCCCGAACAACAGGACGCCGGTATCGAACCAGGGTTTGAAGGGCACGAGGTCGTGTCCGCGCCATACGGTTTCGGTCTTGGTGTACGCGGCGATGTCGCCGGTGGCCGCCCACGCGATGGCGGGCCAGGCAAGGGCGCCGGCACCGCTGACGGCGGTCAGCCCGGCGAGGGACCACAGTTCGTTCCGGCTGTGGATCGGGCCCGCTGTGGCGGCCGGCCGGTGGTTCCGTGCGGCGAGCCATGCCTCACCGGCGCGGTACAGGAACAGGATCCCGACGGTCGCAGCAAACGGCACACCCGTGGGCCGGGAAAGGCACATGGCCAGCACCACGGGGATGGCCCACAGGTAGTGGCGCCGGACCACCAGCAGCAGCGCTGCGGCAAGCAGCAGGAGGTTCAGGGATTCCGCGTACGGCACCTGGAGCACCGGCGAGACGGGGAAGGTGGAGAAGAATGCGACGCCCCACATGGCCGGCCAGTGGGCTGCCCGGGTGCGGAAAAGCTGGTAGACCACCAGCGAGGCGGCCAGCCCGGCGAACATCGCGATCAGGATGAGGGCGCTGGCGGGGCCCATGCCCGTGGTAGCGGCGAGCATCCGCCCCAGCGTTGGAAACAGCGGATAGAAGGCCCAGGTGTTCTCCTGGACGTTGCCGGCTGCATCCACCGGGAGTTCGGACGGGTACCCGCCGGTCATGACGGATTCGTACCAGCGCGCGTCCCAGATGTTGATGAAGTTCCAGTAGTCGGGCTTGGCCGGGAACCAGGGGTTGAAGCCCTGGTGCAGGGCGGCCGACATGAAGATGCAGGCGCTGACCAGCCGGGCGGCCACGTAGACCGCCCCCACCTGGACCCACCACGGCCAGCGGACCACGCGGCCGCCGAGCCGCACGGCGGCGTGCCGGAACGCCGTGTCCAGCCGCGTCCCCTCATCCGGCGAAGGGGGATCGGCTGCTGCTGGCGGAACGGGGCTGACCGACGGAACGGCGCCCGGCGGAACGGGGCTGCCTGGCGGAACGGCGCCCGGAGGCGGCATAGGCGAGCTCACGTCCGGTCCTCGGCGGCCGGCAGTTCGGCGGCAGTCAACTGTCCGGTGCAGACGCGCAGCTGCTCGCGGAGGCTTTCTATTTCCGCGTTCCTGGCGGCCAGCTGGTCGCGCAGGTCATCCAGCACCTGGTCCACCTGGTCCATCCGGTAACCCCGCAGCCCTAGCGCGAACCGGACATGGTCAACGTCGGCCGGTGTGGCGTCGGCGGGAAGCAGCACAGGAGGCAGGGAAGCCACGGGGTCATCGAACCCGTCCTGGAAGCCCTCTTTGGCGAAGGGTGCGCGTGCGCGTTTCTTCCGCAGCATGCCCGCCCCAAGGTCGGTCCCGATGAGGGCGGTGGCTCCAATCAGGACGATGGCGAGGAAAACGAGGAAGGAACTCACATCACCAATCGTGCCAGACACAGCCCCACCTGCCGCTTACCCGCGCGGGGCTGCCTGGCAGCATGCCCGGGCTACTGCTACTCGGGCCGCTGGTCGCCGTTGGTGGCGGGCGCCCGGACGTGGCCATGGAGGACCAGATTCACCGCTTCCTCCGGGGTGTCCACTACCTGGATCAGGTCCAGGTCCTTTTCCGAGACCATCCCCTCGGCCACCAGCGTTCCCCTGATCCAGTCGATCATCGGCCCCCAGAACGCCGCGCCCAGAAGGACGATCGGGAACGAGGTCACCTTCTGCGTCTGGACGAGGACCATGGCTTCGAAGAGCTCATCCAGCGTGCCGAGGCCTCCGGGAAGAACGATGAAGCCCTGGGCGTACTTCACGAACATGGTCTTGCGTGCGAAAAAGTAGCGGAAGTTGATGCCGAGGTCCACCCACTGGTTCAGGCCCTGCTCGAACGGCAACTCGATGCCGAGGCCAACGGAGACGCCGTTGCCTTCCACCGCTCCCCTGTTGGCCGCTTCCATCGAGCCGGGCCCGCCGCCGGTAATGACGGCCACGCCCGCTTCTGCAAGTTTGCGTCCCACCTCGACGCCCATGTCGTAGAACGCACTTCCGGGCTTGGTGCGCGCGGAGCCGAAAACGCTGACCGCCTGGCCCAGGTCGGAAAGGGCGCCGAAGCCTTCGACGAACTCGCTCTGGATCCGCATGACCCGCCAGGGATCAGTGTGGATGAAGTGGCCGGGGCCTTTTGTGTCGAGCAGGCGCTGATCCGACATCTCCACTGCAGCCTGCTTGCGGCGCAACTCGAGGGGCCCTTTCCGGCGGGGCTGTACTGACTTTGACGGATCTGCGTTGATGCTCATCCCCCAAGGCTAACCTGCTGACCAGCAGGTATCTCTTGAATTACGATCAGCGGGAAGTTGGAGTGATTCCGGTCATAACCGAGCAATCTTCGCTAGATTCTTACCTATGACTACTCAACTGCCCGGCGATGCACTCGTCTCTCTGAATGCCGTCAACAAGCATTACGGTCAGCTGCACGTTCTGAAGGACATCAACCTCCAGGTCCGCAAGGGCGAGGTGGTTGTGGTCATCGGCCCGTCAGGTTCGGGGAAGTCCACACTGTGCCGGGCCATCAACCGGCTGGAAACCATCGACGACGGCGACATCGCCATTGACGGCAAGCTGCTGCCCGAGGAGGGCAAGGAGCTTGCCCGGCTGCGCGCCGACGTCGGCATGGTATTTCAGTCGTTCAACCTGTTCGCGCACAAGACCATCCTGGAAAATGTGACGCTGGGCCCCATCAAGGTCAAGGGTGTTTCCAAGGCGGAAGCGGACAAGGAGGCCATGGCCCTGCTTGAACGCGTGGGCGTGGGCCACCAGGCGCCCAAGCTCCCGGCCCAGCTCTCCGGCGGCCAGCAGCAACGTGTGGCCATCGCACGCGCCCTCGCCATGAAGCCCAAGGTCATGCTGTTCGACGAGCCGACTTCGGCGCTCGACCCCGAGATGATCAACGAGGTCCTGGACGTCATGATCCAGCTGGCCAAGGAGGGCATGACCATGATCGTGGTCACCCACGAGATGGGCTTCGCCCGCAAGGCCGCCGACCGTGTGGTGTTCATGGCGGACGGACAAATCGTGGAGGACGCCACTCCGGAGGAGTTCTTCACCAATCCCCAGAGCAGCCGCGCCAAGGACTTCCTGTCCAAGCTGCTCACGCACTGACAACCGATCCAGCAATCCCCACCAACTTCAAGACCACCCGATTTTCGCACCCAGGCCGTCACCGGCGGCCGCCCAATGAAAGGAATGTCATGAAGGCATTTTTGACCCGAAGGAAATCCCTTCTGGCAGCAGCATCCGCGGCGATCGCTCTTACACTGAGCGCTTGCGGCGGCGGCGGCACCGGGACCGGCTCCAACCCCACGCCGGTCGAAAAGCCCAGCTTCGCTGCAGGCACCACCATGGAAAAGCTCGCCTCGGCCGGCAAGGTGACCATCGGAACCAAGTTCGACCAGCCGCTGTTCGGCCAGAAGGGCCTGGACGGCAAGCCAGTCGGTTTCGACGTTGAAATCGGCAAGCTGCTCGCCGCCAAGCTGGGCATCCCCGCTGACAAGATTGAATGGGTTGAGACCGTCTCCGCCAACCGCGAGCAGTTCATCAAGCAGGGCAAGGTGGACCTGATCGTGGCCACCTACACCATCAATGACAAGCGCAAGACCGAAGTCGACTTCGCCGGCCCGTACTACGAAGCCGGCCAGGCGCTGATGGTGAACAAGGACAACACGTCCATCACCAAGCCCGAAGACGTCAAGGGCAAGAACGTCTGCTCTGTGACGGGCTCCACCCCGGCTTCCACCATCGTGGAGAAGTACGGCGCGGTCCTTGTCCCGGCCGCCACCTACTCGGGCTGCCTTGAGCCGCTGCGGAACAAGCAGGTTGAGGCAATCACCACCGACAACGTGATCCTGGCCGGCTTCGTCAACAAGGAACCGGACGCCTTCAAGCTGGCATCCGATGAGACCTTCACCAAGGAGCCCTACGGCATCGGCCTGAAGAAGGGCGACACCGAGTTCCGCAACTGGATCAACGACCAGCTCGAGGCCTTCGGCAAGGACGGATCCTACAAGAAGGCCTGGGAGGATACCGCCGGCGCGGTTATCAAGACGGCACCGGAACTTCCGGCCATCGACCGCTACTAGGACGCTCGTGGCGGTTACCGGCGGCTGTGCATTCCATGGCCTGCCGGTAACCGCCGCTTCCGTTTTCCGCACATTTCCCCTGAACGCAGCTAAAGGATCCTATGGACGTCATTATTGAAAGCCTTCCCCAATACTGGGACGGCTTTCTCAGAACCCTGTTCCTGGCCGCCGTTTCCGGCATCATCGCGTTGGTTGTGGGCACCCTGCTGGCCGCCGCCCGGGTCTCCCCCGTGGCTGCCCTCCGCGGCTTCAGCATGGCCTATGTGGAGGTGGTGCGTAACACGCCGCTGACCATCGCATTCTTCTTCGCGGCGGTGGTCCTCCCCCGGCTGGGTGTGACCTTCCAGCAGTTCGAGATCGCAGCCATCATCGCCCTGAGCGCCTACACTTCCGCGTTTATCGCCGAGGCTGTGCGCTCGGGCGTCAACAGCGTTCCCGTGGGCCAGGCCGAGGCGGCCCGCAGCATCGGCATGAAGTTCGGCCAGGTGCTCTCCCTCATCATCCTTCCGCAGGCACTGCGCACCGTGATCCCGCCGATGATCAACATCCTCATCGCGCTCGTGAAAAACTCCTCGGTGGCCGGTGCCTTCTACGTGCTGGAACTGTTCGGCTACGGCAAGCAGCTGGCCAACGACCACGGCGACGCCGTCATGTGGGTGCTGGTGGGCGTCGCCTTCTTCTATCTCCTGATCACCGTGCCGCTGGGCTACCTCGCCCACCAGGTCGAACGAAAGGTGGCGATCGCCCGATGAGTTCGGTTCTCTACGACGTCCCCGGCCCCAAGGCCCGCCGCATCTCGCTGATCGGTTCCGTGATCGGCGTCGTCCTGATCGCCATCCTGCTGGCCTGGGCCATCATGACCCTCGCCCAGCAGGGCATCTTCCAGGCGCAGCGCTGGGCCATCTTCGGGCAGGCGGACGTCTGGTCGCTGATCGCCAACGGTATCGGCGCTACGCTGAGCGCGGCCGCCATCGCGGCGGTCATTGCCTTTCCGCTGGGACTTCTGCTATGCCTGATGCGCATCTCCGACGTTGCCTGGATCAGGATTCCCACCAGGATCGTGCTCGAGTTCCTGCGCGGCATGCCCGTGGTCCTGATGATGCTGTTCGTGCTGCTGGTGTTCGCCACCAGTTCGTTCATCGCCGTGGTGGCCGGCCTGGTGCTCTACAACGCCGCGATCTTCGCGGAGATCATCCGCGCGGGCATCCAGTCCCTGCCCCGGGGCCAGCGCGAAGCGGGTTTGGCGATCGGCCTGACCAGCTTCCAGTCCCGGCTGAGCATCGAGCTGCCGCAGGCGGTTCGCCGCATGCTGCCATCCCTCGTGGCGCAGCTGGTGGTCCTGCTGAAGGACACGTCGCTGGGCTACATCGTGGCCTACGCCGAGCTGCTGCGCGCGGTACAGGTGATGGCTGACTTCCTGGGCCCGCAGTTCCTGTTTCCGGTGTTCTTCGTGGCCGCGGCCATCTACATCGCCATTAACCTGGCGGTGTCCCGGCTGGCCATCTGGATTGAACGGCACGGGTCCAAGAAGGCAGCCGGCGGAGTGGCGAAGGCCCCCACCGCCGGCGTCTCCACCATAGTGAAATAAACGGCAGGCCGATACAGCGAAGGGTCCGCAGCCATCCGGCTGCGGACCCTTCGTGTTTGATGCGTGTTTGAACTGCCCGCGCCCCTAACGTCAAAGGCTCACGACAGCATGCTCAGGACAGCCACGTCTGCAGCGCCCGAAGGCACGTACGGATGGCTTCGGCCTCCACGTGCTCGTTGTCCTTGTGCGCCAGGAGCGCGTCCCCGGGCCCGAAGTTCACGGCGGGGATGCCCAGTTCGCTGAAGCGGGCAACGTCGGTCCAGCCGTATTTGGGTTTCGGCTCGCCACCAACGGCGGCCACGAAGGACGCGGCGGCAGGGTGGTTCAGTCCCGGCCGCGCGCCGGCGGCGCTGTCCGTACGGACCACGTCGAAACCGCCCAGCAGCGCGCGCACATGCGCCTCCGCCTCATCGGGGGTCTTGTCCGGGGCGAAGCGGTAGTTGATCTCCACGACACAGCGGTCCGGGATGACGTTGCCCGCGGTGCCGCCATGGATCTTCACGGCGTTCAGGCTTTCCCGGTAGTCCAGCCCATCCACGGCCACGGTCTGCGGTCTGTACGCCGCGAGCCGTTCCAGGATGGGCGCGGCGGCGTGGATCGCGTTGCGTCCCATCCATGCCCGGGCCGAGTGTGCAGCCTCGCCGGAGGTGATGGCGTGGAACCGCATGGTGCCGTTGCAGCCGCCCTCCACAGTGCCGTCGGTCGGTTCGAGGAGGATGGCAAAGTCGCCGCCGAGGAGCCCGCCGTGGTTCCGCACCAGCCGGCCCAACCCGCTCTTGACCGCCTCCACCTCCTCATGGTCGTAAAACACAAAGGTGACGTCCTTGCCCGGTTCCGCCCCGCCGTCGAACATTGAAGCGGCCAGTGCGAGTTGGACCGCAACGCCACCCTTCATGTCCGTGGCGCCGCGGCCGTACAGGACGCCGTCGCCGGGGACTCCCGACGGCCAGGTGGACGGCACCGTTCCCAGCGAGCCTTCCGTGACCGGCAGCGGCACCGTGTCCAGGTGCCCTGCCAGGATGACCCGTTCGCTCCGGCCGAGATTGGTGCGGGCGATGATGGAGTCGCCGTCACGCACCAGTTCGAGGCCGGGCAGCCGGCGGAGTGCAGACTCGACGGCATCCGCCAGCTCGCGCTCATTCCCGGAGACGCTGTTGATGTCGATCAGCGCGGAGGTCAGCAGTGCCACATCCTGGCGCAGGTCGAGGGTTACGGGGGCTGTTTCGGCAATCACCATCCCACTGTATCCGCACCTGCCCGTCCCAGCCCGGCACCAGTCGGGGCGTTCCCGGCGCCCGGAACGCCCCGAAATGCGACACAGAGACGTGCGGACCGGTTTCGGTGCGTGCACCTCGTCTCGATAGACTTGGCGCATGACTGAAACCGCTTCTTCCGCCGTGCCCGCTGCCCAGACACTGTCCGACGACTCCCGTTCGGCCTATGGATTTGGCGTAGCCACCATCGCCACGCGGAACGGCGAAGCCACCGTGCTCGATACCTGGTTCCCGGCCCCCGCCCTCGGTGTGGCCGCCGAAAGCCTCCGCGCCGTGGAAAACGCCGACGAAACCCTGACGGACATCGCAGCCGCCGGCACTGACGCCGACCGCGGCACCGAACAGAAGGTGGTGTTCGTCCAGATCAACCTGGACGAAGCCCCGGCCGACACCGCCGACGCCTACCTGCGCCTGCACCTCCTCTCGCACCGTCTGGTCCAGCCCAACAGCATCAACCTTGACGGCATCTTCGGCAAGCTCCCCAACGTCGTCTGGACCAACTTCGGCCCGTGCGCCGTGGACGGGTTCGAACTGACCCGCGCCAAGCTGCGCAAGCGCGGCGCCGTCACTGTCTACGGCGTGGACAAGTTCCCGCGCATGGTGGACTACGTCGTCCCGGCGGGCGTCCGCATTGCCGACGCCGACCGCGTGCGGCTGGGTGCCCACCTCGCCGAAGGCACCACGGTCATGCACGAGGGCTTCGTGAACTTCAACGCCGGCACCCTGGGCACCTCCATGGTTGAGGGCCGCATCTCCGCCGGCGTGGTGGCCGGGGACGGCACCGACGTCGGCGGCGGCGCCTCCATCATGGGCACCCTGTCCGGCGGCGGCAAGGAAAAGGTATCCCTGGGCCAGCGCGTCCTGCTGGGCGCCAACTCCGGCGTGGGCATCAGCATCGGGGACGACTCCGTGGTGGAGGCAGGGCTGTACGTCACGGCAGGCACCCGTGTCCGCGTTGCCGGCCCCAAGGACGCCGACGGCGAGGACACCAGCAAGATCGTTAAGGCAGTGGAGCTGTCCGGCGTGCCGAACCTGCTCTTCCGCCGCAACTCCACCACCGGTGAAGTTGAAGTCCTGCCCCGCAAGGGCCAGACCGTGGAACTGAACGACGCCCTGCACGCCAACTGACCGCACGCCAACTGACCGTGAGGACGTAGCCGGCACGCCACCCAATAGGGCGTGCCGGCAGATTGCTGGAGTAACCACGTGACACGCGGACGCAGACTGCGCGGAGCTGCCATCACCGGCCTCTCCCTCGTCCTGGTTGCGGGCGGCATCTACACAGCGACCACTTTGCTGCAGCGCTCTGAACAGCTGATCACAGAGGAATGCACCGCCGCCGTCGGCTCCCAGCGGGCCACACTGGCCACCGACCAGGCCGCGAACGCTGCGCTGATCACAGCGGTGTCAGTGCGCCGCGGTCTCCCTCCGCGGGCAGCCAGCATAGCCCTGGCCACCGCGATGCAGGAATCCAAGCTCCGGAACATCGACCACGGCGATCTTGCCGGACCGGACTCCAGGGGACTCTTCCAGCAGCGCCCGTCCCAGGGCTGGGGCACCCAGGACCAGGTGATGGACCCGGTCTATGCCACGAACGCCTTCTACGATGCCCTCGTGAAGGTGCCCGGCTATGCCACCTTGGAAATAACCGACGCCGCCCAGCGGGTCCAGCGCTCCGCCTACCCGGCGGCATACGCCGAGCACGAGGCGATGGGCAGGTCGTTCGCCTCGGCGCTGACGGGCGAGTCCCCGGCTGCCCTGAACTGCACTCTCCGCTCGCCGGACACCGCCGGCGACCCCGCCGCCCTGCTCAATGAGCTGGACGCCTCGTACGGAAGCATCCCCACGACGTCCACCGGCCAGACGCTGCAGGTGGACGTCAGCGACAGCTTTGCCTGGTCCGTGGCCCACTGGGCGGTGGCAAACGCCAAAGAGTTCTCCGTGGAACGCGTGGACGTGGACGGAAAGCGCTGGGACAGGAAGGCCCGAAACGGGTGGCAGGATGCACCGGCCGCCGTCGGCGGCGTGGCCATCACGCTTGCTGCCGGCGGACCCTGAATCCGTCGTGCCCCACGGGCCCTAGATCCGTGACCGCCGGGCCTTAGACGAGCATCTCCACAACCGGCTGCACGTAGCTGCGGAACACCTCGGGCTGGGACAGCAGCTCGTGGCTCATGATGATCTTGTCCGGTTCCAGGTACCAGGCCCGCTGCTCATCCAGGGGCAGCTCGATGATCGTCAGCGCAAAGTCCCTGGAGTCCCGGCCCACTTCCAGGAGCCGGTCCTCCACGATGTCCTCGAGCAGGTGCGCGGAGCCCCCGGCCACCCGTTCGGCCTCCAGCTCGGCGTATTCCGCCCGCCGCTCCCTGGCCCAGGTCAGGGCTGCCCCGAAGTGCGCCTGCAGCACCTTGCGCAGCGCCGGCGAATTGGCGAAGGACCGGAATCCCGGGGGAGACAGTTCAGGGGACATCTGCGGGTGGGCCTTGAGGAGCTGCTGCCACCAGGCTTCCCACTCCGTTTTCAGGGCGCTGATGCCGCCCACCTCGGCGGTGAGGTGGGCATGGTCCACGTGGCGGACCTTCGGTGCGGCATGCGAAAGCGCCGGAAAGCCTGCACCGTCGAGTCCGGCAACATCACGTATGTAGAGGGCAATGAGCATGGGCCCCGACGTGTCCATAGTGATTCGCCAGCCTGGACCGCCTGTGTGCTGCATGCGTATGCCTCCTTGGAATCTCGTTATCCGCCCCGTTGTGCCGGCAACCCGCTCTCCGGCTTTCAGTCTATTCCCCCAGCCCGGGGAGGTTAATGGCTGGCACCGACCCTCCTTCGGAGCCCCTCGACGTGGGCTTCGAGCACGTCACGGCACATTTCCGGGGACATCCAGGCAGGTTGCAGCAGGGCGTGCATGGCCAGCCCGTCCAGGGTCGCCAGCAGGTGTTCGGCCGCCGTCACCAGCTGCGGCCCGGCATCGGCGCTGGCCCCGGCCCCGGATACGGACCCGGGGCCGGACCCGGACCCGGACCCGCCGGCATTGTCCCCGTGCAGGAGCCGCCTGATCACCTGGCCTACGACGGCGGCCACGGCCCGGTGGCTCCTGTCCGCCTCGGCGGCCAGGAAGGGACGAATCCTCGCCGCGTTCCTGAACGCCATCCAGGCGCACGTGTCCAGGGCGCGTTCCTCGTCCAGGGGCAGGAATTCGCCCAGAAGTGTTAAAACCGCCCCGCCTGCATCCGGGCCATCGGCCGGGGGCCCGACCCCGGTCAGCGCCGTATGAAGGCGCGTCAGGAGACGGTCGGAAACCGCCGCAAACGAGTAGGCCAGCAGGTCATCGCTGCTGTCGAAATAGTGCCGCACGGAGCCCACCGCCAGGCCGGCTTCCTCCGCCACCTCCCGCAGCGACGCGCGTTCCAGTCCGTCGGTGGCGATGATCCTGCACACCGCGCCAACGATCTCCTGCCGGCGCTGCGCGGCATCCACGATTTTCGGCATTCTTGTTTTTAGCACGGGTGTGCGCCGAAACCGCGGCGGCGCTCCCGCCAGCCCCAAGGCGGGTGCGGTCCGCGGATCCGCGGGTGTGGTCCGCCGGGTTAAAGGCCGACGGCGGCCGCCCACCGAAAAGGTGGGCGGCCGCCGTCGTGCTCCCTGAAAGGGCCCCCAATGGGGCCCGAACCGGGGTACGGGTCCTGGGAACCGCTGCGGATTTAGCGGGCGGGGTACTGCCGCTCGGGTTCTCCTGTGTAGAGCTGCCGCGGACGGCCGATCTTGGTGTTGGGATCGTTGATCATTTCGCGCCACTGGGCAATCCAGCCCGGCAGGCGGCCGATGGCGAACAGCACGGTGAACATCTTCTCCGGGAAGCCCATGGCCTTGTAGATGAGGCCGGTGTAGAAGTCGACGTTCGGGTACAGCTTGCGCTGGATGAAGTAGTCGTCGCCGAGGGCCTTCTCCTCCAGCCGCATGGCGATGTCCAGGAGTTCGTCGTGGCCGCCGAGCTTGCTGAGGACCTCGTGCGCGGTGGCCTTGATGATCTTGGCGCGGGGGTCGTAGTTCTTGTAGACCCGGTGGCCGAAGCCCATCAGGCGGACGCCGTCTTCCTTGTTCTTGACCTTCTCCATGTAGTCCTCGGGCTTGACGCCGTCGGCCTGGATCTGGCGGAGCATCTTCAGGACGGCCTCGTTGGCGCCGCCGTGGGCGGGGCCGAACAGGGCGTTGATGCCGGCTGACACGGACGCGAAGAGGTTGGCGTTGGAGGACCCCACCAGGCGCACCGTGGAGGTGGAGCAGTTCTGCTCGTGGTCCGCGTGCAGGATGAGGAGCAGGTCCAGGGCCTTGACCACTACCGGGTCCAGCTCGTACTGCTCGGCCGGCAGGCCGAAGCTCAGGCGCAGGAAGTTCTCCACGAGGTTCATGGAGTTGTCCGGGTACAGCATCGGCTGCCCGATCGACTTCTTGTGCGCATAGGCGGCAATGACAGGCAGCTTCGCCATGAGGCGGATGGTGGAAACCTCCACCTGCTCGTCATTGAACGGGTCCAGTGAGTCCTGGTAGAACGTGGACAGCGCGGACACAGCCGAGGACAGCACGGGCATGGGGTGCGCGTCGCGGGGGAAGCCGCCGAAGAAGCCCTTGAGTTCCTCGTGCAGCAGCGTGTGGCGGCGGATCTTCTGGTCGAACTCGTCCAGCTCGGTCGGCGTCGGAAGGTTGCCGTAGATCAGCAGGTACGAGACCTCGAGGAAGCTGGAGTGCTGGGCCAGCTGCTCGATCGGGTAGCCGCGGTACCGCAGGATGCCGGCGTCGCCGTCGATGTAGGTGATGGCCGACGTGGTGGCGGCCGTGTTCATGAAGCCGGGGTCAAAGGCAACGGCGCCGGTCTGCTTCAGTAGCTTGGAAACGTCGTAGCCTTCGTTTCCCTCAACAACCTTGATGCGCGGGAGTTCGAGCTCGCCGCCTGCGTGGCGCAGGGTTGCGCTGGTGGTCTCAGTCATGGAGTCCCCTTCATGAGGCGTCTGGCCTCTCTAGAAAGCTTGATCCAACATCAGGTGAGCCGCGCGGGGTCCCGCCCAGACGGGAATTCCAACGGCCTTGCCGCCTTCTTGTAGAAAGCCACCATTGATAGTCAGTTAAAAAACTACCGCCACTTGGAGGTTGCCACTAATCCGGGAGCGCCGAATTATCCCTAAAACAGGCCAGTTGTGGCGCGAGTCACACCATTGTTACGGCGTCCCGAGCGTCAAAAGTCGCCTCTGCGAGACCAAGAGCCCCGTGACGGTGCCGGCTGAACGCCCGGAAACCGGCCTAGGCCAGGCGGGCCACCGCGGCGTCGATCCGTTCGTCAGTTCCGGTGAGGGCCACGCGCACATAGCCGTGCCCCGCGTCGCCGTAGAACACCCCCGGACCCACCACGATCCCCCGCTCCGCGAGCCGGGCCACGGTGTCCCACGTGGCTTCACCTGCGGTGCACCACAGGTACAGGCCGGCGGCCGACTCGTGCAGCGTCAGCCCGAAGGACTCGAGGGCGGGCAGGAGCCGCTCCCGCCGTCCGCGGTACAGGTCCTTCTGCGCCAGGACATGCACATCGTCGCCCAGCGCCACCCGCATGGCTTCCTGCACCGGGTACGGCACGATCATCCCGGCATGCTTGCGGCTGTTGACGAGGTTGGCCATGAGGGCCGCATCCCCGGCGACGAAGGCCGCCCGGTAGCCGGCCAGGTTGGACTGCTTGCTCAGCGAGTACACGGCGAGGAGCCCGTCGTGGGACGCACCGGCGACGCGCGGATCGAGGATGCTCGGAACAGCCTGCCCTCCGCGCTGCAGGTCCCACTCCCCCCAGCCGAGCTCGGCATAGCACTCGTCGGACGCCACGAGCGCGCCTATCTCGCGGGCCTGGTCCACAATCTTCTTCAGGGATGCCGCGTCCCGGACGCTGCCGGTGGGGTTGCCCGGGGAGTTGACCCAGACCAGGCGGACCCTGGCCCGAGTGGCCGCATCCAGTTCGTCGAGGTCATCGGCCGCCACCGCCGTGGCCCCGGCGAACGTGGCCCCGATGTCGTAGGTGGGGTAGGCAACGGTAGGCCGGACGACGACGTCGCCCGGCTTGAGGCCCAGCAGGAACGGCAGCCACGCCACGAGTTCCTTGGAACCGACGGTCGGCATGACGGCGCGCGGATCGAGCCCTTCGACGCCGCGGCGGCGGGCGAACCACCCGGCGATAGCCTCCCGGAGCGCGGGGGTGCCATGGACGGTCGGGTAACCGGGCGCATCCGCGGCCGCCTTAAGGGCGTCCTGGATGACCGCCGGCGTCGGGTCCACGGGCGTGCCGATGGACAGGTTCACCGCTCCGCCGGGGTGATCAGCCGCTTTGGCGAGGTACGGCGCCATCGCTTCCCACGGGTAGTCGGGCAGGCTAAGGCCGAAACTGCGCACAGCTGTAGTCACGAAGGGGTCCGCCTCAGTGGTCCTGGTTCTGCGGCGGGAGCGCTGCAATCATCGGGTGGTCCTTGCCGGTGTTGCCCACCTTGGCGGCGCCGCCCGGGGAGCCCAGGTCGTCGAAGAACTCGACGTTCGCCTTGTAGTAGTCGGCCCATTCCTCCGGGGTGTCATCCTCGTAGTAGATGGCTTCCACCGGGCAGACGGGCTCACATGCACCGCAGTCGACGCACTCATCGGGATGGATATAGAGGGAGCGTTCACCTTCGTAGATGCAATCGACGGGGCACTCCTCAATGCATGCCTTGTCCTTAACATCCACACACGGCTGCGCGATTACGTACGTCACGTCCCTTGCCTCTCCACGTTGATTCCCGGCGACTGGCCGGTTCCTGCATCCGGCCTGCATGCCGGGCTGTCCACTTCAAAGCCTATTATCTCCCAGGCCCGTCCCGCGAACGAAGCGGGCGCGTCACACTCGCGACGCGTCATACGATGGACGGGTGAGTCCGACACCACCAACACCCCGGCAGTTCCTGGCCACGGCCCCTGCGGGAACACGCGTAGTGGTGCGCTACAGGCTCGACGGCGGCTTTACCGACGCCCTGGGAGACCTCCTGGAGTGCGGCGAAAGTGAGTGCACCGTACGGACCCGCAGTGCCGACGTCGGCATTCCCCTGGACAGGGTGGTGGCCGCCAAGCAGGTGCCGCCGGCACCGCCGCGCCGTGGTTCACGGCGGACGCCGCCGGCCGGGGATTGACCTTGGGCCCGGCTTAGCTAGGCCCTGTCCTTTTCCTCCAGCGACCCGTCATCCACGGCCTCGCCATCCACGGCACCGTCTTGCGGCATCCCGTCCGGAAGAGTGCGCATCCTCCGCAGCGGCGAGAACAGGACGGGGGCGGTGGCCAGGAAGCTGCCTACTGCTCCGATCATCATGGTGGGCACCAAGCCAAGGTGTTCGCCCAGATACCCGGACGCCAAGGCCGCCAGGGGCATCACGCCCCACACCGCAAACCGGATGGACGCGTTCATCCGGCCGAGCAGCCGTGGCGGGCAAACCCGCTGGCGCATGGTGAGCTGCATGATGTTGTGCACCAGAACGCTGAAGCCGAACCCGAACTCCGAGATCAGCAGCAGGGCCAGCGCGGCTCCCGGTTCGGAAACGAGCCCCGCGAACGGCACCAGCAGGAGAAAGACCGAACTGACCAGGGCGCACACGGGAATCACGGTGCCCTCGCCGATCCGGGCGGCGAGCCGCGGCGCCGCCACCGCGCCCAGCAGCCCGCCGGCGGCGCCGACGGTCATGATCAGGCCCATTCCCTGCGGCCCGAGCCCGAGGCTGCGCAGCACCAGCAGCGGCATCAGCGTATAGATCAGCATGCCGGAAAAGTTCATTCCGCCGGTGCAGGCCGCGATGCGGCTGATGAGCGGATGCCGGACCACAAACGAGAGGCCTTCCCGTATTTCGACCGGCAGCGGGCGCCGCCCGGCCAACGGCACACGGACCTCAGAGTCGCGGGTACGGGCAAGGAAAACCGCGGAGAGCAGGTACCCGGCGGCCTCGCCCACGAAAAGCACGGGTGCCGAGACAACCGCCAGCAGCGCACCGCCGGCGGCCGGCCCGCCGATGCGTGCGATCTGGGCTGTCGCTTCGAGCTTGGAATTGGCCTCCCGCACCTGCGGGGAGGCCACCAGGACCGGCACGTAACTCTGGTAGGCGACGTCGAAGAACACGGTGGCCGTCCCCACGACCGCCGCGACCAGAAAGAGGTGCCAGATTTCCAGGCCGCCGCTCCACCACAGGAGCGGCACCACGGCCATGGCGGCCATCCGCAGCAGATCGGCAGAGATCATGGTCCGGCGCTTCCGCCAACGGTCCACCCAGGCCCCGGCCGGCAGACCGACTGCCAGGAACGCCGCCAGACCTGCGGCGTTCAGCACGCCCACCTCGAATTCCGAGGCGTGAAGCAGGGTGACGGCCAGCACCGGCAACGCGAGCTGGCCCAGCTGCGCACCGAACTGTCCCAGGGCCTGGCCGGCCCAAAAGGTGGCGAAGTTGCGGTCCCGCCACAGCGGCCCTGGCGTTGGCTCCGCGGCAGTGGGTTCGGCAGTCACGGCTTCAGTCTCGGCGGGCGATTGATATATGTCAATCACTTAGTGCTCGTTACACTTGCGTCTATGAACACCCCGCCGGAGAGCGATGACGCGGACCTGGTGGCCAAAGGCCGCGCGCTGAGTTCACCGCTGCGGCTGAGGATTCTTCGGCTGTGCCTGCACCAGTCGCGGACGAACAAGGAAATCGCTGAGCTGCTCGGCCTCAACCCGGCGTCCAGCCTGCACCACGTCCGGACCCTGGTGCGGACCGGCTTCCTGCTGGCGGAGGAACGCCGGAAAGGCCGGCGTGGCGCCACGGAGGTGCCCTACATCGCCAGCCGCAAGTCGTGGAGCACGCCTGTGGACAATGTCTCTCCGATCCTCATCGAGACGTTCCTGCAGGAGACCCGGGACCTGCCGCCCGAGGACATCGAGGTGTGGCGGCTGGGCGTGAAGTTCAACGCCGCCCGGCGGGAGGAAATGCTGGGCAAGCTCCGCGCCGTCGTCGAGGAGTACATGGCACTTCCCGCAGACGACGACGGCGAGGCCACCTCACTCATGATTGCCCACCACCGGGACCCGACGGCTGACTAGCGGCCGTTGCCGCCCGGCGGGCGGTGGAAGTTGCCTCCCTGAAAGACTAACGGGCGTAGCGGCGGCACCAGGCCAGCATCCCGACCGTAACCGCCACGATCCCGTACACCCAGATGCTCCCGGCCAAGTCCCCGGCGATCAGCCGCTTGCCGGACTCCATCCCTGACCACCAGCCGGCCAGGGCGTAACAAAGGGCGCCGCACACCGCCGTCGGAATCAGCGTTCTGAACGCCGCCCCGAGGAACAGCTGGAGCGACACCAGGAGCAGCAGTGCCGCGACGGCCCCGAGCGGCAGCGCAGCACCGCTGGCCGCGAACTCCTGGCGGTGCAGCGCGGTCCCGGCGAAGGCAGCAAAAAGAGCTGCCGGCACGGCGGCGGCCAGGCCGCCTGCCATGCCGGCAGCTCTTTTGTTCACGGTCGCAGTTCCCTGCGGGAGGGTGCCGTTATGCCTTGGCGCGGGCGCGGTTGGCCTTGGCACGCTCGTTGGAGTCGAGGATGACCTTGCGGATGCGGATGTCCTCAGGCGTGACCTCGACGCACTCGTCTTCGCGGGCGAATTCGAGGGACTCTTCGAGGGTGAGCTCGCGCGGGGGCGTGAGGTTCTCGAAGCTGTCGGAGGAAGCCGCACGCATGTTGGTGAGCTTCTTTTCCTTCGTGATGTTGACGTCCATGTCGTCGGCGCGGGAGTTTTCGCCCACGATCATGCCTTCGTAGACCTCAGAGGTCGGCTTGACGAAGAAGGAACCGCGTTCCTGCAGGTTGATCATGGCGAACGGGGTCACCACACCGGCCCGGTCGGCCACCATGGAACCGTTGGTGCGGTATTCGATGGGGCCGGCCCAGGGCTCGTAACCCTCGGCGATGGAAGCAGCGATGCCGGCGCCGCGGGTGTCCGTAAGGAACTTGGTGCGGAAGCCGATCAGGCCACGGGCGGGAACGATGAACTCCATGCGGCACCAGCCGGTGCCGTGGTTGGCCATGTTCGTCATGCGGCCCTTGCGGGCGGCCATGAGCTGGGTGACGGCGCCCAGGTACTCCTCGGGCACGTCGATGGTCATGTGCTCCATCGGCTCGTGGACCTTGCCGTCGATGGTCTTGGTGACCACCTGGGGCTTGCCGACGGTGAGCTCGAAGCCTTCACGCCGCATCTGCTCCACGAGGATGGCCAGCGCGAGCTCGCCACGGCCCTGGACTTCCCAGGCATCCGGACGCTCCGTGGGGAGAACCTTGATGGAGACGTTACCGATCAGTTCCTTGTCCAGGCGGTCCTTCACCTGGCGGGCCGTGACCTTGGCGCCCTTGACCTTGCCGGCCAGCGGGGAGGTGTTGATACCGATGGTCATCGAGATCGCGGGATCGTCAACGGTGATCAGGGGAAGCGGCTGGGGGTTCTCGACGTCTGTCAGGGTCTCACCGATGGTGATCTCCTCGATGCCGGCGACGGCAACGATTTCGCCCGGGCCGGCGGATTCAGCCGGTACGCGCTCAAGGGCCTTGGTGGCGAGCAGTTCGGTGATCTTGACGGTCTTGAGCTCACCGTTGGCGCGGGCCCAGGCAACCTGCTGGCCCTTGCGGAGGGTGCCGTTGTAGATGCGCAGCAGTGCGAGGCGGCCCAGGAACGGGGAGGCGTCCAGGTTGGTGACGTGCGCCTGCAGGACACCTTCCGGGTTGTAGGTCGGAGCGGGGATGTGCTCGATGATCGCGCTGAACAGCGGCTCGAGGTCCTCGTTCTCCGGGGCGGTGCCGTCGGCAGGCTGCTCGAGAGACGCGCGGCCTACCTTGGCGGCGGCGTAAACAACCGGGACGTTGAGGATCTTGTCCAGGTCAAGGTCCGGAACTTCATCGGCGAGGTCGGAAGCCAGGCCCAGGAGCAGGTCCATGGACTCGTGGACAACCTCTTCGATGCGGGCGTCGGGGCGGTCGGTCTTGTTGACCAGGAGGATCACCGGCAGGTGCGCGGCGAGGGCTTTGCGGAGGACGAAGCGGGTCTGGGGCAGCGGGCCCTCAGAGGCGTCCACGAGGAGGACGACGCCGTCAACCATGGACAGCCCGCGCTCCACTTCGCCGCCGAAGTCGGCGTGGCCGGGGGTGTCGATGACGTTGATGGTGATGGTTTCGCCGTTGGAGGACGGTCCGTTGTAGGCCACGGTGGTGTTCTTGGCCAGGATGGTGATGCCCTTTTCGCGCTCCAGGTCACCGGAGTCCATGACGCGGTCTTCGAGGTGGTTGTGCTCGGCAAAGGAGTTCGTCTGCTTGAGCATGGCGTCCACAAGGGTGGTCTTGCCGTGGTCAACGTGGGCCACAATCGCGACGTTGCGCAGGTCACTGCGAACTGCAGTTGCTACCGCGGTGTTGGTGGTGGTTTCAGACATGCGTTATTGCTCGATTCAGTGGTGAAGTCAGCTGTTGTATCGCGACATTTCCAACCGGAACGCACGACGGATCAGACCCTTAACACAGGGCACCTACTGCCAGTCTAAACGCTGAGCCATTTATTGGCCTAAAACGGGCACCTCCCCCATTCCCCGGCCCGTTACCAAATCGTGAATCCCCCCTCACGTTATGTGAGCAAAATCACTGGCTTTTCGGCAAGTGATCCACCACTATTGGCTAGACCACTTTACGAACAGGCCAGGAGTCCAGGGATGTTACGAGCCTCAACGCGGGCCTTCCTGATTGGCCCTGTCATCGCCGCCACCGTGTTTTTGACGGGCTGCGGCGCAGCAATGGAACCGGCGTCCGGTGCCGGATCTGCGGCGCCCCGTGCCGCCGCCCCGATCGCCGCTCCCGGTGAGGCCGTGGCTGCGGGTTCGGCGGTCGTGAGCGACCTGGGGGCCGCCGTCGACCCCGCCAGCCTTCCGGCAGGAGCGCTCTACCGCAATCCGGCGAACGGCCGGGACGAGGTCATCGTGGGCAACATAGCCCGCACCGCACTGCTGATCGGCGACTCGCAGTCCGAGCCGCAGGCCAGCTGGCCGCGCCGGGCCCTCACGGGGCTGGGCTATGACGTTTTCTTCTGCGGCAAGGGCGGAACCGGCTTCGTCGCCTCCAACGGCACCACGGGCAACTACGTCGATGCCCTGCAGCGCGGCGACTGGCACCTGCCCTACGGCTTCCCCCCGCTGGTGCTCATCGAGGGCGGCGGAAACGACGCGAAGCAAGGGGCGAGCAACGAGCAGATCTCGGCCAACGCAGACCGGCTGATCACGACGATCAAGCAGCGGTACCCTGGCGCGAAGCTGGCCATGGTGGGAACGCTAGGCAAGGGAGCGGAGCACGGCGGCGTCCGGCGCGCCGAGGTTGACGCACTGCTGGGGACTGTTGCCGCGGACCATGGCGTTCCGTTTGTCAGCGTCGGCGACTGGCTCACCCGGTACGGGCTGGAGTCGCAGCTCAAGGACAGCGTCCACATGAACGGCGAGGGGCACCGTGCCTTGGGTGAGCTCCTGGGTGACAGGCTCGAGCAGCTGGGGCTTGCCTTGTCCTAGGGGCGGGCCTCGGCGCCCACAGCACGAAACAGCAAGGGAGCCGGTGGCCGCCTGGTGGCGGTCACCGGCTCCCTTTTGCCAGTGCTTGTCCCCGGTCTATTCCGTTCCGGTGGACAGCAGCTGGGCGCGCAGTTCCCGGCGCTCGCGCTGCTTTTCCGGATCCGGCAGCGGGACGGCGGCAAGCAGCCGCTGGGTGTATGCCTCCTGCGGGTTGCGCAGGATCTGGTCACGGGTGCCCTGCTCCACGATCCGGCCGCGCTGCATGACGCAGATGCGGTCCGCCAGCACGTCTACGACGGCGAGGTCGTGGGTAACGAAAAGGCAGGCGAACCCGAGCTCGCGCTGGAGGTTCTGGAACAGCTCCAGTACCTTGGCCTGGACCGATACGTCGAGGGCCGACGTCGGCTCGTCAGCCACCATCAGCTTCGGCTTGAGCGAGAGCGCCCGGGCAATGCCGACACGCTGCTTCTGCCCGCCGGACAGCTCGTGCGGGTACCTGTTCCGGTAGTTCCGCGGCAGCTCCACCTGGTCCAGCAACGCCTCGATGCGCTTCTGCAGGTCAGCGCCCTTCGCCACCCCGGCAAGGTACATCGGCTCGCCGATGCTTTCGCCGATGGGCAGGCGCGGGTTCAGGGACGAGGACGGATCCTGGAACACCATGCCTATGTGGCGCCGCACCTGGTGCAGCTGCTTGCCGTTCTTCTTCGCGGCGGAGATGTCCTCGCCCACCACGCGCATCGTCCCGGCCGCCACCGGCAGCAGTCCGACCGCGGCGCGCCCGATGGTGGTCTTGCCGGACCCGGACTCGCCCACAAGGCCCACCACCTGCCCGGGATGGATGGTCAGGTTGGCCCCCTCGACGGCACGGAAGGCCGGCACACGGCCCTGCTTCGGGTACTCGATGGCGACGTCGGTGAGCTCCAGGACCGGTTCGCCCACGGGCCCCCTGGCTTCGGCGGCCGCCAGGGCCGCCGCGTTCTCCCGCTCGCGGCGGACCAGTTCATCGTGGTCCACGGAGTCCAGCTCGGCGTGGGTGGCCGCGGCCAGCGCTGCTGTCACGTCCACGTCCGGCGCGGCGTCCGTTCCGCCCTGTCCGAGGTGCGGCACGGCCGCAAGCAGCGCCTGCGTATACGGGTGCTGGGGGTTGTGGAAGATCTGCTCGGCGGTGCCGGTCTCCACGATCAGGCCCTTGCGCATGACGGCGATCCGGTCGGCCAGGTCCGCCACGACGCCCATGTCGTGGGTGATCAGGACGATGGCGCTGTCCAGCTTGTTGCGCAGGTTCCTCATCAGGTCAAGGATCTCCGCCTGCACGGTGACGTCCAGCGCGGTGGTGGGCTCGTCAGCGATCAGCAGCTTGGGGTCGCAGGACAGCGACTGGGCGATCATGGCGCGCTGGCGCTGGCCACCCGAGAGCTGGTGCGGATAGGACTTGAACGCCTTCACTGGGTCCGGCAGCTCCACCAGCTCCAGCATCCGCAGCGCGCGTTCCTTGGCCTGGTCCGGTGAGACTTCGTTGTGAAGGCGCACCGTCTCGACGATCTGCGCACCAACCGTATAGACCGGGTTCAGCGCCGTCATGGGCTCCTGGAAGATGACGGCCACATCCTTGCCCCGGACGCTGCGGATATTGGCCGCATCCGCGCCCAGCAGCTCCTTGCCGGACAGCTTGACGCTTCCGGACACCCTGCTGTTGCTCGGCAGCAGGCCGAGCAGGGCCATGGAACTGGCGCTCTTGCCGGAGCCGGACTCGCCCACGATGGCAAGAACCTCGCCGGCGCGGACTTCATAGTTCAGGCCGACGGCGGCCGGCACCCACTTCTTTTCGACGCCGAAGTCGACGCTGAGGTCGCGCACTTCAAGGACGACGGAACCCTTCCCGCCTGCCCTCGGCCGTCCGTCGCCTGGCTCACTGGAGCCAGGCTCCAGCGGGTCCGACGACAGGCGGTCAGGGCTGATGTAGTCAGACATGTTGGGGATTTCCTTCCACCCGGGCCAGCGGAGCAACTGAGATTAGTGCTGCGGCCGGGAATACTGAATTATGGGGGGCATGAGCACTGTGCCGCATGCCGGAAACGCCGCAATCTTCAAAGCGCGCACCAACAAATGGTTTGCCGGATTTTCGTGGTTCGTGGGGGCTGCCGGGCTGGCCGGCCTGCTCGTGGCAGGCGGTGTCCCTGCCCTGGCCGGCGCCGGACCGCTGCTGCTCATCGCCTACCTGGGGTGGCTGCTGTTCTGGCGTCCCGCGGTGGTTGTGCACGACGCCGGGGTCACCATCGAGAATCCGTTCCGTGCCATCACAGTGCCCTGGGGGGCGCTGGTGCAGGTGGACACAAGGTACTCGCTGACCCTCGTCACCCCCCGCCGAAGCTACGGGGCGTGGGCCGCTCCGGCCCCTGGCATCTGGGGCGGACGCAACGCCCGCCCCGAGGACCTTCGGGGACTGCCGGACAGCACGTACGGGCCGGGAAAGTCCGTCCGGCCCGGCGACCTCAGAACCACCGACTCGGGGCAGGCCGCGCAGCTGGTCCGTGGACGCTGGCAGGAACTGGTTGAGGCCGGGCTGCTTGATACCGGGGCGGCCGAGACCACTCCGGTCAGCGTGAAGTTCCGCTGGCCCGAGGCTGCGGTGACCCTGATCCTTCTCGGGCTGAGCTACTGGAGCGTGGCCGTCCTGTAGGCAGGAAGCACGGTGCGTCCGCCCGCGGCGTCGCAGCAGCATCTCAGGCTCCCCTGTCCCCGCCGGAGGTCCGGCCATCATCTGCCCTGCTGTCCATCGCCGCCACCGGCGTAACCTCCGGAACCGTTGCCCCGGTGTCCCTGGCCTTCTTGGCATTGAACTTCTTTTGCCGCGGGTCAAAGGCGTCCCGCAGGCCGTCGCCGATGAAGTTGATGCTGAGGCAGATGAGGACGATGAACAGGCCCGGGAACCAGAACAGCCAGGGGCGGGTGGCGAAGGCTTCCTGGTTCTGGGAGATAAGCAGGCCCAGCGAGGTGTCCGGGGATTTGACGCCGACGCCTAGGTAGCTCAGTGCCGTTTCGGTCAGGATCGCCGCCGACATGGTGAGGGTGACGTTGACGATCAGCACGCCCACCGCGTTGGGCAGGATGTGCTTGAAGATGATCCGCGCGTTGCTGGCCCCGGAGATCCGCGCCGCGTCGACGAACTCGCGCTCCCGCAGGGTAAGGAACTCGCCGCGCACGAGCCGCGCCAGGCCCACCCAGCTGATCAGTCCCAGGAAGATGCCGAGGGCGAGGACACCATTGCTGCTGGCGAAGGCCGCAAACCAGCTGCCTTCATCCCGGCGACCTGCCAGCTGCGCCATGACAGCGGCCAGGAGAAGCGCCGGGACGATGATGATGACGTCGGTGAGCCGCATCAGGACAGCTTCCATCCAGCCCCGGAAGTAACCGGACAGGGCCCCGACGACCACCCCGATCAGGCCCGCGATCAGGCCGATGACCACCATGATCGTGATGGACTGCTGGGCGCCGCGCATGGTCATGGCGAACAGGTCGCGCCCGATCCGGTCCTGGCCGAACGGATGCTCACCCCAGGCAAGGGGCCACAGTGAAGCTGTGGGGGTGCCGTCGTTGACCAGCGGCGAAACGGCCTCGTGGGTGTACTTCCACCAGCCGGGAATCCCGGCATAGCCGACGGACGTGAAGGCCATGACGAAAATGATGGCGAAGACGGCCAGGCCGACGATGGCGCCGGAGTGACCAAGGAACCGCTTGCGGACAATCTGGCCCTGGCTCAGGCCCCTGGCCTCGGAGACAGGCTCGATGCCGGCAGCTTCCTGCCGCAGGCCGGCTTCCTCGGCCATGATTTCATCCTGCTGACTGGGCTGGCTCATGCTTTCACCCTTACTCGTGGATCCAGTGCGGAGTAGGCGAGGTCCGCGATGAGGTTGAACGCCATGGCCGTAATGGCGACGCAAATGAAGACGCCCATGACGGGGTTGGGGTCAACGTGCTGGATACCGTCCAGGAACAGGAACCCCATCCCCCGGACGGAAAAGACCGTCTCGGTGATGACCGCGCCGCCGATCAGGCCGCCGATGTCGAACGCGACGATGGTGGCCACGGGGATCAGGGCGTTGCGGAAGGCGTGGCGCATAACGACGGTCCGCTCGGAAAGGCCCTTGGCACGGGCCGTGCGGATGTAGTCCATGTTCATGATTTCCAGCATGGAGGCCCGGGTGAACCTCGTGTACCCGGCGAGGGAGATAAGGATGAGGGCGGTGGTGGGCAGGATCAGGTGGGTGAACGAATCGATGCCCAGGATCCAGAAGTCGCCCTCGATGTTCGGTGTGCCCGCGCCGATGGTGGCGATCGGCCGTCCCCGGACCCTGCTGTTGTTGAAGTAGGCGGGCCAGGCCTGCATGAAGCGGTCCAGCAGGATGAGGAAACCGACAAGGAAGGACGTGATGGCCGCCGCGCGCATGGACTGCCCGCGGTCGTAGCCTCCCATGAAGTAGCCGATGGCCATGCCGACCAGGACCGCCGCGACGGCCAGCAGCACGATCATCAGGAACGTCGCCTGGTTCAGCAGCGGCTGGAGCACGAAGTAGAGAACCACTCCCGCGCCGACGGCGATCAGGGCGGACTGCAGCGCCTTGCGGTTCCGGAGTCCGGCGGTCAGCAGGGTCACGGCGAAGGCGATGCCCACCCCGGCGATGGCGATGACCACCGGGCCGAGGCCTGGGGTCTTGAACCACTGCGTGACCGAGAAGTAGATGAGGACGGCCGTGACAACAGCGAACACGACGCCGCCGATCACTACCCTGCGCCTGGTCTCGCCGCCTGCGACAATCATGGCCACTGCACCGAGGACGGCGCCGACGCCGAGTGAGACAGTCAGAGGTATCTCCGGGTTACGGAGGAAGTTGTTGAAGCCGATGGCGCCGAATTCCTTGAGCAGGACGGCGACCCAGAAGATCGGCAGGGAGAAGAACAGGAAGGCCATGAAGGTGACGCCGTAATCCAGTGTGCTGTACTGCCGCAGGGCGGTGATGATGCCCAGCGTGATGCCCACGAGGATGGCCAGAACGGTGGCCCCGGTGACAAGAGTCAGTGTCTGAATGAGTGCATGGCCAAGGGCGTCCGTGATGGGCTGGCCGGCGATGTTCTTGCCGAGATTACAGGAGCCGGTGAAGGGCACCAGGCATTGCGCTGCACCGCCGAGCCATTTGAAATACCGCACGGGCGCCGGGGTGTCGAGGTCCAGCAGCGCGGACCTCGAGTCCATGAGTTGCTGTTTGTTCGGCGCACTGCTGGCGCGGAACTCTGCGAGCGGGTCGCCTGATGCGGCGGTCAGCAGGTACACCAGGAAGGATGCGCCGAGAAGGATGAGTGCGGCGGTGACGAGCCGCCGGACTATGTAGGTCACCATTGTGATAGAACCTCAGGATTCGGGCCCGGGGATTGCCCGGGCCGGTCGCAGGTTTGGCGGCGCCTTACTGCTTGTGCTGCCAACACAGGCACTGCCGGGAGATGGCGCTGCAAGGCGCCGGGACCGTGGTGCATGGTCCCGGCGCCTCACCTAGCTAATTGCAGTTCGTGGCACGGGCTTACTTCTCGGCCCACTCCCAGAAGTTCCACCAGACACCGGTCTGGTTCGGCATAAACTTCACGCCGGTGATGCGGTCGCTGTAGGCGTCAACACCAACGGACTGGAACAGCGGCAGGCCGTATGCCGAGTCCCAGATCTTCTTGTCGATCTGCTTGGTCAGGTCATCCTGCTTGCTGCGGTCGGTCGTGACAATGAGTTCGTCCATGAGCTTGTCGGCCTCAGGATCGCTGAACTTGTTGAAGTTGGAACCGTTGCCGGTGCGGAAGATCTGCGGCACGCCGGAGACTCCGACACCCGGATTGATCCAGCCGAAGATCGTGGCGTCGTAGCCGCCCTTGCCGAGGGCCTTGCCCCAGTCAGAGGCGCCGAGTCCGCCGTCGACGATCTTGAAGCCCGCCTTGGTTGCGGACTCGCGGATCAGCGAGAACGCATCCACACGGTTCGGGTTGTCCTTGTTGTACATGATGCGGACCTCGGGGGTCGCACCGTTCAGGAGCTTCTTGGCGGCGTCAACATCCGCATCCTGGTACGCCGAGGACCCATTGCCCTGCGCGGAGGCTTCGTAGGCCGGCTGCGCAGGAACAAACAGCTGCGAGTCCAAGGGCTTTGCCTCGGGGTCGAGCTTCTTGATGATCTTGTCGACGATGTCCTTGCGCGGAACCGTCTTCAGGAATGCCTCGCGGACACTCTTCTCAGCGAAGGGCCCCGAGTAGTTCAGGTCGATGTGGTCATAGGAGAGCTGGTTGCCCTGCTCCACCGTGACGCCCTGGCTCTCAAGTGCCTTGAGCTGCTCGAGGGTGTCAGCCGAGGCTTGCGGAGCGATGATGTCAGCTTCGCCGTTTTTCAGTGCCTGGACCTGGGCCGGGGAGGAACCGATATAGCGGACGGTGATCTCGTCCAGCTTGGCCTCGGGGCCCCAGTTGTAGTCCTTATTCCGGACCATGGTCAGGGACTGGTCCTGGTTAATGCTCTGGACAACGAAGGGGCCGTTGGAGAGGAACAGGCTCGGGTCGCTCGGCAGGGTCTTGGAGTCGAAGCCGGTGTTCCACATGTCGGACATTGCCTTGAGCTTGGCGTCGGCGGCCTTCGGCGCCTTGGAGTCGCCGCGGGGCAGGCTCTTGAGGTGGTCGATGAACGCCTGGGTGTCGGACAGGCCGGCCTTCTTGGCCAGGACGTGGGCCGGAATATCAATGCCCGGACCGCCCAGCGCGATCTCCCAGTCAGCGAACGGCTTGGAGTACTTGATGGTCATGGAACGGTTGTTGTCGCCGATTTCAGGGAAATCGGTAAGGGCGAGGCCAGTGGGGTCGCCCGCGTAGGAGAAGTAGGACGTTCCCGCCTTGCCCTCGGCGTCGGCGTCGTTGTAGTACCCGGAGAAGGCTGCCCACTGCAGGAGCAGGTCCGCTGCGGTGACGGGCGTGCCGTCCGACCACTTCACACCTTCGTTGATGGTGTACTTGACGGTCAGCGGATCGTCAGATGTCTTTTCCATCTTGCCGAACTTGTCGTTGTGGACGACGTTTAGCTGGTTGTCGATGTAGTAGAACCCGGAGTGTGTGGCGTAGCTGACCTTCGAGTTGATGTCAGTGTTGCCATCGGCCGTGTTGGGGTTGAAGGTGTTAAACGCGTTGACCTCAACAACAGTGGCTGTTCCCCCCTGTTTGCCGGCCGCATTACTGGACGGGGTTGTCCCGCCATTGGTGCTCGCGCAGGCGCTGAGCGCCAGTGCAGCCGCGGCTGCAACGCCTACTGCTTTGGAAATACGACTGAATCGCATTCCGCCTCCTATGTTTCTGTGAGTGTGGAAAAGACCTTCGCTGTGGGCGCCGGCCAGACCCGCTACATCCCCCCAGTGAGATGTGGCGAGTCTCACATGACAAGTAGCCTAGACCCGAACCTGCCGCCTGCGGTCCGAAAGTTGTCCCTCAGTAAAGGTTGTTATCGAGATGCAACCAAGCCGTTGCCGGACGAAAAGCCAGCGCTCTTTTTCCTTGACGTCGTGTTGCACGGAGGGTAGGGGTGCCAATCACAAAAAAGCCCCGATCCAAAGGATCGGGGCTTATTGCCGTTAATACTCAATCACTGAGTACCTCAGCGGAAACTCACACGTTGAAGCGGAATTCCACCACATCGCCGTCGGCCATGACGTATTCCTTGCCTTCGATGCGGACCTTGCCGCGCGACTTGGCCTCCGCCATTGAACCGGCGTCGATGAGGTCCTCGAAGGAGACAACCTCAGCCTTGATGAAGCCGCGCTGGAAGTCCGAGTGGATGACCCCGGCTGCCTGCGGGGCGGTGTCGCCCTGGTGGATGGTCCATGCGCGCGCCTCCTTGGGCCCGGCCGTGAGGTAGGTCTGCAGCCCCAGAGTGTGGAATCCGACCCGGGCCAGCTGGTCCAGTCCGGACTCGTCCTGCCCGTTCATTTCGAGCATTTCGCGCGCCTCGGCCTCATCCAGCTCCACGAGGTCGGACTCGAGCTTGGCGTCAAGGAAGATGCAGTCGGCCGGCGCCACCATGGCGCGCAGCTCGGCCTGCTTCTCCTCGCTGCCGAGGATTCCCTCGTCCGCGTTAAAGACGTAGATGAAGGGCTTGGCCGTCAGGAGGCTGAGCTCCTTGAGGTGTTCCATCTCCAGCTTGTCGCTCGTGACAGACGAGTAGATGGTGTCGCCGCGCTCCAGCACCGCCTGAGCGGCCTTGATGGCGGCTAGCTCCGCGGCCTCCCGCTTCTTGATCTTGACCTCTTTTTCGATCCGGGGAATCGCCTTCTCGATGGTCTGCAGATCGGCGAGGATCAGCTCGGTGTTGATGGTTTCCATGTCCGAGCGGGGGTCGACCTTGCCGTCGACGTGGATGACGTCGGGGTCGTCGAAGACGCGCACCACCTCGGCGATGGCTTCCGCTTCACGGATGTTGGCGAGGAACTGGTTTCCCAGGCCTTCCCCTTCGGAGGCGCCCTTGACGATGCCGGCGATGTCAACGAAGGAGACAGCCGCGGGCAGTACGCGCTGCGATCCGAAGATCCCGGCGAGCTGCTGGAGCCTGGGGTCGGGCAGGTTCACGACGCCGACATTGGGTTCGATGGTGGCGAACGGATAGTTCGCGGCCAGGACCTGGTTGCGGGTCAGTGCGTTGAAAAGTGTTGATTTGCCGACGTTGGGCAGTCCGACGATGCCAATAGTAAGAGCCACGGACATTGATTCTACCCGCTCGGCTCCCGCATCCCGCGCCGCTGTTCCCTGTCGACGGCCGATGTCCCGGCTCCCGCGTCCCTGCCGCTGTCCTGTGGGTCTCTCCTGTGCCGGCGGCCAGATGCCGGCGGCGAGGTGCCGCCTTCACAATAAATGTCACAGCCCCATGCCACAGTGAGGGCATGGAACCTTTTGCAGTCATTCTGGCCCTGTTAATGCTGTTGCTGGGCGCCGTGTCCGGCGCAGGCGCGGTGTACGTTGTGTTGCGCCGCCGGAGTACCGCCCTGGAGGCGGACTTCGACGGCGTTTCGGCCCGTCTTTCGGAGGTGAGCGCCCAGTTTGCCGCCGCGGATGCCGAGCGGAGGCTCCTGTCAGCCCAGAACCGGGAGCTGGGCACGTCGCGAGAGCAGGACGCCAGCGTGCTGCGGGCTCTGGCGCCGGTGGCCGAGAAACTGACGGCGGTGCAGCAGCAGGTATCCCTGCTGGAACGGGACCGGCTGGAACAGTACGGGCAGCTGGCCCAGCAGCTGCAGGAGGCCCGCCTCACGGACGAGCAGCTGATGCGGTCCACGCATGCGCTTGAGTCGGCGCTCCGGTCGAACAGCGCCCGCGGCCAGTGGGGCGAAGTGCAGCTGCGGCGGGTCGTGGAGGCGGCCGGCATGATGCGGCATGTCGATTTCCATGAGCAGCACCACGGCACCGCAGGCGCCGACACCGCCGTCCGCCCGGACCTTGTGGTCCAGCTGCCGGGCGACAAGCAGCTCGTTGTAGACGCCAAGGTCCCCCTGTCGGCCTACCTTGAGGCGCAGGAGCTGGGCCAGTCTGCCGGTGACAAGCCCGGGCTCAGCGAGGCAGCGCGGCAAAACCTCCTGGCGGCGCACGCCAAGGCGCTGAAGACGCATGTGGACGCCCTCAGCACCAAGAAGTACTGGGACATTTCGGGGAACTCGCCTGAACTGGTGATCTGCTTTGTCCCGGCCGAGTCAATCCTCTCCGCCGCGCTCTCCGCGGACGCAGCGCTCCTGGATTACGCGCTGTCCAAAAATGTGGTGCTGGCCTCCCCCGGCACGCTGCTCGCCGTACTCAAATCCGTGGCGTTCACGTGGCGCCAGGACGTTCTCACTGACAGCGCCCGCGAGCTCTTCGAACTTGCCCGGCAGCTGTACGAGCGCATGGGCACGCTCGGAGACAACGTGGGCAAGCTGGGGTCCTCCCTGAAGAGCTCGGTGGACCGCTACAACGCGATGGTGGGCACACTGGAGGCACGGGTGCTTCCCACCGCGCGGAAACTGAATGCCCTGGACACGAGCGGACTGGTGACTCCTCCGGCCGTGCAGGTCACGCCGCGGTCCCTCGCCGCCCCCGAGCTGCAGGGCGAGTCGCGGCCGCAGCACGATGCCCTTAATGCCAAGGAGCTGGCAGCGACCGAACTCGAAGCCGACGAACTGGAAACCGGTGCACTGGAGACCGGCGGGCTGGACTCAGGCGGACTGCGGTCCGCCGTGGAGGAAGAGGAAGCTGCCTAAAAAGCCGCCGCATGGACGCCGGTTCGCGTGCTCCTGCTAGCGCGAACGGCGTCCGCCGAGGGCGCGGGACACGTCCCCCGCTTCCTTGAGCGTGGCGCGGAGCTCCTTGGGCAGGGAGAAGAGGAGGTCCTCCTCCGCAGTCACAATCTCCTCGACGGCGTCGTATCCGTAGTCGGCCAGGAGCCGGAGCACGTCCTTGACCAGCACCTCGGGAACGGACGCGCCTGAGGTCACGCCTACGGTGGCAACACCCTCGAACCAGGACTCATCCACCTCGTTGGCGAAGTCGACACGGTATGACGCCTTGGCGCCGTATTCGAGTGCCACTTCGACGAGGCGCACGGAGTTGGAGGAGTTTGCCGAACCGACCACGATCACCAGATCCGCCTGAGGCGCGATCTTCTTGATGGCCACCTGGCGGTTGGTCGTGGCGTAGCAGATGTCGTCGCTGGGCGGATCCTGGAGCGTGGGAAAGCGCTCCTTGAGCAGCCGGACGGTCTCCATGGTCTCATCCACGCTGAGCGTGGTCTGGGAAAGCCAAATGACCTTTTCGGGATCCCGTACAGTCACCTTGTCCACCTCATGGGGGCCGTTGATGATCTGGATGTGGTCGGGGGCCTCGCCGGACGTGCCTTCAACCTCCTCGTGGCCGTCGTGGCCGATCAACAGGATGTCGAAGTCGTCCTTGGCGAAGCGGACGGCCTCCTTGTGGACCTTGGTCACAAGGGGGCAGGTCGCATCGATCGTCCTCAGCCCGCGGTCCTCGGCGGACTGGACCACAGCCGGGGACACGCCATGGGCCGAGAAGATGACCAGGGCGCCCTCGGGCACCTCGTCCGTTTCGTCGACGAAGATGGCGCCCTGCTCCTCCAGCGAGCTGACCACGTGCACGTTGTGGACGATCTGCTTCCGGACATAGACGGGCGGTCCGTAGTGCTGCAGTGCCTTTTCGACGGCGATGACGGCGCGGTCCACGCCTGCGCAGTATCCGCGCGGGGCCGCCAGCAGGACCTTTTTGGGACCCGGGACCGGTGCCGCCGCGAGCACTTCCTCCGGCGAACGCCGCCGGCGCGGGACGGTTGGCATCGAAAGGGAAACTGCTGAGGAAGTCATTGCTCCATGCTACCGGCTGGGCGACAGGCCTCTGGGCGGCTCATCGCCTGCGGGCAGGACCGCTGACCACCCGGAGCAGCACCCCTGCCGCCACCAGGGCTGCACCAATGATGGCGGCCGCCAGCGTCCAGGAGGCAAACCCGGCAGCGGAGGCGGCAACGAACTCCCGCTTGAACAGGTCTGCCATTTCGTTTCCGCTCGCGGTTCCCATGACGGCGTCGGCGGCCCAGCGGGATGCCAGCGTCCACAGTCCGGAAATCGCCAGTGCCCCCACTCCGATGCCGGCCAGGACTTTCCACCGCCGGCGGGCGGTAAGGAGTGCCAGGAGAAATGCCGCTCCTGCACCGAAGGCCAAGCTGTATCCCAGCGGAGAGTATGCGGAAACCCGTTCAATGAGCTGGCGCTGGTTCGTCTGGCCGATGTTCACCAGACTCTGGCCCGGAGCATCCAGCGGAACGCCCACCTGGCTGGAAATCTGCTTGGCCGCAAGGGCGACGAGCGGGGCCACATCCAGGGTCACCGAGGTGCTGGAATCTCCCTCGGGGGGAAGGGTCGCCGGATCGGCGAAGTTGAGGCGGTGGCTCTTCCGCAGCGTTTCTTCCCAGGCAGCCGGGTACTCAGGCAGGCCTGTGAGGGAGGTTGCGGCCTTCTCCAGCAGCGGCCGAACCAGTGCTGCCACCTGCGCCGGGATGCTGCCGCCGGTATCAATGGTGTTGACGGCGGCGGTTGCCAGGCGCTTCTGGAAATCCGGGTCCTTGCCCAGTGGTGCGGCCAGGGCAACGAAGCCGTTTTCCTGCACGATGTTGCGGTCCACCCAGATGGCGGGAACCGCGGCGGCGGAGAGGAGAAAACCAAGGATGACGGCCAAGGCCGCAAAAAATGAGCGCAAGGGATTCCTAGCTGGTCGGGTTTCTCGGCTGGTCGGGTGCCTGGCTGGTCAGCAGGACACTGCCATCCTAGGCGCGCCGTCCCACGATCGAAAAAGCCAGGCAGTCAGGAATGCCGGCCGCCGGCAACGCCGAGCCATCGGGAATGCCGGTTTCGGCAATGCCGCGCTACCAACAATGTCAGGGCCCGGTGATACAGCTATGGATAGAGTGGATTAACCCACCGCGCACGCACCATCCACAGGCAAAGGACCGCGATTATGCAACTGGCATTCGCCGCCACCGGGGCTCCACATGGCTGAAAACGCCACCGTCCCCGTCCCCGGCACGGCCCCTGCGGCCGGCCCGAGCACGGTGCCGGCCACCGCCGCCGAGACGAGCCCGGACAACCCGTGGCCGCTGCAGTTGCTCTCCCAGAAGCTCAAGACCCACATCGAGCGGGCACCGGCAGCCTGGGTTGAAGGGCAGGTCATCGAACTGAACCGGCGCGGCGGCAGTGCTTTCCTCACGCTCCGGGATGTGGACGCGGAAATCTCCCTGCCGGCTTCCATCTGGTCCAAGTTGCTGGACCGGCAGGAGACGCCACTTGAGCGCGGAAGCCGGGTGGTGGCCCTGCTCAAGGCTGAGTTCTGGCTGAAGACCGGGCGCCTGAACATGTCCGTGAAGGACATCCGCCCTGTTGGATTGGGCGATCTCCTCGCACGGATAGAACGCCTGCGCCATGCCCTGGCCGGGGAGGGCCTGTTTGCCGAGTCGCGGAAAAAGCGCCTGCCGCTGCTCCCCCACCGGATCGGGCTCATCACCGGCCGTGACTCCGATGCCAAGAAGGACGTCCTGCGCAACGCTGCGCTGCGCTGGCCGGCAGTTGAGTTCGAGATCCGCGAAGTGGCGGTGCAGGGCAACACTGCCGTAGCCCAGATGGTCAGGGCACTGCGCGAGCTCGATGCCCGCCCCGAGGTCGACGTCATCGTCATCGCCCGCGGCGGCGGAGCGCTGGAGGACCTGTTGCCGTTCAGCAGCGAGGAACTCATCCGGGCGGTGGCAGCCGCGGTGACTCCGGTGGTCAGCGCGATCGGGCACGAGGCGGACCGGCCCATCCTGGACGACGTCGCCGATCTCCGGGCCTCCACGCCCACGGACGCGGCCAAGCGGATCGTGCCGGAAGTCTCGGAGGAACTTGCCCGGGTACGGCAGGCCGAGGCCCAGCTGCGCCGCTCCGTCACGCTCCTGGTGGCCCGGGAAACGGACCGTCTGGCGGCAGTCCGGTCCCGTCCCGTCCTCGCGGCCCCGGAGAGCATGATCACGGCGCGCGCGGACGATGTCGAACGGCTGGCCCGCCGGTCCACGGCGGCCATCAGCGCCGCCGTCACGAGGGCTTCCGACCAGCTGGTCCACCTACAGGCGCAGGTCCGTGCCTTGTCACCGCAGCAGACCCTGGACCGCGGTTACGCCGTTGTGCAGCTTTCCGGGTCCGGCGGAGCAGTTGTCCGCCAGCCGTCACAGGTCCCTGCCGGAACCGCGCTCTCGGTCCGGGTGGCCGGCGGCCGGTTCGGCGCGGAGTCCACAGGGGCACCATAAACCGAGAAGCATCCCAAGCCGGTGCCCGGCGCGACGCCGGGCACCGATGACCTCACCACCGACATGACAGGCCAGGAAACATGACAGACCCGACGCCCCACACGGAAGCGGCAAACAACACAGAACCGGCGAACAACGCAGCGCCGCCGAACAATTCAGACCAGCCAGACAGCGCAGCCGCGCGCGGCCCCGCGCTTCCTCCGGACATCGATGCCCTCAGCTACGAGGAAGCACGGGAACAGCTGGTGGCCGTGGTCTCCAAGCTCGAGGCCGGCGGGACCAGCCTTGAGGACTCCCTGGCCCTGTGGGAACGGGGCGAGGCCTTGGCACGGCGCTGTGAGGAATGGCTGGAGGGCGCCCGGAAGAGGCTCGCGGCTGCCCGCAAGGACAGCTGAAGGTTTAGGAGCGTTCGACGAGGCGGCGCTCTGCGTCCACGTCGAACTCCGCCTTGGGCCACTCCAGCTCAAGTTCCTGCAGAGCCTCCAGCAGCAGCTGCTGTACTCCGATCCGCGCATACCATTTCTTGTTGGCCGGCACGACGTACCAAGGTGCATGCTCCGTGTTTGTGACATCGAAGGCTGCCTGGTAAGCGGCCATATAGTCGTCCCAGAAGGCACGCTGTTTCAGGTCCTCGGTGTTGTACTTCCAGTGCTTGGCCGGATTGTCCAGCCGCGCCAGCAGCCGATCTTTCTGCTCGTCGTTGCTGATATGCAGCATGACCTTGATGACCTTCGTGCCCACGGCAACCTGCCGCGCCTCAAACTCGTTGACCGCCGCGTAGCGGCGCTCAAGCTCCTTCGGGTCCGCCCAGCGGTGAACCCGGTGGATCAGGACGTCCTCATAATGGGAGCGGTCAAAGACCCCCAGCATGCCGGCGGCCGGGACTTCCTTTTCGATGCGCCAGAGAAAGTCGTAGGCCTTTTCCTCAGGCGTGGGGGCCTTGAAGGACTTGAACTGCACGCCCTGGGGGTCCATGGCCCCCAGTACGTGCTTCACGATCCCGCCCTTGCCGGCGGTGTCCATGCCCTGCAGGATCAGCAGGACACGCTTGGTGCCGCCAAACTTGGACTCGGCGAACAGCTTTTCCTGAAGCTCGGCAAGCTTGCCGTCAAGGTCCTCAAGGAGCGCCTCGCCGTCGGCCTTGACCCCGGAATAGCCCGTAGTGGCGTCAGGGTCGACATCCGACAGCTTGAAGCCCTTGCCGACTCTCAAGGATTTGGAGGGGAACTTCGCGAATTCCACAACGCCGGCCATGGGGACCTCTTTCCACAGTTGAATGTGGGTAAAGGCTAGTTCCCCTGATACCTGCTGAGGAAGTCTCCCATCCGGCCAATTGCTTCCTCGATGTCCTTGACGTTCGGAAGCGTCACCATCCGGAAGTGGTCGGGCCGGACCCAGTTGAACGCCCGGCCGTGGGAAACCAGGATCTTCTGTTCCTTGAGCAGGTCCAGGACAAACTTTTCGTCGTCCCGGATGTTGTAGACCTCAGGGTCCAGCTTGGGGAACAGGTAGAGTGCGCCGCGGGCCTGCTGGGTGCTGACGCCGGGGATGGCGTTGAGCATGTCGTATGCCTTGTTGCGCTGTTCCAGCAGGCGGCCGCCGGGCAGGATGAGGTCGTTGATGCTCTGGTAGCCGCCCAGGGCCGTCTGGATGGCGTGCTGGGCCGGGACGTTGGCGCACAGCCGCATGTTGGCCAGCAGGTTGATGCCTTCGAGGTAGTCCGCGGCCTCCTTCTTGGGTCCGGAGATGGCCATCCATCCCGCCCGGTAGCCGCAGACGCGGTAGGCCTTGGACAGCCCGCTGAAGGTCAGGCACAGCACGTCGTCGCCGGTGAGCCCGGCCATGTTCACGTGCACGGCGTCCTCGTAGAGGATCTTCTCGTAGATTTCGTCGGCGAAGATCGCCAGCCCGTGCTTTTCGGCCAGGGCAACGATCTTGCGCAGCGTGCTTTCGGGGTACACGGCGCCGGTGGGGTTGTTCGGGTTGATGACCACGATCCCCTTGGTGCGCGGCGTGATCTTTGCCTCGAGGTCCTCCAGGTCAGGCTGCCAGCCGGACTCCTCGTCGCAGAGGTAGTGCACCGGACGTCCGCCGGCCAGCGCCACGGAGGCGGTCCACAGCGGGTAATCCGGGGTGGGGATCAGGATCTCGTCGCCCTCTTCGAGCAGGGCCATCAGCGACATGGTGATGAGCTCGCTGACACCGTTGCCGAGGTAGATGTCGTCCACGTGGATGCTTTGGATGCCGCGGGTCTGGTAGTACTGCGAGACGGCCGTGCGGGCAGAGAAAATGCCGCGGGAATCGCTGTATCCCTGGGCGTGGGGCAGATGGCGGATCATGTCCACCAAAATCGCGTCCGGCGCTTCAAAACCGAAGGGTGCGGGGTTGCCGATATTCAGTTTAAGGATGCGGTGACCCTCTGCCTCCATCTGCTGGGCGGCCTGAAGAATCGGTCCACGGATGTCGTAAAGGACATTATGAAGCTTGGTGGACTGCTTGAATTCTGCCATTCATCAAATATGCCACAAGCGGGATGCAGTTCCGGGGAGACGTGCCTCACACGCTGTTGACCCGGAGGGCATCATCGCGCGTGGCCCGGTCATCCCCGCCATCCGCCTTACCCGTTATCCGCTTAACGACGACGGCGGCTGCCGGTCCGCGCGGAACCGGCAACCGCCGTCGTACTCATTCAGTCAGTAGTCAGTATTACTTGATGATGCCCTTGTCCTTGAGCCATGCGGCAGCCGCGTCCTTGGCGTTCTGCTTTTGGCTTCCGCTCACGGCACGGTTGAGGTTGATCAGGTCGTCCGTGGTGAGGGTCCTGGAGACGTTGTTGAGCGCCTCCTTGGCCTTGTCCGTCACTTTCGCGGAGTTGTACAGCGGCAGCACCTGCTGTGCCTTGAAGTTGTTCTTCGGGTCCTCCAGGACAACGAGGTCGTTGTCCGCGATGGACGGCGTGGTGGTGTAGATGTCAGCAACCTGGACCTCGTCGCTCAGGAGCGCCTGCAGCGTGAGGTTGCCGCCGCCGTCGCTGAAGGGCTTGAGAGCCTTGAGCTCGCAGTTGTAGTTCTTCTTGAGCCCCGGGAACCCGTAGGAGCGGGTCTCGAACGTGGCGGGCGCGGCCATGGTCAGGTCCTTGCACACCTTGGCCAGGTCCTCAATGGACTTGAGCTGGTGCTTTTCCGCGGTGGCCTTGGTGACCACCATGGCGTCCTTGTTCTCCGCCTTGGATGGCTCCAGCACGCCGAGTCCCTGCGGCAGCTTTTCGGGCAGCGCCTTGTAGATGTCCTCCGCTGTGACCTCCGGGGCCTGGGCGTCGACGTGGGAGAGCAGGTTGCCGGAGTAATCCGGAACGACGTCCACCGACCCGTCCTGGACGGCCTTGAAATAGATCTCGCGGGCACCGATGTTCGGCTTCGTGGTGGCGGTGACCCCGGCCGCATTCAAGGCGCCGGCATAGATCTCCGCGATGATCTGACTTTCCGGGAAGTCGGCTGAGCCGACGATCAGCGAACCGCCGGCGGTGGCGCCGCCGCTTGCACTGGTGGTCGGGGAAGACAACGGGTCGCCGCCGCCGCAGGCTGAAAGTGCAAGGGCAATGCCGACGCCGGCAGCGAGGCCGCCCAGGCCACGGCGGGTAAGAGTCGTGCGGTCGGGATACTTCATGCGGTGCCTCCTTGAACAGCGGCCGCCGCGGGCGCGGCAGCCGAGAGATCGGTGGCGGCCTTGGGGCCGCCCTTGGAACGTGCGGAAAGTCCTGGTGAAACGGCCAGGCGCTGCACTACGGCGAGGACGAGGTCGACGACGATCGCCAGCACCGCGATGAGCAGCGAGCCAGCCAGCATCCGCGGGAAGTCCTGGAGCACCAGCCCGTCGAACAAATAGCGCCCCAGGCCTCCGAGCGGAAGGTAGGCCACCACCGATACGGTGGCGATCACCTGCAGCACGGCGGTGCGGATGCCGCCGAACATCACCAGGAGCCCGTTGGGCACCTCCACGCCGAACAGCACCTGCAGCTCCTTCATGCCCATGGCGCGGGCGGCATCGACCACGTTGGCGTCCACACTGGAGACGCCGGCATACGTGCCGGCCAGCAGCGGCGGCACCGTGAGGATGACCAGCGCCCATACCGGCGGCATCAGGCCGCTTCCGGCGATGAGGGCGAACAGCACCAGCAGTCCGAGGGTGGGCAGAGCGCGAAGGGCGCCGGCCACGGCCACGGCCACAACGCGGCCCCTGCCCGTGTGCCCGATGTATAGGCCCACCGGGACCGAAATGGCCGCGGCGATGACCAGGACCAGACCGCTGTATTGCAGGTGTTCGAGCAGGCGGACAGGGATCCCGCCCGGACCGGACCAGTGCGTTGGATCCGCCAGCCAGGCGAATGTTTCCGTAAAGATGTTCATGAGCCCGCCCCCGGGTGCACTTTGGCATCGGCGAGGAATTCGGCAGCGGACCTGGCGTTCGCGTCGGTCCTTGCGGAGCCTGCCCTTGCCCTGGTCCACGGCGTGAGGAGCCGTTCCAGGATCACCAGCAGCGCATCCATCACCAGGGCCAGCAGCAGGATGGCGATAATCCCCACCACTACTTCCGTGACGAAGTTCCGCTGCAGGCCGTCCGTGAACAGCATTCCGAGGTTTCCAACCCCCAGAAGGGCGGCGACGCTCACCAGCGAAATGTTGCTCACCGACACCACACGGAGGCCGGCGAACATCACGGGCAGGGACAGCGGCAGGTCGATCTGCAGGAACCGGGCGGTCGGCTGGTAGCCCATTGCCACGGCAGCCTGCCGGAGGTCATCATCAACGGAATCGAACGCGTCCATGGCGGCCCGCACCAGCAGCGCCACCGCGTAAATGGTCAGGGCAACAATGACGTTCACCGGGTCAAGGATCCGGGTTCCCAGCAGTGGCGGCAGGATGATGAACAGGGCCAGGGAAGGGACAGTGTAGAGGAGGGAACTCACGGTGGCCACGAGCTGCCGGAGTGCGGTGTGCCGCCGCGAGAACTGTGCCAGCGGGATGGAGATCAGCAGGCCCAGGACCATCGGAACCAGGGCCAAGACCAGGTGCTGGCCGGCCCGTTCGAAGACCATGGGACTGTTGGCCAGGAACCACTCCATCAGAGTGCGCCCTGCCGGGTCCGCCGTGCGGACTCGATGACGGAGAGCACCTCCGCACCCCTGACGACGCCGGCAACCTTGCCGTCGGCGTCGATCGCGACACCGAGCCCCGAGGGGGACGACAGCGCGGCGTCGAGGGCCCGCCGGAGGGTGTCGCCCGGACGGAACAGTGAGCCGCCGGGGATGAGCTGCGAGTCAAGCCCCGGGCCTTCCCAGCCCAGCGGGCGCTGCTCTTCATCCACCACCAGGCGCCAGTCATCCGCGTTGGCCCTTGCACCCCCGCCCCGGGTGACCGTTTCCACGGGATGGACCGCAACGCCGTCGGCAGTGGTGAAGGCAAGGTGCCGGAACCCGCGGTCCCGGCCCACAAACGAAGCCACGAAGTCATTGGCCGGAGCCCGGAGAATCTCCTCCGGCGTGGCGTACTGCGCCAGCTTGCCGCCGACGGCGAAGACCGCCACCTTGTCCCCCAGCACGGTGGCCTCGTCGATGTCGTGGGTAACAAAGACGATGGTCTTGGCCAGGTCGCGCTGCAGGCGCAGGAGTTCCTGCTGCAGCTCGTCGCGCACCACGGGATCCACGGCACTGAACGGCTCGTCCATCAGCAGGACGGGCGGATCGGCGGCGAGCGCCCGGGCCACACCGACACGCTGCTGCTGGCCGCCCGAGAGCTGCGAGGGGTACCGCTTGCCGAGCGAAGGGGCCAGCCCCACGACGTCGAGCAGTTCCTCCGCGCGCCTGCGGGCGTCGGCCTTCGAGACGCCGTTCAGCCGGGGCACGGTGGCGATGTTGTCCACCACGGAGCGGTGCGGCATGAGCCCGGACGACTGCATCACGTAGCCCATGGAGCGCCTGAGCTCGGCCGCTGGTACGGATGTGACGTCGCGCCCGCCCACGGTGATGGTCCCGGTCGTGGGCTCCACCATCCGGTTGATCATCCGCAGGGAAGTCGTCTTGCCGCAGCCTGATGGTCCTACGAACACCGTGATGGAGCCCCGGTCAATGGACATGCTCAGCTGGTCCACCGCCGGTTGCCCGCCCTGGTACTGCTTGGTGACGTTCTGGAACTCAATCATGGCTTCGGCCATACCCGGCTTACCTAACTGTTGGGCGGCAACATCGGACGGTAAAGCGAATTGATCATAAGCACGCTGTTTTTTGGCTGTAAAGCGCGTCTTGACACAGCGTAACCAGTGCCCGCAGCAAAACCGCAGCAGGCGCGGATACCGTAATCATTCGGAGACAAACACTCTGTTGAGGAGGCGTTCTGCCCGTCGGGATGGGTGGACGAGTTTTGTCCAGATAATGGCTTCCAAAGCCCCCGGAGCGGCCGTTACCTGGACAAAAACTACACCGTTTTCGGGAGTCCGTTTCAGGAATGGCGGTAGCGTTCGGCTGCCCGCTGGCTCCGGCCGGCCACCACCACCTTCTGGTGCCATTCCCGCTGGTATGCCCTTCTCGCCGCAGCGTCATGGCGCCGCTCAAGGGCAGCGAGCTCGCGCTGGAGCTTGAGGTAGCTGGCCCACCGCCGCTCCTCAAGCGACCCGTCCTCGAGCGCCGCCCGCACGGCGCACCCGGGTTCCCTGTCATGGGCGCAGTCGGCGAACCGGCACTGCTCAAAGAGCACCTGCAGGTCGCCGAACATCTCCTCCATGCCGTCCTCGGCGTCGAACAGCCCAAACCCGCGGACACCGGGCGTGTCCATCAGCACGGCACCGTTGGGCAGCGGCACCAGCTCCCGCGACGTCGTGGTGTGCCGCCCCCTGCCGTCGTTGGCGCGTACGTCACCAGTTGACTGGACGTGGTGTCCCACGAGGGCGTTGATGAGCGTGGACTTTCCGGCGCCGGACGGGCCGAGCAGGGCCAGCGTCGTCCCCGGCAGCACCCGGGAGAGCAGTTCGTCGATCCCGTCCCCCTGCTCGGCAGAGGTGGTCACCACGTCCACCCCCGCTGCCTGCAGGATCACCTTCCCGACGACGTCATCGGCGATGTCTGCCAGGTCCGCCTTCGTGATGATCACCAGGGGCGTGGCCCCGGAATCCCACACGGCCACGAGTGTCCGTTCAAGCCTGTTGTGGCTCAGCGGACGGTCCACGGGAACAACCACCCCCACCATGTCGACGTTCGCTGCGAGGACCTGCGCGTCCGTGGACGGGTCAAAGGCACGCTTGCGGCTCAGCTCGGACCTGCGCGGAAGAACGCCAACGATGGCCGGTTCCGCAGCCCGGTTGCGGCCGAGCCAGATCCAGTCGCCGGTGGCCGGCACGGTACTGGCCGGGTAAGGCAGGTGCACCAGAGCGTCGGCCGTGGCCGCGACAATCCGGTTGCGGTCCACCCGGACAACACGGGCGGCCGCCTCGCCGCCGGCTGCCGGATGGGCCGCGAAGTGCTGCGCCGCTGCCTCGGTAAAACCGTACCGGACCGGGCCAGGCACGGGGTCAGGTTTTGTTGAAGGAGTCTGGTTTTGAAGCTGGTTGGCACGAATGCCGGAAGTATTTTTCAATGTGAACCTCGGGTTGGCCCCGAAGCGCCACAGGCCGTCCAGGCAGTGCGTTCTGCACAGAGTGCGCTGGAGTGGTTACGAGTGGTCAGCGGCGGGGGCAGGAGTAATGAGGGTGCTTTCAACAGGGCGCGGAGCGCACACGAATTCTGCAATCATCAGGTCCACCTCCCCCGCACGAAGTTCATGCCAGACTGGCCGCCACCGGACAGAACGTCCGGGGACTCCCCCAGAATAGCCAGCGGGGCGCCGGCTGGCTAGGGAAATCAGAGTGGGGCAGGAAATTCAGTCCAGTTTGCCGTTGACCGGCCTCTCCCGGAACAGCCGCAGCGCGGCGTCGACCAGGGACACCCTGTTGAGCGAGCCGACGTCGTGGAGCGGTATCCACGCGGCGTGTGTGGTGGTGCCGTTCGCTTCGTGGGTGAGCTCCCCGCCTGTCACCCTCGCCTCATAAACCAGGCGGAGCGCCTGGAAGTCGCGGTCCATCCCGTCCAGCCGCGAACCCGCCGGCCAGTGTCCGACGTCGATCCCGAGCATCGCGCCGATTTCGGCATGGTAGCCCGTCTCCTCGAAGACCTCACGAATGCAGCCGTCCACCGGATGCTCGGCCAGGTCCAGCCCGCCGCCCGGCAGCGTCCAACCTTCCTTGCCGTCCTGCTTCCAGTACGCCAGGAGGATGGCGTCGTCGCGGATAATCACCGCGTACGCGGCAGGGCGGGTGTCGAAGAGAACGGTCATGGCTCCAGCGTAGCCTTGCGCTAACCGCGTGGGGGCTCAGCCATGCCCGGGTCAGGTCTGCTCGCGGACCAGCAGCGGGACACCGAAAACGGGGTCCTGCTCGAGGACCCGCACGTCACGGACTCCTGCCGCGGCCAGGTGCCGCCGGAACGATTCCTGGAGCCGGACAACGTTCATGCCCAGGCCGCTGCCCAGGATGACCGGTCCGTCCAGCCCCAGCTGCCGGAGGACCTGGGCAGCCATGTCCGCCAGGTCCTTGCCCGCCTGGTCGATCAGGTCGCGGCTCATTTTGTGGCCGGCGTCGGCCGCCGCCACCACGAGCCGGGCCTGCTGCGCCCAGAAGCGGCGTCCGGTGTCCGGGGAGTGGAAGAGCGCAATCAGCTTGTTCGGGTGATCGGTGTTGCAGGAGTCCAGCAGCGCCCTGGTCAGCTCGTCCGGCTCCTGGCCCTGGTTCATGCGCCGCAGACTGTGCCGGACGGCCTCCCTGCCCAGCCAGTAGCCGCTGCCTTCATCGCCCAGGAGGTAGCCCCAGCCGCCGGCCCGCGCCTCATCGCCGTTCCCGTTCGTTCCCCAGGCCGCGGATCCGGTGCCCGCAATCACTGCGACGCCGCTGCTGGCGCCGCCTGCCGCCAGCAGGAGCCGGGAGTCATGGACCACGGTAATGCGGGCCCCCGGGACGTGGGGCTCAATGAGGGCAGCCAGGGCGGCGGCGTCCTCATCGGTGTCGATCCCGCCGGCGCCGGCGTAGACCTGCGCCACCGGGCCAGCGCCGATTCTGGCGAACAGCTCCGCGAGGTGTGCGGCGGCTTCTTCACGGCTGACGTTCTGGACGTTGGCGCTGCCCACACTCTGGTCGGCTGCCGGTTCCCCGTGCTCGAAGCGGACGCCCCGAGTCTTGGTGCCGCCAATGTCGAGGCCGATCACGACGTCGTTGGGCTGGGCGGTGCCGGACCCACCGGAACCGGACGGGACAGTGCTGGATGAAACGGCATTGGACGGAACAGGGGCCGCACCGGATAGGTTGTCAGAGTTAGTCACCTGAACAGCGTACTGATTAGCCCCAAGGAGCCGGCCATGCCCCACGCCGAGATCGATACCCGCATCATTGCAGCGCCCATGGCAGGCGGGACGTCCACGCCGGCCTTCGTATCGGCGGTCCACCGCGCCGGCGGACTGGGCTTTCTCGCCGCAGGCTACAAGAGCGCGGACGCGGTCAGCGCCGAGATCCGCGCCTGCCGCGATGCCGGCGTCCGGTTCGGCGTCAACGTTTTTGTACCCGACCATGAACAGCTGAACCCGTCCCCCGACGCCGTGGCACGGCTGGAGGAGTACCGGGGCAGCCTTGGCCGGGACGCCGGGCGGTACGGGGTGACGGTGCCGCCCCTGGTGCTTGACGACAACGACGCGTGGCAGGCGAAGATCGACCTCCTGCTGGAGCAGCCCGTTGAACTGGTCAGCTTCGCCTTCGGGCTGCCGGATTCTGCAGTTGTCGGGGCGCTCCGGAAAGCCGGTTCGACCATCGTCGCCACGGTCACCAGCCGCGCCGAGGCCGAGCTGGCAGCGGACCGCGGAGTCGACGCCCTCGTGGTCCAGCACAGCAGCGCCGGCGCCCACTCCGGCGCGTTCCTGCCCGTGACCAAACCGGGCGGCATGCCGCCGTCGACGGCTGACCTGATCCGGGAGGTGGCGGCCGCCGTCGGCCTTCCGCTGATCGCTGCCGGTGCGGTGTCCGACGCCGCCGCCGTCAGGTCGGTCATGGCCGCCGGGGCGGTCGCCGCGCAGGTGGGAACGGCGCTGCTGCGGACTGACGAAAGCGGCGCCCGGCAGCTGCACAAGGACGCCCTTGGCGAGGACCGCTTCACCGAAACAACATCCACGCGGGCGTTCACCGGCCGCTACGCACGGGCACTCGTCAATGACTTTGTCCGCGACCACACGGACGCCCCTGAGGGCTACCCCGCCATCCACCACCTGACAGCTCCGATCCGCGCGGCGGCAGCGGCCGCCGGCGACGCGGAGCGGCTGAACCTCTGGGCAGGCAAAGGCTGGCGCTCGGCCAGAACCGGCCCCGTGGCCGAGGCGGTGGGAGCGCTCCTGGACAGTTAGGTGCCGGCACAGGCGAGCTACCGGCACAGTTGAGGGCCGGGCGTCAAAGGTCCGGAGCCAATAAGACGGTCAGGCGCCCGACCGGGCCCGGACCAGCCCCGCCAGCAGCCCTGGCCCCTCGCCCAACACCAGCTCGCGGAAGAGCCGCAGCGCGTCCGGTTCGTCCTCCCGCACACCGCGGCGCTCCCGCCAGGCCAGACCGATCTCGCGGTATGCCAGTTCCGATTCCAGCGCAATTTCCACCCAGCCCAGATCGCCGGTGGCAGCCGTGACGCCGCGGCCCGGACCGCTGCCGCCCTCCGGCGGAAGGATGCTGACACCCAGCCCGGCGGACACCAGGCCCCGCGCGGTGTGTGCATCCTGGCTCTCAAAGGCAATCCGCGGCCTGAAGCCGGCTTCCCGGAACAGGACGTCTGTCAGGGACCGCAGCCCGTACCCCGATCCCAGCGCGACGAACGGGTCTTTCCGGATCTCGGCCACAGACGCTGATTTCCGCTCCGCCAGCCGGTGCCGGTGGTGCACAACGAGCCGCAGTGGTTCCCGGTACAGGGCGGCGGACCCGATGGTCCTTCCGGCGGGTGCCACGGGTGCCGTCAGGGCGAGATCGGCGGACCCGGAGGAGAGTTCCGCCAGACAGCTGTCGCGGGAGCCCTGGCTGAGAGCGAACTCCGTCTGCGGATAGCGGCTCCGGAACGCACTGATGAGCAGCGGCAGCGTCGCTTCGCCGAACGTGTGCTGGAAGGTCACGGCGATCCGGCCGCGCACCACCTCCGACTGGTGCCGGACAAGGTCCAGGCCGGCGCGGAACTCGGCGAGCGCCGACTCCACGTAGGGCAGCAGCGCCGTGGCGGCAGGCGTCAGCCGCACTCCCCGGCCATCCCTCACCAGCAGATCGGTCCCCACCACGGCGCTGGCGCGCGCCAGCGCGCGGCTGACCGTCGACTGCGGAACGCCCAGCAGCTCGGCGGTTTCGGTGATGTGCTGTGTCCTCCCCAGCTCCGCCAGCAGCGGCAGAACCGGCAGCAGCTGCACCAGTTGCCTGTGCTCGATATCCACGGTGTTCCTCCGATAACCAATCCACTCCAGCATGAATTATCAATGAATGATGCATTGGATGCTAGGACAGCATAGATCTACGCTGAAGGCATGCCAACGTCCCGCCAACATTCCCCCAGAATCCAGCCGAACCAGACCCGGCAGGCGCCAACTGCAGGGGCAAGTCCGGCTGCCGGGGCAGGCGTCGGGTGGAACGGGCATCCGAAGGGTTCACAGGCCTACGGCAGGATTCTGGCCGGCCTGGCGTTTGCCGGTGTGGCCACCTTCGCCCAGCTCTATTCCACCCAGGCAGTACTCCCGGTCATGGCCGCCGAGCTACGGGTGAGCGCCGCGGAAGCCGCGCTGACCATTTCCCTGGCCACCGTGGGCCTGGCCGTCACCGTCATTCCATGGTCGTTCCTCGCGGATCGGATCGGGAGGGTGAAGGCCATGACCTGGGGAATCTGCCTGGCCACAGCCTTGGGACTGCTGGTGCCGCTGGCCACGTCCTTCCCCGTCCTGCTGGGCCTCCGGATGCTGGAGGGCATGGCCCTGGGCGGCATCCCGGCCATCGCCATCGCCTACCTCAACGAGGAGATCGACCGGGCGCACGCTGCCGTGGCCGCAGGCAGCTACGTCGCGGGCACCACGCTGGGCGGCCTGGCCGGCAGACTTGTGGCCGGGCCGGCAGGGGAACTGTGGGGCTGGCGTGCTGCAGCGCTCGCCGTCTCCGTCCTGGCCACCGTGGCCGCCGTGCTCTTCCTGGTCCTGATTCCCAAAGCCCGTGGCTTCAGCCCGGCCCGGGGCATGGGCCTCCGCGGAGCGGCCAGGACCCTGTCGGGGCACCTGGCCAACCCGCGGCTGCTGGCACTCTACCTGCAGGCCTTCCTGCTGATGGGCGGCTTCGTGGCCGTTTACAACTATCTCGGGTTCCGGCTCTCCGGCGAACCGTTCAGCCTTCCGGCCACGCTCATCAGCCTCATCTTCCTGGCCTACCTGTCGGGCACTGTGACCTCACGCTGGGCCGGTGCCCTGACCCAACGCTTCGGCCGGCGCACGGTGCTGCTGGCAGGCATTGCGGTGATGGCCGCAGGCCTCGCCCTCACCCTCACCGAGGTGCTGCTGCTGATACTGACCGGCCTCATCATCTTCACCGGCGGTTTCTTCGCGGCCCACAGCATCGGCGCGGGCTGGACCGGTGCCATCGCCCAGTCAGGCCGGGCACAGGCGGCATCGCTGTACAACCTCGCGTACTACCTCGGCTCCAGCATCCTCGGCTGGGCGGGAGGACTGGTGTTCCAGTCTTTCGGCTGGCCCGCGCTGGCGGCCGGCGTCATCGTCCTGGGGTGTACGACGGCGGTGATCACCGCCGTCGTACACCCCATTTCCGCTCGCCAGCGGCGGCAGCGCCGGCCGGACAAACCAAGCCTGCAGCATTCCTGAATAATTCGCCGCAGAACCGGGGCCAAAACCGGCAGATGTTCGGAAGTGCCCGCCTCCTGTGAAGGTCTTGGCACCATTGCCGCCGCTAAGATGAACGCAGGACACTTCAGGAGGATCCGTGAGCAGCAACCCGAAGAATATTCGGCCGCCGGCGGGACACGAGCCGCTGGACGCCATCGACGAGCGGCTGCTGGCGGCCCTCGTGGACGATGCCCGGATATCCAACAAGCAGCTGGCCGAGCTGGTGGGCATCGCCCCCTCCACCGCCCTCATGCGCACCCGCGCGCTTTCGGACCGGGGCATCATCCAGGGATTTGAGGCGAAACTGAGCCTTTCCGCGATCGGCCGGTCCGTGCAAGCCCTGATCGCCGTCCGGCTCCGCGCCCACGACCGGGAGCAGATCGACCGGTTCACCTCCCGCGTCCCCAAGCTGCCCGCCGTACTGTCAACCTTCCACACGTCCGGCTCAGTGGACTATCTGCTGCACATCGCCGTCGCCACCACCGAGGACCTGCGGGACTGGGTGCTGGACAACCTGGCCACCGATCCCGTGGTGGGCCACACCGAAACCACGCTGGTGTTCGACCACATGCAGGGCAACCACGGACCGCTGCCGGAACAGGACTGACCAGGCGGCGCAACCGACCGGGCGCAACAACTGGCCAGGCGGGATGACCGGCCAGTCGCTGCCTAGCGGCGGGGAAGCAGCAGGCCCGAGTGGGCCGCTCCGAGGGCATCTCCACGCAACAGGTTCAATTCGTCGCGGCGCCGTGCGGCGACCCGCTGCTGCCGGACAGTTTCCTCCGGAACAACCCGGCGCCGTTCCGCCCATTCCACCAGGCCGGCGCCGACGCGGACGGCCACGGCTTCCAGGACGGAGGCGCGGCGGTAGCCGGAGACGGACTGGTTGACCGATAGAGCACTCATGGCTCTTTCCTTTCGGGACTCGTTGGCTGATTTGTGCTGTTGTTTTCCGCCAGGGCGGGGTTATGAGTCTTGCCCCTGCCACCGGTGCCCGCCTTTGCGGGGACCCCGAGGATGGGGAAGGCGTTGAAGTGGATCTGGACCGGCCGGGCACCTTCCTGGTCCCCCTCGGCGCGGATCTCCTCCAGCAGCCGGTAGGAGTAGGCCTCCATGGCCCGCGTGTAGGCACCCAGCTGCTCCCCGTTCATCCGCACGTTGGCGGTGCTGACGGTTGCGGCTTCCAACCAGTCGCGGTTCAGGGATTCCGCCCCGTGCGCCATGAAATCGGCGAGCACGGCCTGGCGGCGGAGTTCGAATTCCCTATTCACCAGCCGCGACGCTTCCTGGGTAGCGGGGGAACTGGCAAGCTCGGGTGACGATACTTCTATGGCGCCGCGCGGCCGCTCCCACCACCGCTCCCGCGCAGTGCCCTTTCCCTCTACCTCCCGGACGAAGTCGTGCTTGGCCAACTGGCGCAGGTGGTAACTCGTGGAACCGCTGGACTCCCCCAGCAGCTCGCCCAGGCTGCACGCAGTCTGCGCGCCGTACCGGGAGAGCATTTCCAGGATCTGGACCCGCAGCGGGTGCGCAAGGGCCTTGAGCGAAGCCGGGTCCATCTTCCGTACGGGGAACGGCAGATCGTGCACGTCGGGGATATCGGAGCTCGTCTTGCTGGCCATATGGCAAGGCTACTCTTGCAAACATTTCTTTGCAACGGCTATTTTGCAATCATTCCTTTGCAACCGTTTCCTTTGCAGGAACCACAGCATACGACGGCGGAACCTCCCACCGCTGCTACCGGTAGCCGCGGGTTCCGGCTGCTGCTAGCGGCGGAGACTGCGGCGCCAGGTGACCGCCGCCAGCAGCCCGGCGGCGCAGGCGCACGCCGTCACGAAGCCGGCCACGGCCGCGTCTAGCCCGTAGGCCGCCGTCGCGAGCCCCAGCCCCATTACCGGGACGGCACTTCCGAGGTAGGTGATCACATAAACGGTGCTGATGATCTGCGCATGCCGGGATGCCTCCACCTTGCCCGCCACGTCGTTGAAAACGGTCCGGAAGGCGACGCCCTGGCCGGCGCCCGCCGCTATGCTCGCCGCGACCAGCAGCCACGGGTTGCCGGCGGCAGCCGCGGCCGCGATGAGCGCCACGGCGCCGCCCAGCACGGCGAGTCCGGCCGGCACGGCGAACCTGCTCCGGAGGGCGACCAGCTGGCTCAGGGCGGACGACCCCAGGGTTAGCCCGGCGAGCAGGCCGATCAGCGGCCGCGAATCGGTGCCGAGGATCTTCGCGAAGTAGCCAGGCGCCAGGGACAGGCAGAAGCCAAAGACGGCGAAGCTAAGGAATCCGACGGCCGCCGCCAGCCAGAAGGCGCCCCGGGCGTCGCGGGACACCGTGGGCCGGCGCGGCGCCAGCACCTTCAGCGGGCGGGGGCCGGCAGCGGGCTTAATGGCGGGACGGGCCCGCAGCAGGTACAGCGGGACAAGCAGGGCGGCCAGGACGACCGAGTGGATGAGGTACGGCGTGGTGGTGGAGCCGGGCAGGAGGGAGAGGATCCCGCCGATTGCGGGGCCCGCTGCCACGCCCCCGGCGGAGGCAAGCAGGGTGAAACGGGAAGCCCACTCCGGGCGCTCCGGCAGCAGTTCGCGCAGCGCGGCCGAACTGGCCCCGGTGGCCAGGGCCACAGCGACACCCTGGAGTGCCCGGCCGCCGCACAGCCCGGCAAGACTGTCCGCGTTAGCAAACACCAGCCCACCCGCGAGCCCCGTCAGCACGGCAAGGAGAAGGGCCGCACGGCGCCCGATGTGGTCGGACCAGTGGCCCGCGAGCATGAGCGTTGCCACGAGCGCCATGACGTAGGCGGCGAACGCGACGGTGATACCCAGGGAACCGATGCCCAGCCGCGCCTGCAGGAGCGGATACAGGGGGGTCGCCAGGTTTGCTCCCACCAGGAGCGTGAAAATGACGACGCCGGCCATGGCCAGCCGTGAGGTGGTGGATGCATCCCAGCCCCAGCGGGAGGCCGCAGCCGGACGCATTCGAAGTTCGCTAAAGACGGTCATGCACGTGCCCTTGCCTGTGTCCGGGGAACCCGGCCCCTTGTGGGGGCTCCTCCCGCGGATGAAATCTTGGTCCCTAAAGAATGCGGCAGGAGTGCGTACCGGGGTGCCATTCTGTGCGAATATTGAGCAAAACCATCAATCTTTGGCCGGAATCATGAACCGAAGTGACGAATTGAACACGTTGGACCCCACGGATCTGAAGATCCTGCTCGAGCTGATCCGCGACCCCCGGGTCCAGATCGGCGAGCTGAGCGAAAAACTCGGCATTGCGCGGAACACTGCCCAGTCACGGGTGCGCCGGATGTTGCGCTCTGGCATCCTGCACGACGGCGGCCGCGAGATCGACCTCGAAGCGGTGGGATACGACGTCGTCGCTTTTGTGACAATTGAAGTGACGCACCGGGAGCTAGACGGCGTGATCGCCGCTTTGCGGCTGATTCCCCAGGTACTTGAAGTGCACGAGATCTCCGGCCGGGGCGACGTCTGGTGCCGGGTGGTGGCCACGGACACGCAGAATCTCCAGGGCGCACTGCGTTCGATCCTGCGCATCAAGGGCGTGATCCGCACCGAAACCGTATTGGCCCTGCACACGCACATCCCGTACCGGACCGAGCCGCTGATCAGCCGCCTGGTCCAGTCGGCTCCGGGGGCTGCGGCCCTCCGGCCGGAATAGGATTCGAGGATGGATTGGTTCTCTTACTTCTTTCAGGTCAACTGGCTCGCGGTGCTTCTTGCCTTCGTCGCGAGCATGGCCATCGGCTTCGTCTGGTACCTGCCCGCTGTGCTCGGCAGGCGGTGGATGGAGGCCGTGGGCAAGACGGAACAGGACCTCAGGAACACTGATGGCGGCACCGGAATATGGGTTCCCATGATGGCAGCTGCAGCCCTGACAGCCATCCTCCTCGCAGTTCTGATCAGCAAGCTCGGACTCGGCAGCGCCCTGGCCGGCGGATCGTTCGCTTTTGTACTGGCCGTGGTGTTCCGCGTAGGGGGCCACGTAATCCACAACGGTTTCGCCGGACGTCCTGCGGCGGTGACGCTCATCGACTCCGGCCACGATGTCCTCGCCATGACAGCCGCCGGAGTCATCATCGGCGCAATGTCCTGATCCAACGCGAAGTCCTGACCCAAAGCGAAGTCCTGACCCGAATAGACGGAGACCTGCAGACTGTGACCATCATCGACAACGCCGTCTACGTCGACGGGGTGCGCACCGCGGAGCCCGGAAACCTGGAGCAGACGTTTGAAACGCTCGATAACCACGGCGGAATGGCCTGGATCGGCCTGTACCGTCCCTCGAAAGCCGAAATGGCCGCCGTCGCCGAGGAGTTTGGTCTCCACGAGCTGGCCGTTGAGGACGCCGTCTCGGCCCACCAACGGCCCAAGCTGGAGCGCTACGGGGACAGCCTGTTCACTGTCCTGAGGCCGGCCCGGTACCGCGATGACACCGAAACCGTGGAATTCGGTGAGCTCCATATTTTCGTGGGAACGAACTTCGTGGTGACCGTCCGGCATGCCGAAATGTCCGGCGTCGGACAGGTACGCCGGCGTCTGGAGTCCAGGCCGGACCTCCTCCGCCACGGACCACCTGCGGTCCTGTACGCGCTGCTGGACCAGGTGGTGGACGACTACGCCCCGGTGGTGGCGGGGCTGGAAAACGACATCGACGAAATCGAGGACCAACTGTTTTCCGGGGATTCCGCGGTGTCCCGCCGCATCTATGAGCTCGCCCGCGAGGTCATCCAGTTCCAGCGGGCCATCCATCCGCTGCCGGCCATGATGCAGCAGCTCAACGAGGGATTTGACGACTTTGCTGCCGACGCCGAGCTCCAGCACAATCTCCGGGACGTCGAGGACCACGTGGAGCGGGTGATTTCGCGGGCTGATTCATTCAGGGACCTCCTTCAGAACGCGCTGACGCTGGACGGCACGCTTACCGCCAACCGGCAGAATGAGGCGAGCGCGCAGCAGAACGAGCAGGTAAAAAAGATCTCGTCCTGGGCGGCTATCTTCTTCGCACCGTCGTTTGTGGCCGGCGTGTACGGCATGAACTTTGACCATATGCCGGAGCTGCATTGGGCCTACGGCTACCCGATGGCGATGCTGCTGATGGCAGCCACAGCCGCCCTCATGTATCTCATCTTCAAGCGGAAGGGCTGGCTCTAGTGGCGGGTTTTCACCGCGGCCTGGTCATCACGCCCGGCACCGAGCGGCAGTTGGGTGCCTACGGGCTTTTCCGGCCCTCCCCGTCCCAGCGGGACGTCCTGAGCCTGCCCACCGGTCCGATGCCGGTCAAAAGCGCCGACCCGGACATGCTCTGGGCCAGCTTTGCCGAGCTGTGCGGCAGGGATAGGTCGACGGCGGACTATCTTCTGCTGGCGGAATCGTTCCCGGCTTGGGTGGTGGACGGCATCCCTTCACCTTCTGCAGAGTCCGCGGCCAGCCCGGCTGACTGGCAGCGGTTCCTGGCTTTGCTGAACGTCCTCCACGAGCGGGACATCACCCCGTTCCTCATTGCGCCTGGCGTGTTTGGCAGCCCGTTTAGTTCGCAGGAGGGCGCCGCTCCCGAGGAACTGGCCGCCGTCCTCGCACTCATTGGAGCGCGGCTCTCCGTGCTTCGCAGGATCGAGTCGGACGAACAGTTGGCGGATGAACAGTCCGCCGGCTGCTAACAACCGGCGTAACCCGGCCGTCCCGAGCCGGTTGTGTCTGCTTACAATCGATTGACATCAACTACTGAGGGAAACATGAAGAAACTCGCTACTGCCCTGCTTGCCGCCGGGTTCGTCCTCTCCGCTTCCGCCTGCGCTGCACCGCAGCTCACCACCGCACAAACCTGCGACCGGATCAGGACGGTTGTCTCGAACCCCACGAACTCCGTGGGCAAGACCGGCATGACCCGCCTGGCGAACCAGATCCGCCCCATCGAGGCTGTGTCCTCGGACGAGCTGCGCCCGGCGCTGCAGGCCATTCTGGAATACACGGACGAGTCCGCCAAGGAAACTCCGGACGAGGCCAAGCTCACCGATTTGAAGGCCGGCTACGAGCAGGCCGGCAGTACCTACAGCAAGTTCTGCGGCGGCCAGTAGACCGCCTCTCTAACACGTCTGGCGGCCACGGGCAGGGCATTTCCCTCCCCGTGGCCGCTTTTGCATTGGCAAAAGGGCTCCTGCGGTGACGAATCTTCGTTGAAATGGAAGCCGCGCCCCCAAGCTTGGGAAAACCTTGGGCACGGAGCGCCTACCCCCTCGCCTAGGGGGTAGAAACGAAGTTTGACTCTCAGGTAGCACCGGCGATTCATAGCGTGCAGGCCGCAGACTGTTCCTGTCCCTGAAGCAGAAGGTAGCCGCGAACCGTCGCTTCAGAACTGCCGGGTCCGGAACGCATTCCCCCCATGTACTCCGGACCCGGCGGACAAACATCTCCCGCCAGCTGCCCGGCGGATCACCCGGCTGCGGCTCCTCGGATGAACGTTGGCGAACTCTTGATCCGAACCTGCGATGACAGTGTCAGGTTCTTGAGCTATGTCCCGGACCATTTCATTGAGAATCGCAGGACGGCGCAGACAACTGATGAGGTGGCAGCATGGCGGAGGACCCGGACGCGGGCCAGGACCTTCCGGTACTGGATGATGGCGCGCTGCAGGACCTTACGGAAGAAGCCGGGGAGGACGCAGCACAGAAATTCATGGAGGAGTATCTGGTGATGCTCCCCGTGCGGGCGGCCAAGATCTTCAAGGGCCTCACCCGCGGCGATACAGACACGACCCTGGAGGCCATCATCAGCCTGAGGGTCAGCTCCGGGATGGCGGGCGCGCAGCGCCTCGAGGCATACTGCCACAGCCTTGAGAGCGCGCTGAAACACGGGCACAGCCCTGACATGACGGCGGTAAAGGCAGTCCTGTTCGCCAACATCCGCCAGGTAGTCCGGGAAGCGTCCAGGCGCGGCCATCTGCCGCCCAAGTCACACGGTGCTCCGGGCTCATGAGCCGCAGCCACGCATTCCCAGCTTGTATGCCATGCCCCGGTACAACCTCACAAGGCAAAGCAAAAACACCCCGGTCCGAGGACCGGGGTGGGACTGTGGAGCTAAGGGGATTCGAACCCCTGACCTCTTCGATGCGAACGAAGCGCTCTACCAACTGAGCTATAACCCCATGGCGCCGTTTTCCGAAGGAACTCCAACGCCGGTTTCCCTAGGCTACAAATTTTCTTGCCGGTTTGCCAACCAGGCTTCAAATGTCGCGTGTCCGTAACGCTGTTCGCAGTGAAGGCCGGCTAGGCGCGGCGGCGCTGCAGTACGTCATCGAGGTTGCTCAGCGCGCTCTGCGCCTTGGTCAGCGGCTTGGCGGGCTCGGCATTCGGGGAGGCCGCAGGAGGTGCGGCGGCCGGACCCTGCTTGAGTGACGGCTTGCCCACGGACTTCGGAGCCTCCGGGAGAACCAGCGGCTCGGGTGCGGGACGCTCGGCCTTGGCCGCTTCAACGTATGTCGGCTTGGGAACTTCCACCGGATCCCAGCTGGATTCTGGCGGGGCCGCCGGAGCCTGCGCAGGGGCTGCCGCGCTTTCGTCGCCGGCCGCGAGGGCAACCGCCAGTGCCGCCTCGCGCAGTTCGACTGCCGTGAGGGGCTTGGGCTTCGGCGCTTCCGCCTCGGCGTCGAAGAGGGTGTTTTCCCGGGGCTTCACAGACTCCGGGGCGGGTGCCGCCTCCGCTGGGCGCTCGACGGCCGGCTCCCGGTCGGCGGGCGAGCCCATGGCGGCCTTGAAGGCGGCGTTGACTTTCCTGCGCCGGTCTCGGACAGCGAGCCGCCGCAAAATTACGACGGCGGCAGCACCGGTCAGGAACGCCACGGCCGGAATCCAGGGGTTGCCGAGCCCAAAGAGACGCAGGACTCCGGACACAATCGCCGTCACGAAGGACAGCAACCCGACAAACGCGATTGCCGTCCGTCCGTAGCGGATCCGAAAGGCACCGGCCCCCTTGGCGGCAGGCCTGCTGCCGGACGGAGCCGGGGTGGGGCCTGTTGCTGGTTCGCTGCTCTTCCTGGTGTCCATGCTTTTCTCCTGCTGGGCGGCCATATACACAACCGTTCCGGCTTGCGGGTTTGCAGTTTCGGCGTCGATGCTCTCCAGCATCAGGTCACCGGCAGCCTGGAACTGATGCCGGCCGTTGCGGAGCACGTAAGGGGCAACCCAAACGATCCAGAGCGCGACAGCAACCACAAGGATGACTGAGCTGCTAAGGGGGAAGTCCACACACAAAACCGTATGAGGTATGTGGGGGCTGTTGTGGCATTCGTCTCGGTGTGTCGCGGCCGAGCTTCAAATCAATGGACTTATGTGGTGAAACCCGGCCCTGACCAGCGGCTCCGCCGGTCAGCGGTCAGGCAGGCCTGACCCGCAGCCAGCGGCTGAGGAGACCTTCCGGGACTTCCTCCGACGTCAGGGCGAAGGAGCGGTGGTCTGCCCATTCCCCGTTGATGTGCAGATAGCGCGGACGGTAACCCTCGTCCCGGAAGCCGAGCTTCTCCACGACGCGAAGGCTGGGTCCGTTTTCGGGACGGATGTTGATTTCCATCCGGTGCAGGCCAAGGGTCCGGAAACAATGGTCAGTTGCCATGGCCACCGCCGTGGGAGCGATCCCGTGCCCGGCCCGCGCCTGGTCCACCCAGTAGCCGAGCGTTGCCATCAAGGCGGATCCCCACACAATGGAGGAGACCGTCAGCTGCCCCACAATGACGGGGTCACGGTGTCCGGGTGTCCATTCCGTGATCACAAAGGGCAGCGCGGTGGCCTGGGCCGCCTGTGCGTTCAGGGACCTGACCATCTGGCGGTAGTCGGGCAGAGCCCCGCCCGCGATCGGATTCGAGGCCTCCCAGGGCGCCAGCCAGTCGCTGTTGCGGGAACGGACCTCAGTCCACTCTTTCCGGTCCCGGTACCTGATGGGCCGCAGGACAATGTCCCCGCACTCCAGCGTGACCGGCCAGATGTGGCTGACCCTCATGAAAGGCTACTCGGACAGACGGCTGGCAATTTCCGGAAGCCAGGCACGCAGGCCAGGTCCGAGGTCTTCGCTGTCGATGGCCAGCTCCACGCAGGCCTTGAGGTAGCTGAGCTTGTCCCCGGTGTCGTAACGGCGGCCACGGAAGACGACGCCATACACACCGCCGCCTTCGCCGTCCCTGCTGGCCAGCTCCTGCAGGGCGTCCGTCAGCTGGATCTCGCCGCCGCGGCCGGGTTCGGTCTTTTCCAGCACATCGAACACATCGGGGTGGAGCACGTACCGGCCGATGACAGCCAGGTTGGAGGGCGCCTCGTCGACGTCCGGCTTCTCCACCAGCTTGTTGATGCGGACGAAACCCTCGCCATCAATCTCGGAGATATCCGCGCAGCCGTAGGCGCTGATCTGGGACGGTTCCACCTCGATGAGCGCCACCACGGATCCGCCGGTCTTGGCCTGCACCTCAATCATGGTGCTCAGAAGTTCATCGCGGGCATCGATCAGGTCATCGCCGAGGAGAACGGCGAACGGCTCGTAGCCCACGTGCTGGCGCGCACGCAGCACCGCGTGGCCAAGGCCCTTGGGGTCTCCCTGGCGCACATAGTGGATGTCACCGAGGTTGCTCGCGGCCTGGATGGATTCCAGCTTTGCGGTGTCGCCCTTGGCCTCCAGCGTCGCTTCCAGGGCCGGGACGCGGTCGAAGTGGTCCTCGAGCGCGCGCTTGTTGCGTCCCGTGATCATCAGGACGTCGCTAAGGCCCACCTTGACGGCCTCCTCGACGACGTACTGGATGGCCGGCTTGTCAACCACCGGCAGCATTTCCTTGGGCATGGCCTTGGTGGCAGGCAGGAACCTGGTGCCGAGCCCAGCAGCGGGGATTACGGCCTTGCGGACTGAACAATTAGTGGAAGTCACTGGTCTAATCTATCCGAGGGAACATTCATACGGTAAATGCTTCCGGGAGTGGCCCGGCCGCCTGCCGCTGCGACAAAGGATGACATCCATGCCAACAGGGACCATGCCGTCGAAGGACGGGATCCGTTCGCGGCACCGGCAGATCCGGGCCACGATGACAGCAACGGACCTTGCAATGGCCGGCGACGGCATCGCCACCCATGGGCTGCCCTGGGCCGAAGCCATCGCTGCGGGCAGGCCGGCCACGTTCACTGCCTATCTCGGCGTCGACTTCGAACCGCCAACACTTCCCCTGCTGCATGCGCTGCATGAGGCCGGCCACAGCATCCTGCTCCCTGTCTGCGAACCGGACCGGGAGCTCAGCTGGGTTTTCTGGACCCCCGACAGCGAGTTCATCCGCAGCAGGTACGCGCCCATCCAGGAACCCGCGGGTGAGCGACACGGCCTGGATACGGTGCGGACAGCGGCCGGAATGTTCATGCCGGCGACGGCGGTTGACCGCAGCGGCAACAGGATCGGACAGGGCGGCGGCTACTACGACAAGTTCCTGGCTGCAGCCAACGCCGGCGGCCTGCACCTTCCGAAGGCCGCCATCATCTACGACTCCGAACTCCTGCCGGCCCAGTCAATCCCGGCTGAGGACTTCGACCGCCCAGTCGAGGCAGTGCTGATGCCCTCCGGGCTGGTAGCCTTCGCGTGACCGCGCCCGAGCGGGGTGATAGAATTGGCACTCAGGCCCTGCGACTGCTAATGGAGGCATTTCCGCCGCGGTGATCCGTTGAGGAGAATCCGGGAAATGAAGCCAGGCAGCACGGGACCTGTCGTTTGTCCAAGAGGAGGATCTACAGTGCCCACGTATGCCTATGCCTGCAAGGATTGCAGCCATGCCTTCGACATCGTGCAGTCTTTCACCGACAGCACTCTGACGTCCTGCCCCGAATGCCAGGGCACGCTCCGCAAGAAGTTCAACAGCGTGGGCGTGGTCTTCAAGGGCTCGGGCTTCTACCGGACTGATTCGCGCGATTCCAAGGGCAGCACCGTCTCGCCCTCCCCCGCTGCGTCAGCGCCGGCCGCCCCGGCTGCCTCCTCTTCGTCTGCATCTTCCGCTGCCCCGGCGGCGGCAGCCGCGAGCTAGGCGAGTTCCTGCGGCACCTGCCGCCTTCAGGCTCAGAGAGTCCGGCCGGGATTACCCCGCCGGACTCTCGCGCTTCCATTAGGTACCCCTCCGGCGCGCCTGCCGGTGCGCGCTTGCACGTCAGTCTTCAGATGCGCCTCGAAGCGCTTTTCCACATACGGCTAGTGCCACCTGTCATGAGCCGACGGGTGGCCCGTAGCGTGGCGGCATGCCAGCTACCGGAATATTCCCTGCAAGGGCATCCCGCCCGGCCCTTCGCCCCGGCCGCGCCCACGCATTGCCCGGTTCTGCCGCCCGCCCGCGTCCGCCCGGACGGCGCTTCGCGGGATGGCTGAACCGTAACCGCCGTCTTGCCGTGGCACTCCTGCTCTGCGCAGCCGCGGGAATCGCCGTCCACCAGCTCACTCCTGCCCCTGCCCAGACCGTGAACGTTCTGGCCGCGGCCCGTGACCTTCCAGCCGGAGCGAGTCTGGCCAGGAGCGACGTCAGTTCCGTCAGCGTTCCGCCGGCCCTGGTGCCTGACGGGACTTTCGCTGACAGCTCCGGAGTGGACGGCAGGCAGCTGGCAGCGCCGCTCCGCAAGGGCCAGCTCCTCACCAACGCGCAGTTGGTGGGGCCGGGCCTGCTGACGGGAGCGCCGCCCGGGTCCGCGGCGGTGCCGCTGCGGATGGCAGATCCGTCGTCCATCCAACTGGTGTCCCCCGGGCAACTGGTGAACGTCGTTCTGACAAGCGGCAACGGCTACGAGCAGGCATCAGCCTCGAAGGTCCTTGCCAAGTCGGTGCCCGTCCTGTGGACCTCCGGCCGGGAAGGGCAGGGCGGCCAGTGGCTTGCCGCCGGGGATTCTGACGGGCTGCTGGTCGTTGCTGCCACTCCTGCCCAGGCCAGTGCCTTGGCGGGCGCGTCAACCCAGGGAAAGCTGTTTTTTGTCCTGGTGGGATCCGGTGCCGGGTGAGCAGGCCCGTGCAAAACACCAGACCCGTGCGAGTCCTCAGGTGCGAGTCCTCAGACCGGTGCGAACCTCTGGTCTGTGGGAATCCGGCGTGTTTGCCGATGGTTCAGCCCCAGTGCGGGGGCTTCTGCTCCTTCAGCCAGGCGTCGTGGTCGTTGCCAGATTCTGCGTCGCCCCAGGTGCGCGGATCGTCCTCGGCTGCCCGCTTAGGGACCACGCCGGTCGGCCGGCCGCCAGCCTTGGGGCGCGGAGCCGTTGCGGGCTTCTCCCGGTCCGCCGTCTGCTCGCCTTGGGGCTCGGCCCCGTTCTGGCGTCCCGCCTCGTCGTTGCGTTCGGCCTCGTCGTTGCGTCCGGTCCCGCCGTCGGATGTCACAGCAGGCCCTCCTTGCGTTCCTTGGCCGGCCGTTCCAAGCCGGGCTCAGAGCCGAGGCCTACTCCGGCGCCGGCCGCGCCGGAATCGTCCCCGTGACCGTCAGATTGATCGGTGCCAGCCTGATCAAAGCGAGTCTGATCAGCCACTGCCTGATCACCGTCCGTCCGGTCAGCTGTCTGGTCAGCGTCTGTCACGTCAGGGTCCGACTGGTCCCCGTCCGTCTGTTGCCGGCCGGACGAGTACGCGCCCGGCGGCTGCACGTCCGTCTGGTCCGCCTCGGCTGCGCCCCCACCGGGTGCTTCCCAACCGCCTTGGTCCGCATCGTTACCATCCCGCTCGTCGCCGAAACGGCCATCCATGTCCTGGTAGGGGTCCTCCTCCCCCGGACCGGACTCGAAGTCGCCCACCGCGAGGGTACTGACGTCGTCATCCAGGAAGAATCCCGGCGCCCCCACGGAGCGCAGCGCAGGGGCAGGCTTCTCAAGCCCGAGGTACCCGCCGATCCTGTCGGCGCACGCCGAGGGATCGGTGAACACCTCGATGGTCCACAGCGGCATGTACCGCCAGCCGAGCCGCTCCAACAGCTGGGGGCGCAGCCGGCTGCGTTCCCGGACTGTCATCTGCCGGTACTGCTCGGTACCGTCCGATTCGATGGCTACCGGCCGGGGAATATCGGCCTCGTCCTGGCCCATGGTGCTGAGCGGGTCGGCCGCGGCCACGACGTCGATAACACCGTCGTATTGGTGCCACACACGGGCACCGCAGGCCCGCAGGCGGTCGCCGAGATCCGCAACCAGTGGGTCGGCCCCCAACGCCTGTTCACTTGCCGCTGCCCTGGACGCAGGCGTCCCCAGATCCGTGTTGCCGGAGATCTCCCGGTCCAGAAGTTCGAAGAGATCGACGGCGCCGTGGGCCAGCCGCGTCCGGTCAAGGTCCTCCGGTTTGAAGCACGTGAGGACATGAAGCGACTGCCGCGCCCTGGTCATGGCGAGGGCGAACTTGGCCCGGCCTCCCTCGGCGGACAGCGGGCCGAAGCTGTGCAGGGCGCGGCCGTGCGGCGTCCGCCCGTAGCCCGGCGAGAAGATCACGCGGTCGCGGACCAGCCCCTGGGCACGCTCCAGGTCCACAACCCGGAAGGATTCATCACCCGCTGTGAAGAATCCGGACAGCGACGGATGGTTGGGCAGCTGCAGGCGGATGGACTCGCCGATGCGTGCCGCGTGCCGGAGGCTAGCAGTCACCACCGCCAGCGACGTCCGGGGACGGAGCCGCGCGTGCTCGAACACGAGCTCCACCACGCGGTTCACTTCGGCCACCACAGACTCTACGCCCTCATGGTCAGCGCTGGGCAGGCCAGTACCGTCGGGCAGGTACTCCACCGTCAGCGCACGGTCCAGCCCGGTGGCCGACTGCCCTTCGGGGAGGCGGCGGAGGCCGCCGTCGTAGAAGTTCTTGCTCAGCTGCAGCACCAGGTCCTCGTCCACCGCCCGGTAGACAGAGCGCAGCGGCGCCGTCGGCAGCACTGCCGAAAGTGCGGTGAAGGCGCTTTCGACACTCTGGTGCGACTGTTCGCCGGCGGCGAGCCGCTCCACGGCAACGGTAAAGGTGCGCGGGCTGGCGATCCTGTCGTCACCGAAGGCGATCACCTGCCGGGCGCGCGCGACGGCGGGGAGGACCGCCTGCAGCGAGGTCGCCTCGGCGTCGAGGATCACCACGGCGTCGAACTTCTGCTCGGCAGGCAGGAGGCCGGTCATGAGGTAGGGGCTGACCGACCAGACGGGCACCAGCATGGGAACCAGCCCCGGTGCCTGCGCCGTCAGCGCAGCCAACGTGACCCGCCCGTCCTTGAGCAGGCTCCGGAGCAGGTCCGCCTGACGGGCGTGTTCCTCGATGCCCGCGCGCCAGCGCTCAGCCAGCTTCCACCGCAGCCGCCCGGCGCCGCTGGCGATGTGGGCGTTGTCCGCGAGCCGGTACTCCGCCTCCAGCTGGCGCAGCGCGTCGCCGTCGGACATGGCCAGGTAGTCGTCACCGCTGATCATCGCCTCAAGGGCCGACTGCCACCAGGCCAGGTCCAGTTCGGCGGCGACGGACCCGGCCCCGACCTCGCGCTCAGAAAGGTCTGCCAGCAGCTCCCCCAGCCCGTGCTCGCGCATGTTCTCGATGAGCAGCGTGCGCTCGGGCAGTGTCTGCAGCGTCTGGGTGTCCGCGACCAGCCGTTCCAGACGCTCCATGAGCTCCGGGTACGGAATGTTTTCGAGCGAACCGCCGGCTGCCGTATGCCGCAGGGCCTCGCCCAGCATCTTCATCTCGCGGGTCAGTCCGCGGTGCATGATGCTGATTTCCGCCAGTCCGGACGGCACCGCCGGATGCCGCTGTGTGGTGGCGTAGCCGGCCCACTGGGCACGCTGTTCCTGGACCAGCACCAGCGAACTGTGAAGGTCGGCAATGTGCACGCCAGGGCGGACGTACTCCTTGGCCACCCGGCGCAGGCGGGACCGCTGCATGGAGGCCATCTCGATGCCGCGCTCCCTGCGCCAGGACGAGGACGCCGTCGCGGAAATCAGGTCGGTCACGGGCCGGTCAAAAATGTCCGGGGTGAATTTGTCCAGGCTTTCGCGGACGGCCACCAGGAGCTTGAGCTGGGAGCCCCATTCGGCGAAGGTGGTGCCCAAGCGGATTTCGGCGTGGCTGGCCACGTCCTTCATCCGTTCCTGCAGCAGCGGCAGCTTCTTCGCCACCGCACGCGCCAGTTCCTGCGCTTCCTCGGTTTCCTTTCGCGTCACCAGCCGGGCACCGTGCCAGGGGCTGGTGGTCGATGCCCTGCTGAACGCACCGAGTTCGGCGGCCCGCTTCAGCCGGCCGGCGAGCTCCTCGCGGTCCCGGATGCTGTCCAGGACGCTGCGCTTGAGCCGGACGGTGGTGGCCGGGGCGGGCTGGATGGATGTCAGCTCGGCGAGCGACTGCATGGCCTGGTACGGTGAGCACCCCCACCGCTGCCGCACGTTGTGCAGCGACGCCACGTGGTCCACCAGGGCATGGCGGTGCTCGGTGAGGGTCTTGTGCAGGTTCCCGAGCTGCGGCTCCTGGGCCTTCTCGTTGCGCACGATGGCGCGCACCAGCTGGCCCTTGAGCTGCTGTGGTGTTGCGTTTCCGGACAGCTGGAAAAGGATGGAGTCCAGGCCCAGGTTTTCGAGGCGTCCGGCTACTTCGTTGAGGCTGGCACGCCGGTCCCCCACCACCAGAACGGTTTTGCCTTCGTCCACGAGCGCGCCGATGGTGTTGATGGCCGTCTGGGTCTGGCCGGTGCCGGGCGGGCTGCTCACCACCAGGGAGTCGCCTGCCCTGACGGCGTCGATCACGTACTGCTGGTCGGCGTCGGCGTCCAGGAGGAGCAGCTCCTCAGCCGGGTCCCGCTCGTCCACGCTGGGAAAGCGTCCGGGCTGGAGCGCGGGCACGTCAACGATTTCACCCGATGCGGCCTTGGCCAGCGCGGCCACCAGGGGGTTGTGTGCGTTGATCCACGGATCGTCCAGGTTGCCGGAAAGGTCCGCGAAGGTCGAGACTAGCAGGTTGTGCTCCACGTCGGCGCCGTGGATCGGCTTGACCAGGGTGCTGATCCTGTCCAGCACGGGCAGGGGGTCGAACCGCGCAGTGCTGTACGCCATGCGTGTCACGGCGTTGACGTCGAAGACGATCCCGTGGATGTTTTTCAGATGCCTGATCAGGGCAGGATTAATGTGCGCCTGCTCCGTGAGCTGGAGTTCGTAGTCGTCTTCCCCGGGGCGGATGGTAAGCGACATGGCAGTCAGCATCACCGGCGCCGAGACGCGCTGCGGTTTGCCGCCCACGGCGGAGGTCCACACGACGGTGCCGGCCGAGAAGTACCCGGCCTCGATGCCGCGGTCATTTGCCAGTTCGAAAATCTTGGAGCGCAGGTTCCGGCAGGCCCGGGCGGCCACGACGTACTGCTGCTGGTCGCGGATCAGTGTGGAGAGCCGTGTCCGCCGCCCGGCCATGAGCTGCGCCAGGCCGGAAGGGTGCGCGTGGGTAAGGTCGATGGAACCCTCGGGAGTTTTGGTGAAGCGCAGCATGGTGTCTGCCCCCGTAACGGGCTTGAGCCCGGACAGCCACTTCCTGAGCTCCTCCGAACCCTCGGAGTCGACCTGACCTACTGACACTACTGCCTTCTTTTCTGAGCTTGCGCGTGACGCCTTGGACCATACGGGCATAGTTTCGAGCGTAGCCGGAAACCGCCGCGGTTGAGAGACCGCAACACTGGGTCGGCCCAAGTTGCGGCGCATTTCGCACCGTTGCCCGTCATGGCCGATCCGATCCCCGGGAATGCAAATGGCCGGCCTCTCTGCGGAGGCCGGCCATTTTCACAACGCTATTCCCACTCGATGGTTCCCGGCGGCTTGCTGGTGACATCGAGCACCACGCGGTTGACGCCGTCCACCTCGTTGGTGATCCGGTTGGAGATCCGGGCCAGCAGGTCGTAGGGAAGCCGCGACCAGTCAGCCGTCATGGCGTCCTCGGAAGAGACGGGGCGCAGCACGATCGGGTGGCCGTAGGTACGGCCGTCGCCCTGGACACCAACGCTCCGGACGTCCGCGAGGAGTACCACAGGCATCTGCCAGACGTCATTGTCGAGTCCGGCAGCGGTCAGTTCTGCGCGGGCGATGGCGTCTGCCTTGCGCAGCAGGTCCAGGCGTTCCTTGGTGACCTCGCCGACGATGCGGATTCCCAGGCCGGGGCCGGGGAACGGCTGGCGGCCAACGATCTCCTGCGGCAGGCCGAGCTGGGCACCAACGGCACGCACCTCGTCCTTGAACAGGGCGCGCAGCGGCTCAACGAGCTCGAACTGCAGGTCCTCCGGGAGTCCGCCCACGTTGTGGTGGCTCTTGATGTTCGCTGCGCCCTCGCCGCCGCCGGATTCGACGACGTCCGGGTACAGGGTGCCCTGCACGAGGAACTTGATCTTTTCACCGTGCGCTGCTGCGTCGGCGATGATGGCGCGCTCGGCCTCTTCGAAGGCCCGGATGAACTCGCGGCCGATGATCTTGCGCTTGGTTTCGGGATCGCTGACGCCGGCCAGCGCGGCCTGGAAGCGCTCCTGCTCGTTGGCAACGTAGAGGTTCACGCCGGTGGCGGCAACGAAGTCACGCTCCACCTGCTCGGCCTCGCCCTCGCGCAGCAGTCCGTGGTCGACGAACACACAGGTGAGATGGTCGCCCACGGCGCGCTGGACGAGGGCTGCGGCAACAGCGGAATCCACACCGCCGGAGAGGCCGCAGATAACCCGGGCATCGCCGATCTGCTTGCGGATGCGCTCCACCTGCTCCTCAAGGATGTTGCCCGTGGTCCAGTTCGGTTCCAGCTTGGCGCCCTTGAACAGGAAGTTCTCCAGGACCTGCTGGCCGTAGGCCGAGTGCTTCACCTCGGGGTGCCACTGCACGCCGTACAGGCACTTCTCCTCGTTGGCGAACGCGGCAACTTCAGCGCCGGCTGTGGTGGCCAGCACCTCAAAGCCCTCGGGAGCCTCGTGGACGGAGTCACCGTGGCTCATCCAGGTGTTCTGGTGCTGGGGCATTCCTTCGAGGACGGAACGGCCTTCCCCAAGGATGGTGGTCTGGGTGGAGCCGTACTCCCGCAGGCCGGTCTTGTCCACCTTGCCGCCGAGGGCGTTGGCCATGGCCTGGAAGCCGTAGCAGATGCCGAAGACCGGAACACCGGCCTCGAAAAGGTCGGCGCCGACGCTCGGGGCACCGTCGGCGTAGACGCTGGCGGGTCCGCCGGAGAGGATGATGGCGGCGGGGTTCTTGGCCAGGAGCTGCTCAGTGCTGTAGGTATGCGGAACCACTTCCGAATACACATTTGCTTCCCGGACGCGGCGGGCAATCAGCTGCGCGTACTGGGCACCGTAGTCAACAACCAGCACCGGCTTCTGGGAAGTCTGGGATGCAGTGGGAGTAGTCACCGTACTAGCCTACTTGGCGCGATTGCCCCGATGCATCTTGAGCGGGCCCGCTGTGACGCACGGAACGCGGATCAGTAGCGGCTGGCGGCCTGCGGGTTCGCGGCGAGTTCGGCCTCCACCTCGGCATGGAACTTCTTCTCCACGATGAAGGACAGGAACGGGACCACGCCGCCGAGCGCCAGCAGGATCATTTTGGCGAACGGCCAGCGCATCAGCGTCCAAAGCCGGAAGTTGGACATGAGGTACACGACGTACATCCAGCCGTGGACGATGAGCACGGTCACGGACACGTTGAACCCGCTGAGGACGCCCTTCGGTTCTGCCTGCGCGAAGCCGAAGCCGAATGGCTGGCCGGTCACGGCGTCCGTTCCGCCGGCGAAGAGGTACTGGCCGAAGCCGTAGCGGGCCACCAGTTCCGCGCAGAGCAGCAGCAGCATGGCACCTGTGAGGTAGGCCATGACCTTGTAGAACTTCAGGGCGGAGCGGATCTGCGCCTCCGTACCGCCAAAGCGTCGCTTCTTCGCCGCCCCGGTCGGGTTCGAGGGCTGGATGGCCGGCTTGGGTTCGATCATGGCTGTACCTTTTGTTGGATCTCGTTGGGCTGGGTAGGTTCTGGTCCGTCGTGGGTGTGGCCACCGGCGTCATGGTCCTCGGCGTCCTCGAGGCTTCTGCGGTAGTCATCCTTGACCAGCCGCCACCAGATGAACAGGGCAAATCCGGCGAAAACGATCCACTCCACGGAGTAGAACAGGTTCAGCCAGTTGACCTTCTCGGCCGGCGGCTGGGCAGCGATGTTGAGCGGCTCGAGGCCGCTGCCGGCGGCAGCACCGACGTCGGCCGTTCCTGACTTTTCCGCCGTGGCGGAAACGAACGCGGGGTAACTGCTGACGTTCCAGGCGTTGATGAGTTCGGCCACGGAGACTGCCGTCGCCCGGCCGGGGTCGGGGGCCGCGTTGGGCACCGGGGCTTCGGACGGCAGGAGCCGTCCGGTCAGCTGGATAACGCCCGACGGCGGGGCGCTGGCGTCAGCGGGATCGGCGATCCAGCCGCGGGCCACCGGTATGTAGGTCTTCGGCGAGGCTGCCGCGCCTTTGAGCACGGGGGCGTCCGTCACGGCGAAGGCTGTGACCACCCAATATCCGGTCTTGCCGTCCTTGAGCCGGCCCGCAACCAGGACCTGCTTCGCCGGGTCGTAGGTGCCGGACGCCTGGACCATCTGGTCCGCCACCGAACCCCGGAAGAAGTCACCGGGCTGCAGGGTTGTCGTCAGGGCCCGGACCTGCTCCGTGGCGGGGTTGACCGGCACCTCGGGCTGCGTGGAACGGCTGAACTGCCACTGGCTCAGGAGCACAAAGACACCCGAAACGGCGATCGCAAAGACCAGGCCTGCGATCCACCGGGGCTGGAGGGCTGTTTTCCACACCCCTTAACGTTACTTCGTCCGCGTGTAGAACAACGAACCGCCAGAGGACTCCCCAAGAGTGGGGCAGCCGGGTCCCTGCGTGGCGACGGAGTCGACACGCAGGGGCCTGCCCCAATTCTCAGTGGTCGAAGAAGACCAGGCTTGAGTTGATGAGTTCAGCGATGACCTCGGCGTCGTAGGCCCGGCGCAGCGACTCGCGGAACGATTCCTTGGACAGTGACCGTGCCAGGGTGGCGAGCACTTCGAGGTGGTCGGAGAACGAGCTCGCCGGTGTGGCGATGAGCAGGACCACGGTGGCCGGACCGTCAGAGGCGCCAAAGTCCAGGGCCTTGCCATACTTGGTGATTCCGACGGCGATCGAGGTTTCGGAGACGAACTCGCTGCGGGCGTGCGGCAGGCCAACTCCCCCGGGCAGGCCGGTAGCCAGCTGGTGCTCACGGGCGTTGACGTGCGCCAGGAAGCCCTCGAGGTCTGAGACACGGCCGGCGTCGAACAGCTTCCGGGCCAGCTGGCCGGCCGCGTCCACCTTGTCCTCGGCGTCCATTTCGAGGATCACCATGTCCGGTGTGGTGAGCTCGGCATCGTAACGGTCCAGTGGTTCCGCCAAGTGGTGTCCCTTCAGTGAGGCCGGGGCCTGTCCGGCGGCGGGTTGCGAGCTCAGCGCAGCGGGACGATGTCCTCCGCGCCCAGCCGGGCAGCATCGGCCGATTCATCATCGGGCTGCTGCTGGCTGAGCCGTTCGGCTTCCACCCGCGCAAGGTAATGCTTGACTTCGCTTTCCCGCTGCGCGTCGCTCCAGCCAAGAATTTCTCCCATAAGCTTAGCGACTACCGGGACGGCGGACACACCGCGGTCCCACGCCTCGATGGAAATCCTCGTGCGCCGGGTCAGGACGTCGTGCACGTGCCGGGCACCCTCGTGGGTTGCCGCATAGACCGCCTCGGCCTGCAGGTAATCGTCGGCACCGGGCAGCGGCTCGGCCAGTTCGGGCCGGTCCTTGATGATGGCCAGCACCTCCGACGCCATGGACCCGTAGCGGTTCAGCAGGTGCTCCACGCGCGCCACATGCACCCCCGACTCCTCGGCGGTCCGGTTGCGGCGGTTCCAGGCGGCCTTGAAGCCGTTGGCCCCCAGCAGCGGGATGGTCTCGGTGCAGCTCGGAGGCACGCGCTCGTCCATGCTGCGCACGGCTTCGTCCACGGCGTCCTTTGCCATGACGCGGTACGTGGTCCACTTGCCGCCGGCCACTACCACCAGGCCGGGCACGGGATGGGCCACGACGTGCTCGCGGGAGAGTTTGGCCGTGGAGTCGTTTTCCCCGGCCAGCAGCGGCCGGAGCCCGGCATAGACGCCTTCCACGTCTTCCCGGGTGAGGGGCCGCTTCAGGACCTTGTTGACGTGTTCCAGGAGGTAGTCGATGTCCTTGCTGGAGGCCGCCGGGTGGGCCTTGTCCAGGTGCCAGTCGGTGTCCGTGGTGCCGATGATCCAGTGCCGCCCCCACGGGATGACGAACAGCACGGACTTCTCCGTCCGCAGGATCAGGCCGACTGTTGACTGGAAGCGGTCCCGCGGCACCACCAGGTGGATCCCCTTGGATGCGCGCACCTTCAGCTGGCCGCGCTCGGTGACCATGGCCTGGGTTTCGTCGGTCCACACCCCGGTGGCGTTGATGACCTGCTTGGCCCGGATGTTGAAGGTGGAGTTGTCCTCGCGGTTGACCACTTTGGCGCCCACGACGCGCTCCCCCTCGCGCAGGAAGTCGACGACGGCGGTCTGGTTGACCGCGTGCGCGCCGTAGTAGGCGGCGGTGCGCACCAGGTTGGCCACGTACTTCGCGTCGTCCACCTGGCCGTCGTAGTAGCGGATCGAACCGACGAAGGCGTCGTCCTTCAGGCTCGGGGCGGCGCGCAGGGTGCCCCGGCGCGAGAGGTGCTTGTGGAACGGCACGCCGCGCTTGTGCCCGCCGGAGATGGACATGACGTCGTACAGCGCGATGCCTGCACCGATGTACGGCCGCTCCACGAAGTGTTTGGTGAGCGGGTACAGGAACGGGACAGGCCTGGCCAGGTGCGGCGCCAGCTCGGAAAGCAGCAGCCCCCGTTCCTGGAGCGCTTCCTTCACGAGTGCGAAGTCGAGCATTTCCAGGTAACGGAGGCCGCCGTGGATGAGCTTGGAGGACCGTGATGACGTCCCGGCGGCCCAGTCGCTGGCTTCAACGATGCCGACGTTCAGGCCGCGGGTCACTGCGTCAAGGGCCACACCGGTGCCGACGATGCCGCCGCCCACGATGAGGATGTCCAGCTCCTTGCCTGGCTCCGCCGAAGCCTTCAGCGCGGCCAGCGCGGCATCCCGTGCCTCGGGGCCAAGAGCTCCCTTGGTCGCCGCCGGACGGTCACCAAAACCGGTCATGACAGGCCTCCATCCTCATGGAACGTTGTAGTTCACCAGAGTACTTGGTACGTCTGCCGATGGGCAGGGCGCGGGCCATGTTGCCGGGAGCGGCAGCTCAGTTTCCCGCGTACGGAGAAACCACGACGTCGACCCGCTGGAACTCCTTGAGGTCCGAATAGCCGGTGGTTGCCATGGAGCGGCGGAGCGCGCCGATCAGGTTGGAGGTCCCGTTCGTGTGGTGGCCCGGCCCGAAGAGCACCTCTTCGAGCGGACCGACAGTTCCGATGTTGACCCTGTCGCCGCGGGGCAGTTCCAGGTGGTGGGCTTCCTGGCCCCAGTGCCAACCCTTGCCGGGGGCTTCCTCTGCCCGGGCGAGGGCGGTGCCGAGCATGACGGCGTCGGCCCCCATGGCGATGGCCTTGACGATGTCACCCGAGGTGCCCATGCCGCCGTCGGCAATGACGTGGACGTAGCGTCCGCCGGACTCATCCATGTAGTCGCGGCGGGCGGCGGCGACGTCGGAGATCGCAGAGGCCATCGGCGAGTGGATGCCCAGGGCGCGGCGCGTGGTGGTGGTGGCACCGCCGCCGAAACCGACCAGGACGCCGGCCGCGCCGGTGCGCATGAGGTGCAGGGCGGGCGTGTAGCCGGCGGCGCCGCCCACGATGACGGGGACGTCAAGTTCGTAGATGAACTGCTTGAGGTTCAGCGGTTCATGGTCCTTCGAGACGTGCTCGGCGGACACCGTGGTTCCGCGGATCACGAAGATGTCGACGCCGGCTGCCACCACGGTCTTGTAGTGCTCCTGCGTGCGCTGCGGGGTCAGCGAGCCGGCGACGGTGACTCCGGCCGCGCGGATTTCGGCCAGCCGGGACGTGATCAGTTCCGGCTGGATGGGCGCCTTGTAGAGCTCCTGCATCCTGCGCGTGACGGCCGGGCTGTTGGTTTCGTCGGCAAGCCCGCCGATCTCGTCCAGTACGGACTGCGGATCCTCGTACCGGGTCCAGAGCCCCTCGAGGTCCAGGACGCCCAGGCCGCCGAGCTTGCCGAGCGTGATGGCCGTCGCCGGGGACATGGCGGAGTCCATGGGTGCCGCGATGACCGGCATGTCGAACTTGTAGGCATCGATCTGCCACGAGACGGAGACGTCCTTGGGGTCGCGGGTGCGACGGTTGGGGACGATCGCAATGTCATCCAGGGAGTAGGCACGACGCCCACGCTTGCCACGGCCAATCTCAATCTCGTAAGTCACTGCTCTAGGTTATCCCAGCTACAGTGGCCGGATGGGCAGACGGTGGGTCTTCGACGGCCATATCGCAGGGATCGGAACCGCGTCCGGCCTGCGCACGGTGGTGGGGCTCTGGCAGGAGTCGCCCTTCGGTCCGTTCGCGGACGTGATGGTCCAGCTGCCGACGGGTCGGCGGATACTGCTGGCTCCGGCGGCGGAGGTGGCTGGCTTCATTGCCGCCACGTACAGCTTCGAGGAGGTCCGCGTCGTGGACGTTGATGCCGTCCGGGCCGGGCAGTTATTGACGGTCGACGCCGGACCCCTGGTGATCCGGGCAGGCATCGGCAGCCGGGCCCTCCTTGGCTCGCTGCTGCGTGCGGTGCCCCGCCCGGTTGCCGTCCACACCCGCTGGCTGACCGCAGTCAGCCCGTTCGTGGCTGCAGCCAGCCCCGGAACCCGGACCTTCGGCACGGCGGGGAACGGCAGGCTGGAGTATTACGGGGTGACCGACCTGCATCACGTCAGCTCCGCCGTCGTCAGCTGGGAAGGCGAGAACGCCGGGACACTGTCTCCCATCGCCCCTCCGGTGACGTTCGGGTTCAGCAGCGTGCCGCCGCGGCCCAGCCTTGCCCGCGTCCGGACCACCGTGGTGGAAAGCCGCAGGGCTGGGGACAACTCCGTGGAAAAGCGGGGTGGCTCATGACAAACAGCACGCAGCGCTATGCCGGGTGGCTTGAGCGGCTTTAAGCGTTGCTCCGCTGACCGTTAGATCCCGCCGGCCTCCTCGACGCTGAGCTGGGATTCGAACATCCGGAAGTAGCGGCCGCGGAGTGCCACCAGTTCCCGGTGCGTGCCCTGCTCCACGATCCGGCCGTCCTCCAGCATGTACACGATGTCCGCCTTCTCGATCGTGGCGAGCCGGTGGCTGATGGCGATGATGGTGCTGCTGCGCTCGGCGAACAGGCGGGTGAAGATGCGGTGCTCTGCCAGCGCGTCGATGGCGGAGGTGGGCTCGTCCATGACCATGAAGGCCGCATTCCGGTAAAAGTTCCGTGCCATGGCCAGCCGCTGCCACTGCCCGCCGCTCAGGCCGCTTCCCTTTCGGCCGCGCGGATCCTCCATCCAGTTGCTGACGTGGTTGTCCAGGCCGTTGGGCAGCTTGTTGATGAAGTCCAGGGCCTCGGCGTCGGCGGCCGCCCGGCGGATCCGTTCGTCGTCGCGGGGGGAGTCGACGTCGCCGAAGAGGATGTTTTCGGCTGCGGTGGCGAACTCGTACTTCAGGAACTCCTGGCTTAGCACCGCCAGGTGGCGGTGCCAGGAGGTGACATCGACGGCGGCGAGGTCCACGCCGTCGAGCATTACCTGCCCGGAGTCCGGGCGGTAGAGCCCCGCCAGGATCCTGATCAGCGTGGACTTGCCAGCGCCGTTCTCCCCCACGATGGCGATGTGCTGGCCTTCGCGGATGGTCATGCTGATGCCGCGGATCACCTCGATGTCACTGCCGGTATAGGTGAAGCGGATGTCCCGCAGCTCAACGGTCTTGGGGACCTCCAGCAGCGGCGGTGCATGGCTGGAATGCACGGGGAGCGCCATGAACAGCTCGTAGTCCTTGAGGTTGGCGAGGTCCTCGTCGATGGAACTGAGCGAGGACACCAGATTGTTCGCAGTGGACAGCGCCCTGCTGACGATCTGCTGGACGTAGAGGAACTGCCCCACCGGCTGGGCCCGGGCGATGATCTGGCCCACCACCCAGATGAGCGAGACGACCTCCGCGGCGTACTGCAGGGCGTCAGCCGCCAGCTGCTTGGGGATGTACCGCTTCTGGAAGTCCAGCCGGCGCTTCTCGTCCGCGTCCCGGAGCCGGGAGCGCAGTCCCATCAGGTACCCGACGATCCCGTACAGGCGCATCTCAGCGATGTGCTGCGGGCGGAGCAGGTTGGTCTCGATCATCCGCCGCTGCCGACGCGAGTCCACCTGCGTGTTCCAGTGCGCGATCTGCTCGCGGGACAGTTTGAACTGCAGGTAGACGCTGGGAACAATTGCGACGAGCACGATCGCGGCGATCCACCAGCTCACCAGCAGCAGTGCACCGACGGCCAGGATCACCGACACGAGCTGCGTGAAGATGGCCGCGATCCGGTCCAGGACCCTGGCATAGGAGTCGGAGAACCGCTTGGCGCGGTCGTAAAGATCTACCGTTTCCTTGTCGTCGTACCGCCAGAAATCCAGCGCAAGGAACCGCTCGTACATCAGGTCGCCCACAATGGCCCCCACCCTGAAGCTCATGAGCTGCTGGATGTAGCGGTCCACGCTGCTGAACGCACCCCAGAACAGGCCCAGCGCGGCGGTGATGATGACGTAGACGATGGCCTGTTGCCCGGCGGCGGCGTCCCCGCTGTAGGCGGCCGCCAGCGCAGTTGTGGTCAGGCCGGCGAAATAGGTGGTGACAAGGGGCAACACCGCCGAGATCAGCGAACCCGCCACCTTCATCAGCACGGCACCCGGCGAAGCGCGGAAACTGACCCGGAGCACCTGGGCCACGGCACGGGCGTACGGCTTCAGTGCCAGCCGCCGCTGAGGCTCACTTTTTGGGTTCAGTTCAGCGGGATGACGTGGTTGGGACATGGCATCAGCCTAGCCCCGTCCCGTGCCTAGTATTTTTTGCCGTACTCGTACTCCGGGAAGTCGAAGCAGGCACTGAAGCTGTCAATCTGCAGGCTCTCAGGCCCATCCCAGATGCCGACGATCAGGTGCGTACCGTCGTCGTGTAGCAGGTTCACGATACGCGCGCCGTCCTTGTCCGTGCTGTCGCTGGCGTTCCACCCGTCCTGGCCTGACACACTGTCCCGGACCTCGTCGAGGAATTTGTTGCGGTCCAGCCCAGGCTGCAGCTCAACCTGACCCGTGCCTGTCCACTTCTTTCGGTCGCCCCCGCAGGACATAAGGCTGGAGGCGTCACTTTCGAAGACGGAAATAACCAGATCCTGTGGCACTCGCCCGACGATCTGATGCTGGAGGTCAAGTACTTTTGTTTTTGCTTCTTCCAGCGTGATGTTCGGCATCTGCTTGGTTGCTCCTGCTGCTCCACATGATGAAAGGCCAACGGCCAGGCTTATGGTGACGGCGGCCTGCAGCCACACCGCTCCGCGTTTTCGTGTGCCCCTCACCGATGAATTTCCTTTCGAATGTCCCTTAGTACCAAATCGTTTTCCGTTCCGGCGGTTGCGATAAGGCTGTGGTTTTCCATGCTGACAGCGTCACCCCAATCCATCCCGCCGGGAGGCGCGTATACATACTTTTCGAACGCTTGTTCCTTCATGGGGTAGTTGGCACCCACCGCACCAGCGAGTTCCGCGGTCCACAGGAGGTCGGGGTAAGTGTGCGTGAAGTATTTCGTGTGGGGATTCGGGGTCCAGCCGGGCGGAATGGCGGCGCCGGACAAAGCGATGACCTTGTCATAGCGAGCTCCCGCTACTTCGGAGCCGGTGAGGTTGCGCGCTCCCCAGCTGTGGCCAATGCCGACCGTCTGTGCACCGGCTGGCTTCTCGACGTCAACGGCAGCCTGAAATTCCTTCAACACCGGCGCCGTGGCCGCCACGAAATAGTCCTCTTTGGCCTCCACGAGGAAGGCCTCAGGGCCGCCATCGGGGAACTCTGTGCCTTTGTAAACAAAGGCTGCGGTGCTTTTGGTGGCATCGTTGTCGACCAGATATTGAGCCATCTCCTGTGCCCCCCTGCCGTAGAACGACGCCTCGTTGGTCAGCGTGCCGGGCACGTAAGTGATCACCGTTGACGTCTGTTCGTCGAAGTTTCCGATGAGTTCCACGATGGAATTGGCTGCGGGATCATAAGCCGCGAGCTGCACCTCGCCCTCGACGGCCTTGCGGAGGTACTCCAGCCCCGACTGGCGGACCTCCCATGCCTTGTGTTCGGCGGCGTAGCGCTCGGGATAGCCGGAAATAGCCATCATCCATGGATTGAACGCGGGTTCGGGGTCGTGGTTGTTCAGCCAGTCGATCCGGCGCTGGGCGTTGGCACGGTTCGCCTCGGTCCGCACAGAGAACGGTATGCCGTTAGTGTTGCCCGCTACTGCAGGGTAGTTCTGGATGAAGGCCCTCTGCTGGGAAGCCGTCAGGCCTAGCCACCAGGTCCGGACCTGGCCGGCAGATTTGCCCCGAACGTCACCCGGACCGGGCACCGAGGCTTGCACTCCTGCAAGCACGCCGCGCGCAATAGACCCACCGCTTCCCGAACTTGCTGTCTCCTGTTCGTTCGCGTGCCGCACCAGCTCGTCGGCAGCCCGTTTGAGGAATAGCACTGCCGCTCCCATGGACCGGCTGTGATGAGTGTCCCAGTCCTGACGGAATCGGTCTCCATCCGGCCCCGGCCAGGATGTTCCGGCTACGCGGGCACTGAATGCCCGTCGTTCGCCGTCCAGCTTCTGGCCCGTGGCTCGCATCTTGGAGGCGAGTTGCCGCAGCTCCGCCACGTTAGCCCCGTGGAATCCCCCAGCCAATTCGTCTCCCAAAACTCGGCACCAATTTATCCATCGATTGTACTTTAGGACAGCAAAAAGCCGGGATGGGCAGAACTGCCCATCCCGGCCTTCGTGCTTCTAGCGCGAGCCGTAGTTCGGCGCCTCGACGGTCATCTGGATGTCGTGCGGGTGCGATTCCTTCAGGCCGGCCGGGGTGATGCGGACGAACTTGCCGCGGGCCTTCAGCTCGGGGATGCTCGGGGAACCCACGTAGAACATGGTCTGGCGGAGGCCGCCCACCAGCTGGTACGCCACCGACGCCAGCGGGCCGCGGTAGGCCACGCGGCCTTCGATGCCTTCGGGGATGAGCTTGTCATCTCCGGAGACGTCCGCCTGGAAGTAGCGGTCCTTCGAGTAGGACGTGTTCTTGCCGCGCGACTGCATGGCACCGAGGGAGCCCATGCCGCGGTAGCTCTTGAACTGCTTGCCATTGACGAAGATGAGCTCACCCGGCGACTCGTCACAGCCGGCCAGCAGGGAGCCGAGCATCACGGTGTCAGCACCGGCCACCAGCGCCTTGCCGATGTCGCCCGAGTACTGGAGTCCGCCGTCGGCGATCAGCGGAACGCCGGCCGGAATGGCAGCCTTCGCCGATTCGTAGATGGCGGTGATCTGCGGAACGCCCACGCCTGCCACGACGCGGGTGGTGCAGATGGAGCCCGGGCCGACGCCCACCTTGATGCCGTCGGCACCGGCGTCGATCAGCGCCTGGGCGCCTTCGCGGGTGGCAGCCTGGCCGCCGATGATGTCCACGTGAGCGGCAACGGGGTCTGACTTGAGCCGGCGGATCATGTCCAGCACACCCTGCGAGTGTCCGTTCGCGGTGTCCACGAAGAGGGCGTCAACTCCGGCGTCCACGAGCTTCATGGCCCGCTCCCAGCCGTCGCCGAAGAAGCCGATGGCGGCACCGACACGCAGCCGGCCCTCGTCGTCCTTGGTGGCCAGCGGGTACTGCTCGGCCTTGGTGAAGTCCTTGGTGGTGATGAGGCCCTTCAGGCGGCCCTGCTCGTCCACCAGCGGGAGCTTCTCGATCTTGTTCGTGGCCAGCTTGTGCGAGGCCTCGTCGCGGCTGATGCCGACGTGGCCGGTGACGAGCGGCATCTTGGTCATGACGTCGCTGACCAGACGGATCGGGAAGTCGGATTCCGGCACGAAGCGGGTGTCGCGGTTGGTGACGATGCCGAGGAGGCGGTTGCCGTCGTCGACCACGGGAAGGCCGGAGACGCGGTACCGGGCGCAGAGCTCGTCGAGTTCCTGCAGCGTGGCCTCGGGGCCGATGGTGAGCGGGTTGGTGATCATGCCCGACTCGCTGCGCTTGACGCGGTCCACCTGGTCGGCCTGGTCATCGATCGCGAGGTTGCGGTGGACGACGCCGAGGCCGCCCTGGCGTGCCATGGCGATGGCCATCCGGGATTCGGTGACGGTGTCCATGGCCGCGGACAGCAGCGGCGTCTGGACGGTGATGCGCTTGGAGATCCGGGACGACGTGTCCGCTTCGGAGGGGATCACGTCGGTGTGGCCGGGAAGCAGCAGGACGTCGTCGTACGTCAGGCCGATGAAGCCGAAGGGATCGTGCTCGGGCTGGGTCATGAGTGCGCCTCTTACCTTGGTTTACAGGTTCACGGGTAGGGGTTGCAGCCGATGACCAGCCCGTCATTACGGGACTGGCCTGTGCAGGGTTGGCCGGGGCCAGAAGGTGATGCTGGAGGAATGAATTAATAGTAGAACCTCGGCGCCGATCCCCATATTCCGGGCCGGCATTGTGAGCAACGGCACGCGACACCCTCGCGGGCGTGGGCTCCGCAAAGGCCCAGCTACTTCCAGCCGGTGCTGGCCAGGAGCCGCTTTTCGAACATCGGAATCATGGACTGGACGTACGTCTTGGTGAGGTGGTTGTCGTCCTTGTAGACGTAAACGTTGCCCACCACGGCCGGGCAGATCCCGCCGGCGCAGATGAAGTCACTCATATCCATCAGGTGCAGGCCGTCCACCTTTCCCCGGTAGGCGTCCAGCGGCGACTTCGCGGCCAGCGATTCACCCAGCGGCGGGTTGCACTCCAGGGCGTCGGTGCCGTACTTCTGCACGCATTCGGGCATGTTGAGGGCGAAGCGGGGGTTGTCCCGGACCCCCACCACGTCGATCCCGGCGTCGGTGAACGGCTTGATGCCCTCCAGATAGCCGGGCACTTCGGTTTCGAACGGGGCTTCCTTGTGCGTAAGGGATGCCACGGTGAACACTGCGTCCGGCTGGTGCTCCATGACGTACGCGGCGCTGGCCCTGTTGAAGGCGTTGCAGTCGGCGTCGCGCTCCGGGGATTCGGCGCCGAACCGGCAGTTCCCCTTCAGGAGGGTGACCACCTCCCAGCCGTGGTCCCTGGCGATGGGGCCGAGCGCGGCCATGTACTGCTGCGCATGGGAGTCACCGAGCACGACGATCCGCTTGGTGACCTTGTCCGGCTTGCTGTTCTGCAGGCAGCCGCTCAGCACCGGGTCGCTGGGGACGTTGTCGCCGGTGCACAGCCCGTCGATGTCCGCCCATTCGTTTTTCATGGCCGCGGGGGCCGGGATAACGGTGGCTTCCGGCGTCGGCTTGCCGGCGTTTTCCGGTGCCAGCGCGGCGGCGCCCGGAGTCAGCTCGCGCGGCTGCGCCGCCGCTGCCGCCTCCTCGGCGTTCAGCTTGGACTGCCACACCGCAACCGGCCCGGCCAGCAGGGCGCCGCAGGCAACAATAACGACGGCGGTGCGCCAGGCCCGCAGTTGCGGCCAGTGCCATTCGCGCAGGGGCTTCTCGACGAAGCGGGTGGTCAGCACGGCCAGGACCACGGAACCAGCCACGATGAGGAGGCCCTGGACCAGGTTGGGCGCCGCGATGCCGGCGCCCGCCAGTGCCAGCACCAGGACCGGCCAGTGCCAGAGGTACAGGGCATAGGAGTTGTCCCCCAGTGCCACGAGGGGTTTGGAGCACAGGATCCGGTCCACGCCGAACCGGCTGCCGCTTTGCCCGGCGACGATGATGGCGGCCGCGGCCAGGGTGGGCCACAGCGCTATGAAGCCGGGGAAGGACCGGTCCACGGTGAGGAGCAGTCCGCAGGAGATCATGGCGGCGAGCCCGGCCCAGCCCAGCACCACGCGCAGCGCCTTCCCGGGTTTCAGGTAGGGCAGGGCCAGGGCCAGCAGCGATCCCAGCGCGAACTCCCAGAGCCTGGTCCGTGTGTCGAAGTAGGCATAGGCCTGGTTGCTGGCCGTCTGGTCGATCGAGAACACCAGGGAAGCGATGAAGATGCCGCTGAAGGCAACCATCAGGACAGTCCGGTAGCTGACTTCCCCGCGGCGCCGCAGCAGCCGCCACACCAGGGCGGAGCCGGCGAAGATGAGGGGCCAAAGAATGAAGACCTGGCCCTGGATGGACAGCGACCAGAAGTGCTGAAGCGGGCTGGCCCCGGAGTGGTCCTGCGCGTAGTAGTCCACCGCGCTGTTGGCCAGCAGCCAGTTCTGCCCGTAGAGCAGGGATGCCCACGCCTCGTTGAGGACGTCGGGCCAGCGGCTCTGCGGCAGGACCAGCCAGGTTCCGGCGAGCACGCCCAGGATCACGACGACGGCGGCAGGCAGCAGGCGCTTGAAGAGGTGCAGCCAGTGGCTCACGAGGCGCAGCGGCGTGCCCTTCTCCACCTTGCGGACGAAGGACATGGTCAGCAGGAAGGCGGAGATGAGGAGGAAGATGTCCACGCCGCCGGAAACCCGGCCAAGCCAGACGTGGTACGTGACCACCATGAGCACCGCGAGGGCGCGCAGGCCCTGGACCTCGGGCCGGTAGCCTGCCTTGGCCTTCAGCCGGGCAGCCCGCGGTTCATGGTTTTGCCCCGCTGCCGGCTCCCCGCCCGGCATGCTTTTCATCGGGTCAGTCGATCTCGCTTCTGGCACAGATAACCCCTCAAACGGCAGCACAAAGCACCCATGTTACCGATTCGTGACATTCGAGACGAATCAAACGCGCGGCGTGTGACCGGCGTCTCGGCTGGGAAGATGCTCCTTAAAGCGCCAAGGAGGCCCGGCCAGCGACAGCTGGACCGGACCTCCTTGTGAAACCGCGAGAGCGGGCTGCAGCCTAGTGGCTGTGGCCTGCGTGCTCGTTTTCCTCGGCGGGCTTGTCGGCCACGAGGGTCTCGGTGGTGAGCACCAATGCAGCGATGGAGGCTGCATTGCGCAGGGCGGCGCGGGTGACCTTGACGGGGTCGATGACGCCCGCCGCGATCAGGTCCTCGTACTCGCCGGACTTGGCGTTGAAGCCGTGGTTGTTGTCCTGCTCGGCAACCCGGGCGGCCACAACGTAGCCGTCGTGGCCGGCGTTCTGGGCGATCCAGCGCAGCGGCTGGACCAGTGCACGGCGGACGATGCCGACGGCAGCAGCCGCGTCACCTTCGAGTGCCGTGACAGCGGGGTCCTCGTCCAGTGCCTTCAGTGCGTGGATCAGGGCGGAACCGCCGCCGGCCACGATGCCTTCTTCGAGGGCGGCACGGGTGGAGGACACTGCATCTTCGATGCGGTGCTTCTTTTCCTTCAGCTCAACCTCGGTGGCTGCGCCGACCTTGATCACGCCGATGCCGCCGGCCAGCTTGGCCAGGCGTTCCTGCAGCTTTTCCCGGTCCCAGTCGGAGTCGGTCCGGGTCAGCTCGGCACGCAGCTGGGCAACACGTGCAGCGACGTCCTCGGCGGAACCAGCGCCGTCAACGATGGTGGTGTTGTCCTTGGTCACCGTGATGCGGCGGGCGGTACCCAGCACCTCGAGGCCCACGGAGTCCAGGCTCAGGCCCAGCTCGGGGGACACAACCTGGGCGCCGGTCAGCGTGGCGATGTCCTGCAGCATGGCCTTGCGGCGGTCGCCGAAGCCCGGAGCCTTGACGGCAACCACGTTCAGGGTGCCGCGGATGCGGTTGACGATCAGCGTGGACAGGGCCTCGCCGTCGACGTCCTCGGCGATGATGAACAGCGGCTTGGAGCTCTGCAGCGCCTTTTCCAGCAGCGGCAGGAATTCCTGCACCGAGGAGATCTTGCCCTGGTTGATCAGGATGAGGGCGTCCTCGAGGACGGCTTCCTGGCGCTCGGTGTCCGTGATGAAGTACGGGGACAGGTAGCCCTTGTCGAACTGCATGCCTTCGGTGAGGGCCAGTTCGGTCTGCGTGGTGGAGGACTCCTCGATGGTGATCACACCATCCTTGCCCACCTTGCCGAATGCCTCGGCGAGCAGCTCGCCCACCTCGTCGCTCTGGGCGGAGATGGCGGCAACGTTGGCCACCTGGGTGCCCTCGACGGGACGGGCGTTCTCCAGCAGGCGTGCTGCGATGGCCTCGACGGAGACCTCGATGCCGCGCTTGATCTGGCCCGGAGCGGCGCCGGCGGCAACGTTGCGCAGGCCTTCCTTGACCAGTGCCTGGGCAAGCACGGTAGCCGTGGTGGTGCCGTCACCGGCGACGTCGTTCGTCTTGGTGGCGACTTCCTTGGCCAGCTGGGCGCCAAGGTTCTCGTACGGGTCGTCCAGCTCGATTTCCCGGGCGATGGTGACGCCGTCGTTGGTGATGGTGGGGGCGCCCCACTTCTTGTCCAGCACGACGTTGCGGCCGCGGGGACCAAGCGTCACCTTAACCGTGTTGGCGAGCTTGTCGATGCCGGCTTCAAGCGACCGGCGGGCAGCGTCATTAAACGCAAGCTGCTTTGCCATGGTTTGTCCTTTCAAGACAGAACCCCGTGCAGCCGACCGGTCAGACACAAATCAGACGCGGAAGGCGGCACGGGGATCCAGAGAGTTACTTAACGACGATCGCCAGAACGTCGCGGGCGGAGAGCACGAGGTACTCGGTGCCGCCGGTCTTGACTTCAGTTCCGCCGTACTTGGAGTAGATGACGACGTCGCCAACGGCTACGTCGACCGGTACGCGGTTGCCGTCTTCGAAGCGGCCGGGGCCTACTGCAACAACTTCGCCTTCTTGCGGCTTCTCCTGCGCGGAGTCCGGGATGACCAGGCCGGAAGCCGTGGTCTGCTCGGCTTCGAGCGGGCGGACAACAATACGATCCTCAAGAGGCTTAATAGAGACCGACACTCGGACCTCTCCTTTTCGTCAAAATTCATGGACAGTAAAACTGTTGCGCCGTGGCGGCATACCGTCGTCGCGGTGCCGGCAGCAGCCAGGCTGGCAGCTCTTCGTGTGTTAGCACCCTCCTAGGGAGAGTGCTAATGATGACTCTATGTAAGGGGTTAGCACTCGGTCAAGGTGAGTGCCAGAAATTCATCTGCCGTAACCCGCGCAGACCCGTCGTTCAGCGCCCGGCGAGGTCGTCGAACCCCAGGTCCTCGCCGCCGTCGGCGTCTTTGTCTCCGGCCTTCCGCTGTTCGCGGACAAGCACGACGGCGGCCGCCGCCGCGGTCACGATCGACACGATGAGCACCACGATCCCGCCAACACGCGCGCCCAGGTACAGGTCCCGGATCTGCCGGGCTTCTTCGGTGGCGTCGCTGATGTTTTTGCCGCCCACCGAGTAGACGGTGGCATTGAAGGAGTCCAGCAGGAAGATAATCACCAGCAGGACCAAGCAGACGACGGCAGCCACGGCTCCGGCGATCAGTGCGGACCGTGCATACCGGACCAGGCGGCTATGCTCCGCCGGGCCGGGGTTGGTGCTTTCGGGCTGACCGGGGGTGGGCGTTTCGCTGGATTCCATTCAGACCACCCTATCGGGAAGAGCTTGGGCGGCCGCTCCACTAGGCTTGATCCCATGTCTGAAGCACCGCAGGACCAGATCGCCCCGCTCCTCACAGAAGAAGGATGGGAGCTGCTGGCCTCGCTCGGACCCTACCGGGAGGACGATTCCTTCGCCCTCAGCTCGAGCCTCCGCAAGTCCGGCCACTCCCCCGAACTCGTGTCCGCCGTGCTCACGCAGTCACGGCTCCGGACCAGGGCCGAGGCCAAGTTTGGCGAGTTTGCCCAGCAGATGCTGTTCACGCAGGCCGGCCTGGAGCAGGCCACCCGGCTCAACGTCGCGGCCCGGCACGCCCAGCGCTTTGCCCAGGCGGGCGTCCGCCACGTTGCCGATCTGGGCTGCGGCCTCGGCGCGGATGCCATGGCCCTGGCGTCGCTGGACATCGCCGTGACCGCCGTGGAGGTCGACGAGACCACGGCCGCCTGCGCCACGATCAACCTCATTCCCTTTCCGCACGCCACGGTGGTCCATTCGGATGCCACGTCGGTGGAGCTGGCGGACGGGGCGGGCGTCTGGCTGGATCCCGCCCGGCGCACCACCACCACATCCGGCACCAAGCGGATCTGGGACCCCGAGGCGTTCTCCCCGCCGCTGTCCTTCGTCGAATCGCTAGCCGCCGCGGGGCGCGCCGTCGGCGTCAAGATGGGGCCCGGCATGCCGCACGATTCCGTGCCTGCCGGCTGCGAGGCGCAGTGGGTCTCGGTGGGCGGCGACGTCACGGAAGTCGCGCTGTGGTTCAACGCCGTGGCCCGTCCCGGCATCCGGCGGGCGGCGCTGGTCATCGGCGCGGAGGGCGCCGCAGAACTTACCAGCGCGGAGGAGTTCGACGCCGGACCGGCGGCCCCCGTCGGCCCGGTGGAGGGTTTCCTCTACGAGCCGGACGGCGCCGTCATCCGTGCCGGGCTCGTGGCAGACCTGGCCCTGGACCTGGGCGGCCACCTCGTGGACGAGCACATCGCCTACATCTGCGCCCCGGAGCTTGTGGACACTCCGTTTGCCCGGGCTTACCGGGTCCTGGAAGTCATGCCGTACAACGTCAGGGCGCTCAAGGCCTGGGTCCGGGAGAACGGCGTCGGCGTGCTGGACATCAAGAAGCGCGGCACGTCGGTGACACCGGAGGAGCTGCGCAAGCAGCTGCTGCCCGGGAGCAAGGGCGGAGGCAAAGCCGGCGGCAAGGCCGCGGGCAAGAAGACAGCCACCCTGGTCCTCACCCGGATCGGGGAAGAGAGAGTGGCTGTCTCCGTGGAGCCCGTTTAGTTGCTGGGCGTGAATACTACTGCGCCCGGACGAACGCCTCGGCGTCCCGGACCTGCTCCTCGGTGGGCCGGATGCCGGTGTACAGCACAAACTGCTCCAGCGCCTGGATGGTGGCCACCTCGGCGCCGGTGATGACCTGTTTGCCGGCCTCCCGAGCCGCCTTGATGAGCGGCGTTTCCGCCGGCAGGGCCACTACATCGAAGACCACCTTGGCTGCCGCTATGGTCTTCGCGGGGAAGGACAGCGCGTCCGCCTCCGGTCCCCCGGCCATTCCCACGGGCGTGACATTGATGACCATGTCCGAAGTGGCCCCCGGGCCGGCGCCCAGCTCCGCCCGCCAGTCAAAGCCGTAGAGATCGGCGAGCGCCCGGCCGGCTGCTTCGTTCCGGGCGATGATGGTCACGTCCTTGAACCCAGCGTCGCGCAGGGCTGCAGCCGTGGCCTTGGCCATGCCGCCGGCGCCCTTAAGCAGCACCGATGACTCGGCCGGCACGGCGTTGCGCTGCAGCAGCTGCTCTATTGCCGTGTAGTCCGTGTTGTACGCCGTCAGCCGGCCGCCGTCATTGACGATGGTGTTGACGGAGTCGATGGCCTTGGCGGACGGGTCCATGGCGTCCACCAGGGCGATCACGTCCTCCTTGTAGGGCATGGAGACGGCGCAGCCCCGGATCCCCAGGCCGCGGACGCCCGCGATCGCCTGGGCCAGGTCCGTCGGAGCGAAGGCCTTGTAAATCCAGTTCAGGCCCAGCTGGTCGTACAGGTAGTTGTGGAAGCGGGTTCCGTTGTTGCTCGGCCGGGCCGAGAGGGAGATGCACAGGGTCATGTCTTTATTCAGTATCGGCACCCCTCCATTAAACGGCGGCACCACCTGTGTTACCTGCAGCCCGTTGCTATCTGCTGCCGGTGCCTATTTGCAGCCGGTGCCGGGGCGGTAGTGCCCGACGGCGGCCGGCAGCTTGCCGGGGGCGGTGGCCTTGCCGGCCAGGACGGCCAGCAGCGCCTTGTAGGCTCCGGGGCTGCGGCCATAGAGGGCGATCTTGGTGGGCGCGGCGGACTGCGCCAAGGGCCAGGGCGCGTCCAGGGCCACCGCAATGTCGCCCTGTGCGGGCCCGCCGCCATAGCCGATCAGTGTGACCAGCGGGCCTGTTCCCAAGGCGATCCCCGCATCCTTCGCCGCAGCGGCAAAACGGGCCTGGTCCGCTGCCGTGCCGCCTGCCACCCGCACGTGGCCGTACACGGAGGCGCCCGTGCACCGGCCGGCCACCACTGTGATGGCGCGGGCCGAAATTTTCGCGGAAAGTGCCTCGCCGCTCCCCGGCGCCGCCGGGGGCTTCGGCTGCGCGGTCCGTCCGCGCCAGAGCATCATGGTGACCACCCGCCGGGCCGCTTCCTCAAGGCGGGCCAGCGGAAGCTTGCCCTCGGTGACGGCCCGGACGAGGGCGGCATGCGCCGCGGCGGCGTCCGCCGGCATCAGCAGCAGGTCCGCCCCGGCAGCCAACGCGGCCGGGGCCGCTGACCCGTGGGGATAGGGGCCCGCCACAGCGCCCATGTTCAAACCGTCCGTGACAGCCACGCCCTTGAAGCCCAGCCCGCGGAGCGCCTTGTAGGTTGCCTTCGAGAGGGACGCGGGCACGCCCGGGTCAAGGGCCCGTACTGCGATGTGTCCGGTCATGATCATTGGCGCTCCCGCCCTGACCGCGGTCTGGAACGGCTGCCAGTCCCGGGCCTTGAGCTGCGCGAGGGTGGCGTTCTGGACGGGGAGGCCCTTGTGCGAATCGGTGGTCACCGAGCCGTGACCGGGAAAGTGCTTGACAGCGGGCAGCACGCCGCCGGCGAGCATGCCTTTGGCGAAGCCGGCGCTCAGCGATGCCGCGGCACGGGGGTCACTGGACATGGACCGCGCGCCGATGGTGGGATCGGCGGGGCCCATGGTGACGTCGGCCGCCGGCGCGAAGTCCACGGTGAAGCCCAGCGGCGCGAGTTCCGCCGCCAGCCCGGTCCCGGCCTCTGCGGCCAGTGGCACGCTGCCGGCCGCGCCGTAGCTCATGGGGGTGGGCCAGCGGGTCAGCGGGGCGCCGACGCGGCTCACCGCCCCGCCTTCCTGGTCGACCCCGATCAGGCCGGGCCAGGTGCGGCCGCCGGAACGCGACGCCTTGTCCAGCCGCCGCGTCACGCCGGACAGCGCCGGAACGTCCACCAGGCCGGTGGCAGTTCCGGGGACGTTGTCGGCCATGATCATGGAACCGGCAAGGTGGAGGCGTTCGACTGTGGCGGCTTGGGCTTCATGGTCAAGGCCGGTGTAAAAGGGCAGGATCACCTGGCCTGCTTTCTCTGCCAGGGTCATTTTTGCCACCGCAGCGGCGGCAGTGTCGGCATGGCGTTGCTGCGGGCCCCAGCCCAGCGCCGCAGTTTCCCTCGTTGCGGGCTTCGGCGCGGACGGGGCCGCGCTGTGCGTGCCTGTCTGCGGAGACGCGGCCTGTGGCACCTTGGGTGAGGCGGAAGCGGAAGCGGAAGCCGCGGGCGCCGTCGTCGTACTTTGTCCTGGTTCAGGTGACGGTGGCGCCGTGCACGACGCTATGGCGAACAGCGCCGCAAGCGCTGCCGCAGTCCGGGAGCCTGCAATGCCGGAGTGTTTTCTGGGGGTATCGGGGCGGCTCGTTTTGTGAACACTCTCACGCGCCCTGTGTAGCCAAGCCATCTCTTCGATGCTACCCCTGCACTAGACTTGGATGACCGTTCCCCTGCCAGCCGTTCGCCAGGAACGGACGGCAACCGGACCAGACGTCACTAGGCCAGCAGACAGCGAGGAACACATGAAGATTGATTTCGCTTCATCCAGGCAATCAACTCTTGGTGTGGAATGGGAACTCGCCCTGGTGGACGCGCAGACCGGTGAGCTGTCCTCAGTAGCCAACGAGGTCCTGCGCGGCGTGGTTGAACGGCATCCCGAGCTGAACGAGGATGACGAACACCCCCACATCAAGCAGGAGCTGCTACTTAACACCGTGGAGCTGGTCACCGGCATCTGCGAGACCGCCGCGGAAGCGAAGGAAGACCTCGCCCGCTCCCTGGCCGCCCTCCGCGAAGTCACGGACCCGATGGGCGTGGAAGTGTTCTGCGCCGGCAGCCACCCGTTCAGCCCGCCGCAGCTGCAGCCGGTCACGGACAAGGAACGCTACGCCAAGCTGATCGACCGCACCCAGTGGTGGGGCCGGCAGATGGTGATCTACGGGGTGCACGTCCACGTCGGCCTGGACCGGCGCGACAAAGTCCTCCCCGTGCTTGACGGCCTGGTCAACTACTTCCCGCATTTCCAGGCCCTGTCCGCGTCCAGCCCGTTCTGGGGCGGCGAGGACACCGGCTACGCCTCGCAGCGCGCCCTCATGTTCCAGCAGTTGCCCACGGCTGGACTGCCATTCCAGTTCGCCACGTGGGAAGAGTACGAGTCCTACGTCCAGGACATGTTTACCACCGGCGTGATCGACACCATCTCGGAGATCCGCTGGGACATCCGCCCGGTGCCGGCCCTGGGCACCATCGAGATGCGCATCTGCGACGGCCTCGCCACGCTCGAAGAAGTGGGGGCCGTGGCGGCGCTGACGCAGTGCCTGGTGCATGAGTTCTCCACCATCCTCGACGCCGGCGGCAGCATCCCCACCATGCCGCCGTGGCACGTACAGGAAAACAAGTGGCGGGCCGCCCGTTACGGCATGGACGCGATCATCATCCTCGACGCCGAGGGCAACGAGCAGCTCGTCACGGACCACCTGCTGGAGACGCTTAACCGGCTCGAACCGATCGCCGCGAAGCTGGGCTGCCTGGATGAGCTGGCCGACGTCGAAAAGATCATCAGCCGCGGCGCGGGATACCAGCGCCAGCGGCGGGTGGCTGCCGAAAGCGGCGGAAACCTCCAGGCCGTGGTCCTCGACCTCGTGAAGCAGATGCGGAACGGTCCCACCGCGTAAGGCGCCGACGCAACTAGGTGGCAGTTGAAGGCGTTCCCAGCGCCGAAAAGGCCCTGTTCTGCGACGCATTTGGCGCGGAAACCATGGTGACAGGCATGGACGAGTCAGGCGCAAAGTGTATGCCGCTGGGTTCGATGCCGGCCATGACCAGCTGCGCGCCGAGCGCGGCCACCATCGCGCCGTTGTCCGTGCACAGGTCCAGCGGCGGAACGTGCAGCGTGATCCCGGCGGCGGAGCAGCGCTGTTCGGTCAGCTGCCGAAGCCGCGAGTTGGCGGCCACTCCTCCGCCCAGCAGCACGTCCGTGATGCCACGCTCGCGGCAGGCCAGGACCGCCTTGGATGTGATGACATCAACCACGGCCTCCTGGAAGGCGGCCGCGATGTCCGCCACCGGCACCGGATCGCCGGCGGCTTCGAACTGCTCCACGCACCTGGCCACCGCGGTCTTCAGCCCGCTGAAGGACCAGTCGTACCGGTGGCGGCCGGGCTCCTCCGCGGTGCCCATGTATTTGGGCTGCGTCAGTCCGCGCGGGAACCGGATGGCCTTGGCGTTGCCGTCGCGCGCCAGCCGGTCAATGGCCGGGCCGCCGGGGTAGCCCAGGCCCAGGATCCTGGCGACCTTGTCGTAGGCCTCGCCCGCCGCGTCGTCGATGGTGGAACCGAGGAGCTCGACGTCGTCCGTGATGCTGCGGATCCGCAGGATCTCGGTGTGGCCGCCGGACACCAGGAGCGCCCCGAGGTTGTCCGGCAGTATTGGCTTGTCCGCGCCATCATCGACGGTGCCGCCGGTTCTGCTGCGGGGGTTCAGCAGGCCGACGCCCACGTGGGCCACCAGATGGTTGATGGCGTAGAGCGGCTTGCCGGTGGCGACGGCGAGTGCCTTTGCGGCGCACACGCCCACCATCAGCGCTCCGGCCAGCCCGGGTCCGGAGGTCACCGCAATGGCGTCGATCTCGTCCAGCGTCACGTCCGCCTCGGCCAGGGCCGCCTGCAGGGCAGGAACGAAGGCGTCCAGGTGGGCGCGCGAGGCGATTTCCGGGATGACGCCGCCAAATCGCACGTGCTCCTCCATGGACGAGGACACGGTATTGGTGAGGAGCTCGGTCCCGCGGACGATACCCACGCCCGTTTCGTCGCACGATGATTCAATGCCCAGTACCAGCGGCTGCGAGCGGTTCATTTCTGGTCTGCCTCCGTAGGCGCGGTCTCGCCGGCGCGGCCGGCTTCGTCAGTCTGCACGGGCCGCGGTTCGGCGTCATGCACGATGTCCTGGTGCACGATCTCATTGTGCAGGGTGAGCACGTCCTCGAGCTGAAGCCGCATGATCAGGGCGTCCACGCCGTCGCGGTAATACCTTTTCCGCACGTGGATCTGCTCGAAGCCGAAGCGGGTGTACAGCTGCTGGGCGCGCGGATTGTCGGCGCGGACCTCGAGCAGGATGTCGGCTGCGCCGCGGCGCCGGCCCTCGGCGATCAGGTCGGTGAGGAGTGCCGTGCCGATGCCTCTGCCCTCATATTCCGGGACGACCGCGATGGTCTGGACGTCGGCGATCGGTTCGACGCACATGAGTCCCGCATACCCAACGATGCCCTCCGGCGCCTCCGCCACGAGATATCTGCGGGTCTCCGGCTGCATCAGTTCGTCCATGAACATCTGCAGCGGCCAGGCGTCCACCGGGAACAGCCGCACTTCCAGCTCGTGGACCGCAGGGATGTCGGCGGGAAGCATGTCGCGGACGGTTACGCCCGAGGCCAGCTGGCGGGGCAGGACGGGCGCGTTGCCGGATGGTTCGGGCAGCAGGTTCACAGGGCACGCTTCCGGGGGCCGGGGACCTGGGCGTCGGATTCCCGCAGGTAGAGGGGCGTGGAGTCCAGGAGCTGCTCGCCCGCTGCCAGCCTCGCCAGTGCGAATTGCCCCAGGTACAGCGCGTCCGGCTGTTCGGTGCTGAAGTCCGGATCCGCCCGCACGTCGTCGGGATAGAGCCCTGCGCCCGCGCCGTAGGCCGGCAGGTCGGGAAGGTCCGCGGCGAAGCCCACGTGCGGCCCGTCCGTGAGCTTTGGCAGCTGGCCCGCGGCCAGGGTGTAGCGCGCCCAGTAGACCTCTTTGCGCCGGGCGTCGGTGGCCACGAGGAACTCTGCCGGCGCTTCGGTGGATTCGGCCACTTCGAGGGCGACGGCGTCAAGGCTCATCATGCCGTGCAGCGGCGTGTTCCAGACAAACGCCAGGGTGCGCGCCGTCGCGATGCCGGACCGGAGCCCGGTGAAGGGACCGGGACCGACGCCCACCACGATCGCGTCAACCGCGGCTCCGGTTACTCCGGCGTCTGCCAGCAGCTGCTCGATTCCGGGCGCAAGGACCTCGGCGTGGCTCCTCGTGTCCTCGGTGGAGAAGCTGCCCACCACGCCTTCCAGGGCGTCGTCGGACACCAGCGCGGCGCTGGCCACGGCTGAGGTGTCAATGGCGAGTATGAGCATCAGGAGATTCCTTCCGCGGCCAGGATGGGCTGTTCTGCCCAGCGCGGCCCGAAGCCGCGGATGATGATGGTGCGGGGTTCGTCGTCGTCCTCCGACTCGAAGTCCAGGAGGGGCGCGTCAGGATCACCGGTTCCCGTTGGATCCCCGGCGTGAAGGTGCACGGGGGCGGCGCCGCCCAGCTGGCGGTGCAGTTCCACCTCGAGCCGGCTCTCGGTCAGGTGCTCCACACGGTCCCGGCCCCACTCCACCACAGTCACGGCAGAGTCCAGCGTGTTCTCCAGGTCGATGTCGTCGATTTCCGACGCGGATCCCAGCCGGTAGGCGTCCACGTGCACCAGATCCGGTCCGCCCGGGCGCGGCCCGTCGGGGAGGTTGGGGTGGATGCGCACCAGTACGAAGGTCGGGGAAATGATGCCCTCGCGGACGCCCAGCCCCTCACCGAGGCCCTGCGTGAATGTTGTCTTTCCGGCGCCCAGTTCGCCCGTGAGCACCAGGAGGTCGCCCGCCTGGAGCACCTCCGCCAGGGCCGCGCCGAACGCGTGGGTCTGGTCCGCCGTCGTGACCGTCAGGGTCTGCACCCACAGCGGAGCGTTGCCGGTTTCGGGGAGGCTCACGGCGCCGGCGTTTCGGTTGCGGGTGATTCGTTGATGTAGGTGCGCGGCACGCGGGGGCTGATGCGGGTGACGATCTCGTAGTTGTTGGTGCCGGCGGCGCGGGCCCAGTCATCGGCCGTGGGGCCGCCGTCGGCGCCGTCTCCGAAGAGGACGGCCTCTGCCCCTAGGACGCTGTGCCCGCCGCGGGAAACGTCCAGGAGGCCGAGGTCGATGACCATCTGGTCCATCGCTATCCGTCCCACCACGGGGTAGGTGACGCCCTCCACGCGGACGGGACCGCCGGTGGCGATGCGGGGAACGCCGTCGGCGTAGCCGAGCGGAATGAGTCCCAGCGTGCTCTCGCCGGAGGTGTGGTAGTTGAAACCGTAGGAGACGCCCTGGCCGGAGTGCACGTCCTTGCAGTGGGATACGACCGTGCGCAGGGTCATCGCGGGGCGAAGGCCCAGTTCCGCGGAGGTCTGCCCCTCGAAGGGCGAGAGGCCGTAGATTCCCAGCCCCGCGCGGACCAGGTCGAAGTGAGTGTCGGGCCGGGACAGGGTGGCCGGGGTGTTGGCCAGGTGGCGGACTTCGGGGTCCACGCCGGCGTCCTCGGCGATGGCCAGGACCTCGCGGAAGGCTGCGAGCTGGTCATCGGTTTCCGGCCGCTCGGGCTCGTCGGCCACGGCGAGGTGGGAGAAGATGCCCACTACGCGGAGCAGCCCCTGGTCCTGGTACTCCACGGCTTCGCCCACCAGCCTGTCCCACACCTCGACTGTGGCGCCGTTGCGGCCCAGTCCGGTGTCGACCTTGAGGTGGACGCGCGCCGGCCGTTCCTGTTCCCGGGCGGCGGCCACGATCTGTTCCAGCTCCCAGCCGGAGCACCCGATGTCGACGCCGGCGGCCACCGCCGCGCCGAAGTTGCTTTCCGGGGTGTGCAGCCAGGCGAGCAGCGGCGCTTCGATGCCCGCCGCGCGCAGTGCCAGAGCTTCGGAGATGTGCGCGACGCCCAGCCAGCTTGCGCCTGCCTCAAGGGCCGCGCGGGCCACCGGCACGGCGCCGTGTCCGTAGGCGTCGGCCTTGACGACCGCCATGACCTTGGCCGGTTCAGCGGCCGCGGCCAGCCGTCGGACGTTGTGCCGGATGGCGTCGAGGTCGATCACCGCGGAACGCTCGTGGGCCGTTCGGGCGTAACCGTGCGGCGTCCCGGCCTGGCCCGTTACAGCCGGGCGGTCTCCTGTTGCTGCTGGATAAATCACTCTACTGATTCTAGTGCTGGCGGTTCAGGCCGAATAATTGCCGGGAAAACGGCGCCTGCTCAGGCATCCGAGAGGTGAGCAATGGTGGCCGCCGCGCGCCGCTGGGCTTCCTGCGGAACATCCCGGACGATGTCGGCGAGGAAGGAGTAGCGGCGCAGCCACTGGCTGCCGCGGCGTTCCGGCCGGGCGTTGGCGCGTTTCCACCAGTCGGCGATGTCGCCCCAGCCGGGCGCTGCCAGGGAACCGCCCACTTCCTGGACTGCCAGTGCGGCGCAGAGATTGGCGAACCGGAGCCGGTCGCCGAGGGGCCACCCCGCCAGGCTCCCCACGATGAAGGCGGCCCCGAAGCAGTCCCCGGCACCGGTTGGATCGTAGGCGGCCACCGGCAGCGAGGGCACCCATTCCTCCTCGCCGGTTTCCGAGTCCACTGCCACGGCACCCTGCGCGCCCAGTGTCACCACCGCCACCGGCACCCGGTCCGCCAGGGAGTACAGCGCCGCCCAGGGATCGTTCTTGCCGGTGAAGGCCATCGCCTCGCGCTGGTTGGGCATAAAGGCGTGGAAGTACTGCAGGTTGGCAAGCCGCGCATGGGCCCATTCGCCGGTGGGGTCCCAGCCGACGTCGCCGAACAGTTTCACCCCCTCCTTGTGCGCCGCGAGCGCCCACGGCTCCAGCTCATGGCCGAGGTCCGCCACGGCAGCCAGCGCACGGGGCGGATTGCCGATCAGCTCGGAGGAGGTCACCGGTGCCGGGTGCCCGTGCGTGACCATGGAGCGGTCGTGGTCCACGCTCAGTGATACGGTCACCGGCGAGTGCCAGCCTTGGATCCGTCTGGAGAGTGAGAGGTCCACGTGCTCCTGCCGGTCCAGGACCTTCCAGTTGTAGTCGCCGTAGCCGTCGTCGCCGAAGGCCGCAGCCAGCCCGGTCCGCAGGCCGAGGCGCGCGGCCGCGATGGCCTGGTTGGCCACGCCGCCCGGGCAGCTGCCCATCCCCTCGCTCCAGATTTCGGTCCCGGGCTCGGGCGCATGCGGCAGCCCGGTGAAGATGATGTCCTGAAAGACGGTCCCGGCCAGCAGCAGGTCGAACTCTCCGGCCGCCTGGGTACGGACGGCCGAAAGCGGGTCGAAACGGCGTGCGGGATTCGCCTCCATGTTCGGCACATTACGCTGTGTACCTTGGCGTTGAAACCCCGCGATGTGGGGTGGGGACGCGTCCGGCTGGCCTCCGGCGCTTCAGGACCTGCCGAGTTGTTGGCTGCTGCGCATAAACTCCTGCCATGCGGCTCATGATCGCCGGCGGCGGCGGATTCCGGGTTCCCCTCGTTTACCGTGCCCTGTGTTCCGGGCCCTATGCCGGGCTGGTCACCGAAGTGGTGCTGTACGACGTCGACGGCGGCCGCCTGGCGGCAATCGAGGCCGTCCTACGGTCCATGTCTTCACAGGTGAGCGGCGCTCCGGACGGAAGTTCCGGCGTCGGACGTTCCTCCGGGCGCCCACCCGTGGTGACGTCCACGACGTCCCTCCCCCAGGCCCTCGACGGGACGGAGATGGTGTTTGCCGCCATCCGCCCGGGCGGAACGGCCGGCCGGGTTGCCGACGAACGGGTGGCCCAGGGCCTCGGGCTGCTGGGCCAGGAAACCACCGGCGCGGGCGGCATCTCTTATGCGTTGCGGTCCATTCCGGCGATGCTGGAGTTGGCCGCCCACATGCGGACGCATTGCCCGGACGCCTGGCTGATCAACTTCACCAATCCGGCGGGGATGGTCACCCAGGCGCTGGCTCCCGTGCTGGGCCGAAAGGTGATCGGCATCTGTGATTCCGCGAGCGCCCTGGTGCACCGCGCCGCCCGGGCGGCCAAGGTGCCGCTGCCGGCGGGAACGCTCGATGGCGTGGGCTACTACGGGCTGAACCATCTCGGCTGGCTGTACCGGCTGGAGAGCGGCGGACGGGATGTCCTTCCCGGCCTGCTGACCGACCGGGAAGCCCTGGCCAGCTTCGAGGAGGGCAGGCTGTTTCCGCAGCCTTTCCTGCGCGATCTGGGGCTGCTGCCGAACGAGTACCTGTTCTACTACTACGAGGCGGCGCGCGCGACGGCGGGGATGCGGGCCATGGCCAGGACGCGCGGAGAGTCGATCCACGGCCAGCAGGCGGAGCTGTATCCGCGGCTGGCCATCGCCGGGGACGAAGCGTACGGCGTGTGGGAGGCGGCGCGGCTGTCCCGCGAGGAGGGCTACCTGGCCGAAGCCAGGACCGGTGGCGAAGCGCGGAACCCCGAGGATCTGGCCGGCGGCGGTTACGAGCAGGTGGCCCTGGCCGTGATGCGGGCGCTGGCCGGGGGTGCCGTCGTCGATGGGGTGGGGGCTGCTACCGAGCTGATCCTCAATACACCGAACTCCACCGGACAGTCCTTTGCCGGGGCGGGCGGCTCCCAGGCCGCTATTCCCGGGCTGCCGCCGGACGCCGTCGTCGAAGTTCCCTGCACGGTCACGCCGGACGGCGCGGTGCCGCTCCCGCAGGACAGGCCCGCCGAACCGCAACTCCGCCTGCTGCAGCAGGTCAAGACAGTGGAACTGCTCACCGTCCGTGCGGCCTCTACCGGCGACCGTGATGCAGCGCTGGAAGCCTTCGCGGAACACCCGCTGGTAGGGTCCCCTGACCTCGCCGATGCGTTGCTCACCGGATACGAGGGCGCGTTCCCGGAGTTGGCCCGGTTGTGGCGCCAGTGACGGGGCACGGGGCGGTGACGGGCAGGCTGCGGTTTTAGCATGGCCGCGCTACATCCGCTGGCCGCGCTGCTGGCGTGTGAAACACCACGCCAGCGGCAGCTGCAGCCCCACCGTCGCGCGGACCGTTCAGGAGTAGTGTTTTACCCGATGAAGTTCCAGCAGTCCGGAGAGGAGGGAGGCCCGTGTCTGTGATCAAGCGTGTGGCGTTCCTGTCACTGCATACCTCCCCGATGGAGCAGCCCGGTTCCGGGGACGCCGGCGGCATGAACGTCTACATCCGCGGCCTTGCCTCCGCCCTGGCCGAAAGCGGCGTCGAAGTGGAGATCTTTACCCGCTCCACCGCTGCCGGGCAGCCCGCCGTCGAACATCCCGACCCCGGCGTCTGCGTCCACAATGTCCTGGCCGGTCCGCCGCGCAAGCTCCCCAAGGAAGAACTCCCCGAACTGCTGCACAGCATGGTCGCCGAAATTGAACGCGTCCGAGGCCAGCAGCCGCACGGCCGCTACGACCTCATCCATTCCCACTACTGGGTCTCCGGCGTCGCCGGCCTCGAACTGTCCCAGTTATGGAATGTTCCCCTGGTGCACACCATGCACACCATGGCCAAGGTCAAAAACCTCCTCCTGCACTCCGGCGAACAACCCGAACCCCGGCGCCGCGAGGACGGCGAACACCGAATCGTCGACGGCGCCACCCGCCTGATTGCCAACACCACCGCCGAGGCCGCTGAACTCGTCTCCCACTACGGCGCCGACTTCGACCACATCGACGTCGCACCCCCAGGTGTGAACCTCTCCGTCTTCACGCCTGCGTTCCGCGCCCGGTCCCGCGCCGCACACGGCATCACTCCCGGCACTTTCCACCTGCTTTTCGCCGGCCGGATCCAACGCCTCAAAGGCCCGCAGATCCTGCTCAAGGCTGCCGCCCTGCTCCGCCGCCGCCGCCCCGACATCGACCTCAAGCTCACCATCCTCGGTGCGCTCAGCGGCGCCAAGGACTTCAACCTCAAAACCCTCGTCAGCTCCGCCGAACTGGACGACGTCGTCACCCACCACCCGCCTGTCGGCGCACCCGACCTTGCCGGCTGGTTCCGAGCCGCCGACGTCGTCGTCATGCCCTCGTACAGCGAATCCTTCGGCCTGGTGGCCCTCGAGGCCCAGGCCTGCGGCACCCCCGTCCTCGCCACCCGCGTCGGCGGACTCACACGAGCAGTCAGCCACGGCCGCACCGGCCTGCTCGTGGACGGCCACCATGCCGCCGACTGGGCCGATGCCCTCGAAGCCCTGCATGATGACCCCACCACCCGCCACAACATGGGCACCGCTGCCGCCATCCACGCCGCAAACTCCGGCTGGCAGCGCACCGCCGCCATCACCCTCGACAGCTACCACGCCGCCGTCGACGAATATGCCTCCCGCCACCCGATGGCCACCGTTTACGGGTCCCGGCTCACCGGCTAAACCCTTCCGGAAAGGACAATGATGTCTGACAGCACTCCCCTGAGCGGTACCGGCCCGAGCAGCACTTCCCTGAGCGACCTGGACATTGCCCGCAGGGCGGTGCTGCGGCCGATCGAGGAGATCGCAGCAAGCGCGGGCATCGATGCGGCAGCGGTGGAGCATTATGGCCGCTACAAGGCGAAGATCGACCCCGCGAAGCTGTCAGCCCCTGCACCAGCGGGAAAAGTGGTCCTGGTTTCGGCGATGTCGCCCACGCCCGCCGGGGAAGGGAAATCAACCACCACTGTGGGACTGGCGGATTCGCTGGCGCGGGCGGGCCACAAGGTGATGGTCGCGCTGCGGGAGCCCTCGCTGGGCCCCATCCTCGGCATGAAGGGCGGGGCCACGGGCGGCGGGCTGTCCCAGGTTCTGCCGATGGACGAGATCAACCTGCATTTCACCGGTGACTTCCATGCCGTCACATCGGCCAACAATGCCCTCATGGCCCTCGTAGACAACCACATCTACCAGGGCAACGAACTGAATATCGACCCCCGCCGCATGACGTTCAAGCGGGTCCTGGACATGAACGACCGTTCCCTTCGCGAGATGGTCATTGGACTCGGCGGCCCCACCCAGGGGGTCCCCCGCCAGGACGGCTTCGACATCACCGTCGCATCCGAAATCATGGCGGTCTTTTGCCTGGCCACCGACATTGCCGACCTGCGGGACAGGCTGGGCAGGATCACCTTCGGCTACACCCACGACCGGGCGCCGGTTACCGTTGCGGACCTCGGCGTGCAGGGCGCGCTGACGCTGCTGCTGAAGGACGCGATCAAGCCCAACCTCGTCCAGACCATCGCCGGCACTCCGGCCCTGGTCCACGGCGGGCCGTTCGCGAACATTGCCCACGGGTGCAACTCGCTGATCGCCACGCAAACCGCCCGGCGGCTGGCAGACATCGTGGTGACGGAAGCGGGATTCGGGGCCGACCTCGGTGCGGAAAAGTTCATGGACATCAAGGCGCGGATCGCTGATGTGGCGCCGTCCGCCGTCGTGGTGGTGGCCACCGTCCGCGCGCTCAAGATGCAAGGCGGGGTTCCCAAGGACCGGCTGAACGAGCCGAACGTGGAGGCTGCGGCGGCGGGTGTGGTGAACCTTCGCCGCCATGTCCGGAATGTGGAGCGGTTCGGCGTGACACCGGTGGTGGCGATCAACAAATTCCCCGCCGATACCCCGGAGGAGCTCGACTGGCTGCTCGGCTGGTGTGCCGGCGAGGGCATCCAGGCAGCGGTGGCGGACATCTGGGGGCGGGGCGGGGGCGGCGACGGCGGCGATGAGCTCGCGGCCAAGGTCGCCGCGGCGGTGAACGGCCCGTCGTCGTTCCGGCATCTGTACCCGCTGGACATGTCCGTGGAGGACAAGATCCGCACCATCGTCCAGGAAATCTACGGCGCCGACGGCGTGGACTTTTCGGTGCCTGCACTGCGCCGGCTGGCGGATATTGAGAAGAACGGTTGGTCCGGACTGCCTGTCTGCATGGCCAAAACCCAGTACTCGTTCACGGACGACGCCTCGCGGCTGGGGGCGCCCAAGGGCTTCACCATCCATGTGCGCGACCTCATTCCGAAGACCGGCGCGGGCTTCATCGTGGCCCTGACCGGAGCGGTGATGACCATGCCAGGCCTTCCGGCCGTTCCCGCGGCGATGCGGATGGACGTGGACGACTTCGGCAACCCGGTTGGCCTCTTCTAGCCCCTCTCTCACCTCCCGCCACCTTCCACCCCAACGCGTCCTCACCTCCTGCCGCATCCACCCCAACCCTTCCTCACCTCCCGCCGCTACCACCCCAACCCTTCCTCACCTCCCGCCGCTACCACCCCAACGCGTCCTCACCTCCTGCCGCATCCACCCAACCCTTCCTCACCTCCCGCCGCTTCACCCCCAACGCGTCCTCCCGCCGCTACCACCCCAACGCGTCCTCACCTCCCGCCGCTTCACCCCCAACGCGTCCTCCCGCCGCTACCACCCCAACGCGTCCTCACCTCCCGCCGCTACCACCCCCAACGCGTCCTCAGACCGCATCGGCAAATCCGGACGCCTGAGGATGGTCCAGGTGGCTCGCTCGCATCGCGCGCTTGATCAGGCGGATGGCCCGCTCGAAGCCATCAGCCAGATCCGCCTTGCCAAACACAACAACGGTCCACCCAGCAGCCTCGAATGCTTTGTCACGCCGCCTGTCGCTGAAGATTTGAGGCTCGAGAAGGTGGTGTCCGCCGTCGTACTGTATGGCCAGCCGCCGGTTCCTGTAGCCGAGATCGGCAGTCGGCCCGACGGTCTGGTCCTCTCGCAGTGGCACCTGCAGCTGAGGCTCCGGCAGGCCTGCGTCCTCCATCGCGAGGCGGAGCAGCGACTCGGGCGCAGAATCCGCTCCGACGCGCATCCGCTCGAGCGCGGCCCGCGCCCGGACCACACCCTGAAGATTCGGATGGCGGGCGACGAGGGAACGCAGCCCATCAAGCGTGTCGAACGGCTCGATCCGGTCTTCGAATTCCGCTCTGGGAACGCGAATCAGTTCATCGCCCATGCAGACCAGTTCGCCCTCCGACAGCCGTCTCGCCATATCGAGCCAGGTGCGGGACCTGCTGCTTATTCGAATTCCGTCGACGACTTCGATCTCGTCCTCGTACGCCAACACCGAGTGCCCGATCACGCCTCTTCGCCGCACCTCCGGCAGGGAATGCGGTTTGCTTAAATGCAATTCGGTCGAATCTGCCAGCCGTGCGGGCAGAATTTGGCTTCGAATCCGGGCCGCTGTGACATGCGAAATCCAAGCACCGGGCGATGCCGCAGACAGCGCGCGTGACGCGCCCTCAAGCTCGAAGCTCCAGCCGCTCGGGCGGTACAGTTCACGACTTACATGCGCGACGTCGGCCCGTCGCAGTCTGCTGGGTGGAACTCCGGACGCTTTCGCGGATCCCAGCGTGAAGGGGGCAGACAGCAGGCTGACAGGAAGATCGGTACATCTTTGCATAAGGCATTGTTGCTCGAAACCGGCTCGAACCGCAGAAGTTATCCACAGGCATGATGTGCCTCAGCCAAACCTGAGGAAGCGTCCGGATTCAGACGACGAAATGAACTGGTCCCCGATAGTTGGACCTGGTTAGTAAGGCCTAGGCTGCAAGGGCCTGGCTTCGGTGTTGTATCGGGCTCAAGCCGTTGAGCTTCGTGGAGATTCTTTCGGTGTTGTACCAGCGGATGTACTCGTGCAGTGCTGTTGCCAGCGCCTCGGTGCTG